>JAISKC010000033.1 GCA_031261345.1 Eubacteriales Family XIII. Incertae Sedis bacterium | reverse complement strand
CGAGGCTTTGCATTAGACTTCCTTCAGATTCCACCTCGCGATGGACACCCTTGTCCTCTGCTAACAGTTCCTACTGCCAAGCCTGTAACGGACTTTCACCGTCAAGTCATCGCCCATGCCGAGCACACTAGCAAAAGGTCTCACCCCAGCTGGGGCAAGACCTTGAACGCTAGGGGACAGGTCCGCTGTCCTGTTTTCTGGAAAAAAGTAAGACAGCGGACCTGTCCCCTAATTCTACCCTAATTCTACTGACGACCCGGGAGCCGGTCTTTCAAAATAAAATCAAGCGATAGCGATTGCTTCTTCCTCGTCCTCATCGGCCCTGTTCAGGCGGTTTGAGAAAACAATCTCCGCCCCAAACAGGATTGCAAGAACCACCGTCCACTTGTCAACGAGCACCATCGGCAGGCTCATATCCTGCGTCAGGAAGAAAATCACCACTCCGGCGATTGCGAAGGCGAACCCGAGCACGAGGAAGCGGAATCTCTTTCTGCCGCCGAGCTCCGAAAGCCGCCCATCATTCACGAGGTCCTCCTCGCTTCTCTTCCTCGCCAAATAATTGACTAGCATGATAGCTGCAAGCACAACGCCGAGCACCGCAAGAACCAAATCGAGCAGAGCCCATGTGCCGAAATTCTCGGGAGCATAGAGCGGCACTCCGCCAGGAAGAATCGGTATGCCCGCATCCCTCGCCGCCTGCACGACCGCCGCCTTGTCCGCCGCCGCAGAAGAAGGCTCCTTCGGCTCCGCTACCACCTCGGTATTGAGGCCCGCGGTTGTAGTAGCAGCGGTAGTAACCACAGCCGTTTCGCTGTCCCACTGTGCCGTCAACGTCTCATTTCTCGCTGGCATTCTGAAGCTGTCCCCGCCGCGAAGCACATTTCCGGAACCGTTCCGCCAGCCAACGAAAGTGAATCCATTTCTCGTCGGCACGGTATTCGATACGGTATACATATCTCCCTGCTCAAGCTCCGCCGCCCCCGCAGGCAACCCCGTCACATTCTCTCCGCCGCCCACATAGCTGACCGAGTAGGTTTCAACTGGATCTATTACTGGGTCTATTACCGGATCGTCAATCGGGTCAACAATCGCCGGTCGCTCGTCGGGTATCAAATCATACAAGGCCTTCACAGTCAGGTTCTCAGTAACATTGTCGAAGCTCCTGTCCCAGCCCTTGAAAGTGTAACCCTCGCGTGAAGGATCCGCCGGAGCCGTAGCGCCTGTTCCATGAATAAGCGTCTGGACATCGCCAATCTGGTTCCCATTGTAATCGACGAACTTCACCGTGTGGCTGTCGAGCTTGAATTTCGCAGTGAAGGTCAAATCCCCAGTAATGGCAAAGGTGCCGGAAGGAATAGAAGCTGACCATGCATCAAACAGATAGTGTGATGAAGGTGTAGGCGCAGGTGCCACGATGCCTGCGTCAACCCACTTTGTACCCTCGTAGATATTCGGATAGTTGACACTTCCGGTGAGGCTACCATGTGAATCATGTGCAAACTTGACCGCATACATCGGAAGTGGGACTCCAGGCGAACTCTCTTTCGCATAACTGATGTCATAGTTGTTATAGCCACGAAGGAATGAACGACCTGTTGCGGGACACTTCGTCCAAGTATTGTTTGCCTTAGCGACATGAGCATTGTAAGTAGCCAAGTCATCAGGAGTCACACCAAGAGCATAGGTCGCGGCTGTGTTGTTTGCGAATGTCACAGTAGAAGCGACATCAAGCTTTTCCAAGTCAGCATACGCAACATAAACGCCGCCGCCATTTGTCCCGGTAGTATTGTTATTTATAGTTCCACCTGAAATAGTGAGCAAACCAGTTGCATAAATTCCGCCGCCCTGTAAATCAGACGTATTACCAACTATATGCGCATCACCAGTAACTGCTGTATCAGCAAAGGTTAAGATACCACCGCCAAAACTGGTAGCCTTATTGCTATCTATATGCACATTGTCACTAATATTAAGAGTAGAACCATTACCGCTAATATTAATTCCACCGCCATTTTGACCAGCCGTATTTCCACTGACGACTACATCCTCGCTAATATCAAGTACAGTGTTAGAAGAGTAAACATAAATCCCACCACCATTACTATAAGTTTTATTTCCACTAACAGCCACTTCGCCACTAATATCAAGCTTAGAATTACCACCCAAAACCGCAATACCACCGCCATGGTTACCGGATGTATTGTTCTTGATTTCAGCACCACCCTTAATTTCTGTATCCGAGCTTGTACTAAAAGATATTCCGCCACCACTGACTGTCGCCTTGTTGCCGTCTATCTGTACTTTGCCAGATATAGTAACATCGGCAAAAGTCCCGATGCCAATTCCGCCATTATTTCCGGTGAAACCCGTTGCTTCGCCATCTGCGTCATATCCGGCATAGTTGTTGCTTACTTTGGCATTGCCCGACAAGTCCACTATTGTATTTACACCCGCAACACCGTTGCCAATTTGGACGCCGCCGCCATTACCGTTGTTGGCAGTTTGCGCCGAACGATTGCCAATGACTTGCGTGTCGCCGCTCATAGTGAAACTAACCGGTGTGGTGCCGCTGTAGCCGCCCATATTAATACCTCCGCCAGATGTCCCGGCAGCATTGTTGTTGACTTGGGCACTACCTGTCATTTCTATAGTAGAGGCATTCCCCGTATTTATTCCACCGCCGTTAATCTTGGCGGAGTTGTTTTTAACGACTGCATTATCTGACAATATGATATTTGTAAAGTTGCCGGTTTTAAATCCACCACCATAACAATCAGAACCACCGGCATCACCGATCTGCGTACCTAAAGTGTTGTTAGAAACAGATGCCGAACCGCTCAGCGTAACCGTTGCCGGTGTTGTCGCATTGCCAGACGAAATAGTAAAACCACCGCCAGAGCCATTTCCTTTTGTTGCGGCATGGTTGCCGTTGATTGTGCCACTGTTCATATTTAAGGCAAAGCCAACTGTGGTAGTGTAAAGTCCACCACCATTGGTACCAGCGGTATTGTTGTTTATCTCAAAATAACCCGGTGTCGTCAATCTACTGAATGTACCCAAGCTGATGCCGCCGCCGTACGTACCGGCGGTGTTATTGTTTACCTTCACGCCATTCTGCATAGTAATAAACACATAATTTCCAGCTGAGATACCGCCGCCATAAGATCCGGCGGCATTTCTCTTGCCCGCACCCGTGTCGCCAACTTTCGTTGTACCGGACAAGGTCAGCTTGTATTCCGAATCCGCTGTGCCATTGGAAGCAAGACAAATACCGCCGCCCTGACCACCCGTTGCCGTATTGCCGGTGATTGTGGTATCTGTGATAGTCAAGTCTTTGGCACCTCTATAAAAAATACCGCCACCATTCATTTTGGCAGTGTTGTCGGATATGGTCGAGTTGTTTATTGAGGTCAAGGTTGCTGATCCGGAATGAATACCGCCACCTTCTCCTGAAGTGTTGCCGGATATGGTCGAGTTGTTTATTGAGGTCAGGGTTGCTGATGAGGAAAAGATACCGCCACCGTAGTTATTGGTTCCAGCACCTAATGCCTCGTTACCGGTCACAGTCAAGTTAGACAAGGTTACCGTTGTTGCGGATGTAGCGAGACTTAGCCCACCACCACTGCCATTGCTGGGGCCTGATACAGTATTATTGGTAAAACTGGTGTCGGTAATACTGACACTGGTTCCGGCACCTGACACGCCCAAACCGCCACCGACGGCCGAAAAGCTTCCACTGGTGGGTGCGACTGTATTATTATCAAAAGTTGAGTCAGAGATGCTAACCGTATTTACTGCATTAAGATAAGCACCACCTCCATAACTAATTGCCGCACCACTGATAATATTTCCACTAATTATGGTATCTGTCATCGTAAAGGACGACGACGCGCCGGTGGCATAAATTGCACCGCCGTACGCACCGCCGGTAGTATTGTCCGTAAAACTGCTTCCATCTATTCTTGTCGTAACGAAGTTGCCTAAGAATAGTGCACCACCGCCGTTGCCGGTACCAGATACGGCTACCTGATTATTGTCAAAGATCGCGCCCGTGATATTTAAAATCACGGCGTTGGTTGCGTTGTTGGGACTCGTATAAATCGCTCCGCCTTTAATAGCTGCTGTGTTGTTCTGAATTCGGCTACCTTCGTTTATATTGATTGTGATATCGGCATTATTACTCGTGCTAATTGCCCCACCTTGGTTAGCGGTGGTATTGGTATTTCCCTGAATCGTCGCATTATTCAAATTGAACGTGCCTCCGCCCGTATCAAAAGTGATTAACGCACTGATGTTGCTTGCGTAGCCGTTCAGGGTGATGTCTTCAAGCGTTAAATTGCCGCCGCCGCTGAGCGTGAAAGCCGCACCTGCGGTTGTCTTAGTTAGCTGAAAATTCGTCGGGGCGTTGCTGATAATTGTGATGACTTTGTTCGTCGTCACAGTTATGGCCGTAGTAATATCAAAACTGGCGCTGATGGCGATGGTCTTATTGACATTATTCGTCGCGTTATCGATTTCTGCCTGCAAATCTGTCTGATTGGCGACCGTCACATTTGGGTCTGCCAATGTACTTATTGCATCTTCTTCAGATGAAGAGTTTAATGTGGAAATTTCTGATTCCGACTCAATGGCATTTTTGACAGGATTGTTGCCTACCGGAATGACGATTTTGTCATCTGCCAAAATGACAGGATTTTTGTCGTCTGTATTGACGAGGCTATCATCGTCTGCCGTGGCGATATTTTCGTCATCGGCAGTGGTTTGAGATTCTTCGGAAGTAGCGTCTGTCGCTTCCCCCTGAGATTCGTCTATACTAATACCCCCCCCGTGGAAATTTCTTCCATATCGGTTGCCATCGCCATTTGAGGCACTATGGCCATTACCAGCAAAACCACGGTCAAAAATGCTGCCGACGCTCGCTGTCCAATTGAACTTCTACTTTTACCTTGCCTGATACTGTTTCTCATAATATCCCCCTTATAAATTACTCTTATACATTATATATACCCCGTTTTCCCCACTTTAAACATTTTTTCAGAAAAAAGTTTGAAAAACTTAAAAAAAACGTCCGCCCCAATTGCCGGACATATATACAAGAAAGAAACAAAACAAAAAAACTGCCCAGAATCAAAAATATTTCAAAATAAATTATTATATATTTGGACGTGCCAATCGAAAGTACAATAAACAAACGTGCGGACGGAACTTTGCCGTCTCGCACGCTTTACTTTTTTCATTCGCATTTCTTTTGTTGGCTGCGTTCACCGCTTTTGTATTTTCATTATACACCATACATCTTTATATGCAAGCATTAGTTCCTGCAGCCCAAAAATCCCAAAAAGATGTCGAGCAAAAATAAAATTTGACGAATGGTGAAAATACCCAATTGAGTCGAACTACAGTTTTTCAATCGCCTTAACGCTCAAACCCGTGATTTTGGCAATAGTCTCAATCGAAATACCCTCAGCCTTCATACCACGAGCATCATCACGCTTGCCTTTTTTCTCGCCCACTCTTATGCCAGCAAGCTTGCCCTCACGTTTGCCCTCAGCCCTTGAGACGCGCCTAGTCTCCTGTACATCGTATCCGTCTATGAATGAAAACATCTCTTGAAGCCTCCGTTCCTGTATCCTATCAGTAATCTCATCAATTTCATCCTTGGGTATATTCGCCCTAACAAGCAGCGCCGTCACCACATCGGACACCAGTTTCGTAAGTTCATCCGGTATATCCTGCGACAACGTTTCGATATAGTCCTGCGGCAACTGGCTGAGTAAGCTCAGCCCATCGCCCGTCTGAATCTTGTCTATCAGCATTATCAAAGACAGCGTATCCTTGAACTTCACAAGGTCGTCCGCCCCATACTTGTTCAAAGACACCAATTCATACTCGAACTTCGGTATGTACTTATAGAATACATCATTCATCTGCGTTCTGTCGAGGAAATTCAACTCCGCCGTCCACTCCCCCGGCCCATCGTAGAAAACCACAGGAAGCACCGGCGGATACTTGAAGTCCCGTCTATAGATAATCCCGTTTTTCTCCCTATTCATCATCTTCTCATAATCGCTGAGAATAAGAGTAATGTAATGCAGCATTTTAAACGAAGACCGAAAATTCACGCCGGATTCGTGCTCAACCAAGGCCACCACATAGAGCGGAGACTCATCATCGCCCCTGAGCCGTATGCGTTTCACGGTATCGGAATCCTTATTCTCATCAAACAGAGGCAGAAACCTCTCAGTAATGTCCTCAACATCCTCCGGCGCAACGCTCTTCAGCAAATCCACCTCAATGAAATCCCGCAAAAACTCAACAAACAACTCGTGATCATCAAGAATCAACTTCAAACTATTATCCTTAACCTTATGTATCCCCAAACCATACCCACTTTCCCAAAACCAAATCACAAAACAATAACCATTCACATAAAGTATCACACAAAATACCCCATGTCAACCATTATTTTACAATAATTGAATTTAATTCATCAAATATTACTAAGTCAAGCCCCAAATGCAAAATTCTCGAGTAAGTGGCTTGTATTCACAAAAAAACGCTGATTTTCCGTGAATATCACCTATTTACTCGAGATTCAAGCCCTTTGCGAGAATATTTCTCGAGTAAACGGCTCATATTCACAGACTATACAAAGGGACGCTTCGATTGTGTAAATGTTCTTTATGGGACCATCACCTTTGTCTGGCCTGGGGTTGTGATTGAGATGACGCCTCCGTACATGCAGTTCAGCGTGCTGCCGTTTGTGAGTGCGGGGTAGCTGCCGATGAGGACTTTGGGGCTGCCTGGGACCCACGGCGCCATCGTGTTTGGCACGCAGGGCATCGGCGTGAGCACTCCTAGTGCCGCGGCAGTTGCTGAAGCGACCGTGGGATTTGCCAGCGATGTGCACATACCGAAGGGCGGAATGTTCACCATGGGAGCCTTGTCCATGATCGTCGCGGCCGGTGCCGTCGTCAGCGTTTTCACGTTCGATGTTACTATTAGATTTGAAGGAGCCACCCCGAAGGAGCAGAACATTCCCGCTCCGGCGCATACGCATATTGACATATCTTAGCCTCCTACAAAATCTGATCTGCATAGGGCTCGAAGTCGGAGCGGGTGAACACCTTGCCCGTCTTCACAAACTCGTAACGAATAGCCTGAAGGTAATGACGCATATGAACCTTGCCCTCGGCCGTTTCATCTCCGGCCGCAAGGAAAGCCGCGTTGAGAATACAATTCTTGATGTTTCCTCCCACAAACTCGAAGCGGTCCGCGAGGAACTTTATATCGACATCTTCAGCAAGTGGCGTGTTTTTGGGAATGGTCGCCTTCCACAGTATGAGCCTCGTCTCAGGATCGGGAAACTGGAACTCAACGATGAACTTCATACGGCGGAAAAAAGCCGGATCGATGTTGTGCTTGTAGTTCGTCGCGAGCACGGACACCCCGTCGTAGGCTTCAACTTCCTGAAGCAGCAGCGCCGTCTTGTTATTGTTACTGGATTGGTTGCTGCCGCCGTCATCTGAGCGTTTCGCAAAGAGTGTGTCGCACTCGTCAAAGAAGAGGACAACGTTGCACTTTTTCGCCTCGCGGAAAATCATCGATATACTCTTCTCCGTTTCGCCGACATATTTGTCCACGACCTTTGAAAGGTCCACGCGATAAAGTTCAAGGTTGAGGGCGTTGGCGAGCACCTGTGCACACATGGATTTGCCCGTGCCTGGTGCACCGAAAAGAAGGACGGAAAGTCCGCGGCCGTAGGGATATTTGCGGTTGTAATCCCATTCCTCATAGACCTGCTTTCGAAAGCGCATCTGATCACAGGCATATTCGAGAGCCTGCCTCTGGTCGGGCGCCATGACTATATCGTCCCAGGTGTAGGTCGCCTTTATCTTCGTTGCCTTCTGTGTCAACTCGTGGCTCATCTGATTGTAGCAGGCCTCAAAGAGGGAATCCCGTGGGATCTTCTCCGCCCGCTTCATAGCGGCGAGGCTCTTTCCCATACGCAATGCGCCCTGTATCTTGCCGGCCGTAAAGAGGAATTTTGCAGCCATCTCGTCGAGATCAACATCGTCATCAAAAGCATAGCCCGCCGCATAATGCCCCCAAAGCTCCTCGCGCTCGCCGTTGTTCGGCGTCGGAAGCTCAAGCTGAGTGTATTCTATGCTCGTCATTTCCTTCATCGGAAGTTTGTCGCGGCTGAGTGCAAAGACCGTGATACCGCCACTTAGAAGTTTGCCGTAGGCGAGATCCATATAGCCGAAGAACTTCTCCTTTTCATCTTCTCTGTAGGAAAGATTGTCGAGACAGCAACAGGCGTCAAGAAGCAAACACTCCCTGTTCACAGCCCAAAGTGCCTTCTCAACGAAGGAAAAATCGTAGGAGAAGAGCTTGCCGCAGTCGAGACCGACACATTCAAGCCCGCGCTCACCGCAGAAATGGCGAATGGTGAACTTGCGGCCACTTCCCTCATCTCCGTAGAGCGAGAAGAGGTGGCAACCGTCGTCATGCGCAATGCCTATCGCCTCAAGCTGCCCCGTATTTGCGATGAGAGGATGAAGCTCCGTCTCGTCCGTGACCAATTTGAGGAAACGGCTGTAGTCTTCATCAAGCTGCCTCGGATTTGTGCCGAAAAGGTAGTCTATGAGTCTCTTGTCGGGGGAAATCTGCGTCGAGAATGGCATGGCCCCGTTTATCTTCAGATCGAAGAGTGGCTTGAGCATTTCGAGGGCTTCTGACATATGCGACGAAGCCATCGTGATGGAAAAAGAGTTTCCGAAGTATACGCGTGCCGCCGTTTCAAAGGTCGGTGCGGAAAGATTTCCGTTTTGACCTATGATTTGAAACACCGAAGCGTAATTCGTCTGCGTCGAAGAAAGTATCGCACACGCGAAACAAAATATAGTGAAATCGGAAAATTTCCCGCGGCTACAAAGTCTGTGCAGCGGCATGGAAATCTCAGCTTCGTCGGTCAGCTCAGCCCTCGCGCGAATGTGAGCCATGAGTTCTGAAAGAGGCTGCGACATATCGATATCCGTTTCAGCTTTGCCCTGCGTATTTTCCTCAATAGCGAAATCTCCAAACAGATCCAGAAGTTCGTCAGGCGAGCCTTCGTCTTCCGGCTGCGCTTTCTTACTGCCCTTAGTGCCCTTTGCACCCTTCGCTTTGCCGCTACCGCCGCCACTGCCACCGCCACTGGCACTTGAAGTCTCCCGCAAGTAGAAGTCCCGCAGGTGCTTGCCCGTCAAATCATGAGCTATCTCAATATCGGGATAAAGTACGTTCTTGAAACCACCCTGCCCAGCAGCGAAAAGCCCCTTCAGCTCGTCCAAATAGGCATGAAGCTGACGATCTACACAGGCAAATATGTAAGCGGTATACTCGTCATAGCTCGCAAATGGCGTAGGCTTATCCATATCAGATTTAAAAAAACTCATCTATTCCTCCGTATTCTCTGTTCGAAACAAAACACCCTGCTCAAAGACGGACGGCGCCGTATTGATACCGCCAAACCGCTCCTTCGTGCCGCTGTCAAAGACAGACCTGGTCTTGTTCAGCATTTCCTCATGCGGCTTCTCAATTCGGATGTCAATTTCTTCCTCATCGTCATCATTGTTTTGACTTCCGCCATTTTCCTTTTCGTCTTCAGCCATTTTGCCGTTCCTCCCAATCTAAGCCAAAAAATCCGTCGTATTCAGCACCGCGGTTTCATCGAGCAGCCCCTCCGAAGGCTTTGCAATTTTGGCATTCACGTCCAAATTGGCTCCGCCGTCCAGCGTAGCCCTATCCTCGATGAACTGAATCCGCACCTTCATACGCAAAGGCTTAAACTGCCCTATCAATCTATCGAGACGGAGTTGCAATTTCTCATCCGGCTTCCTCTGAAGGAGTAATGTGAAGCTGAAAGGATCATCACCATAAATCTTTGTCAGAGCCTTCTTGTCTGTTCCTGCCATCTTTCCGTACACATCCGCATGCTCGACGATATAGAAAGGCTCATCGACGAAGATGGACACCAATTCCTCAATGGCGTCGCGCGTGCCCTTCCTGCGAATGAGGCCGTATGCCTTCGAAAGAAAGCGCCTCAGTAAGTCCTCGTCAATAAAGTCACCATCGAGAGTGATACCAAACCAATCGGCAATGATGGGCAAAAGCTCAGCGGGTGCGGTTTCAATGTTCAGAAGTTCATCGGCCTTGTCTATACGCTCCTGCAAATCCGTGTAAAGAGAAGAGAAGATTGACAAGTAACGATTGAAGAATGAGCCCTGCTCACGATAGATTTCAGGAAAGGTCCTGAGGATTAAATCACCTGGTGTGAAAGCTCTGAAGTTTGCAAATGACGCCCGTCCGCCCTGAACCGTCAAGGAAATCCACAGATAGCGGCCGTTCTGCCCATCTAGGAGCGAGTCTCTGTATATTGAAGTTCTCTGTTCGCCGGTCGCACCGAAAATCATATTTTTTTCTTCTATCGGCACAGCGGGGTCAAGCAGAATATCATTTATCTTGCGCTTTTCACCATGAAAAAGCGTTTCATTCTCATCGCTCGCAAAAGTCTTCACCGTGAAGACCGTATCCTCGCTCACCTCCGCATCAAAGACAAGGCGAGCCCATGGACAGCCGTCCGAGACACCGTCGAGATAGGGAAAGAACACCGTGCTCACCGACCCGAAGCCATCCGCTCTGAGGACGCCTTCTTCGGACAAAATCAGCCCTTCCTTGTAGGCAAGTTCCAGCCTATGGGCCCCGATTCTATATTTTCTTATATCAAATGCCATATTCATTCATCCTTTTCACGCTGCTTCTATCTTATTTCTATCAAAAGCTCACCGGTATAGCTGAGCACATCATCACCGAGAATGATGTCCGGCCCTTCGGGTCTTGCGTCGGTCCAATCCTGCGGAGCGACAGAAAAGTCATATAGCGAGGCGACACAGTCCAAAGCCTCAAGCCCCTTGTATAGCCGGTTGTATGAAATAGTAGAGCCAAATTCCATATCACCCGTTACTCCGTCGAGTTCCTGCCTCAGATATGCTTCAATACTGCCTCTGACATTTTCGTAATAGCCCTTTGCATACACGACCGTCCGCACATCTATAGGCTTATAAATCGGAGGCGCAATCTCAATGCGAGTGCCAATCATGCGGCTTTTGTTCAAATTTGCAAGAATGTTCTCCTCATACAGCGGCGATAGGGTCGGCATTTCATCCGCACTATACGGCTTGACGGCAACGCGTACGAGATTCTGTTCCGGAAATGAGACAGCCTTCACCTTGTGAATACAGAGACCTGGCGTGATTTTGGCAATATGCTCGTAGTCGGCAAGTGTAACGGCGACGGAGTTGTCGCGCATATCCGAAAGGAACCTGAGCCTGAGATTTTCCACGGATTCGAAATCGCTTCCGCCGTCGGCCGCCAAGGCATTCACGATACGAGGAATGGGCTCGCCTTTTTTCTCAGCTTCAGAAGAAAGAAATTCGGGAACGAAAACATTCCAAGGGCGAATATTGCCTCTGGCACCGTCCGTTTCCGCGCATGATGCAATGTGAAGCAAGGCACCCTCCATATCGCCAGGACTCGTGATGTGTATCTGCGCCGGTTCAGACTGAACCTGATAACAGAAATTTCGCGGATCCTCATCGTCGGGATAGATGAATTGAAAGACGGGCGTGCCCTCATCATCGGCCAACTCCGCCATGATGCAGAAATCCTCGGGAAGAATGTGTCCAAACCCATTCACGGGAATGATCTGATCGTCGTAGCCCATGAGTCGCCCGAGCACGAGGTGTTCGGCACTCTTCACATCACAGCAGAAGATACGGATCGCATCCGCACGTCTGGACGGCGCATAGCCGAAACGATGTTTGTGGAAATGAAGACGAATACCATCGGCCACCTTTTCTTCCGTATAGTAGCGACCCTCTTGCTGCCATTCCTCCTTTGCCAAGTAACGATAGAAATTTCCCGAGCCATCCTCGTCGCAAAACACCACGTAATACCCTGACAAGGCTACTGGATTGTTCAGTAATGGTATCCTATTACCGTCAAATGATTCGATTTGAATACGGCTGTCCTTTTGTTTTACGGAAAAGACATTTGATGTAACGGAATGTAGACGCGGAGCATTGTCATACTGCTCGGACTCGAGTATACATCTGAGGACGTAGCCTTCCGCACCCGATTCGGCACCGGACAATGAAAACACAGCTTTGTCGGCGGCCGTAAGGAAAATGCGAATGACGCCGCTTTCGAGGAAGCCCCTCGTGCCGTCTTCGAAGGCAACGTCCACCCAACCGGACTTCGTATAAAATTGCCATTTGAGCTCGGCAAGTTTTATTTCAGCACCACCAAAGGGATTTCTCTTTTCTTCATCCATGATGCGGGTGAGAAGTCTTAGGCTGTCCCTGTAGTCGGGAATGTCATCAAAGAAAACGTAGAAAGCTGCTCCGACACGTGCCGGAATTCCGAAGATGGGAGCACCTGTCCGTGATACACCACCCTGCAAATACGTGATGTCCCTCAGCCCCTCCTCGGTTTCACAATAGAGGCTCCGGACGCCCCAAGGCTCGAGAGTTACTGCACCATCCGCCTCATAGCAAAGATCCTCCGCCATCAGTTTTTCACCGGTGGGAAGGTATAGACCGTCCACAGCCTCGGGGGCACTGAGAAATATCTCGGCCGCCCTATAGTCTGCCGGCACGAAGCCGAGCATCCTGAGCAAGGCATATCTGACGGACTCGGGAATATCATTCATCGCCTCGCGCTGAAGCACCTGCAATGACGTGAGATTTTGAAGTATCGTGATCCCTGGATCCGACACGTTGAAATTGGTCCACTCGTCGGTGTATGTCGGAATCTTCTCAATCGCCTCAGCCAAGAGTTCCTCATATGTTTTATCTGCAAGATTGATACTATCTAACACGATTTTGCTCCTTACTTTTCACAATTATATAAAGTGCACATGGTGAACGCCGTTCACACCGAGCATCAGCGGCAGACGCTCGAGCCTGCTGAGTTCCACCGAATGTGCCCCCGTCAAATCCACGTATGTTGCGGTTGCTGTCCAATGCTTTATGACCACGTCCTGACTGATACCGTGAAGCATGATGTCAATCTGATTCACTTCCGGCACATCTCCTATCTTCCAACCACCTCTTTCTTCCGCTATCCCGGACGCCGCAGGCAACGGCTCAATACGTTCCCGTATCTTCTGCTCTATGAGTGCCGCGGTTTCAAATCTCTGCTTGGGATCAAAGATGGCCGCCCAGACATCTATATCAATCTTGACATAGGTGGGCTCGACGATGTTGATTTGCTCAGCTGTCAGCGTAGCCTCACATTTCGAAAGAATGGTGCTCCTGAGCCCGCTTCGTATCTGATCAAACGACCACGCGCCTTCGGCATAATCCCTCGTAAGAAGCGCAATATCAACCCTACCCTTGTCGCCGATGATGCAGCTCGCCTCGGCGATCATATCCGAGTAATTCTCCGCCTCTCTTATATAGTCGGCCTCGCTCATCAGTCTGCCTGTAGAATTCAAGAGGTCTGAGCCGCGGCGGGTCGCATTGGCAACGGACTCCATGTTGCTGCCGCCGCTCGTCGCAAGCGGATTCCACGCGTCGCCGATGTAAAGGATACGATCCATCAGCCCGTTTATCGCACCAATTGGAAGATTTCCGGCAGCACCGTCGCAGCACTTTAGCCGGACTGTGAAGGCGGGGTCAGATGAAGCCTCTGGTATGCGAGCACCTATGCCGTCCCCAAACCTTATTACTGAATTCAGTCGGTCGATGACGTAATGCCTATCACCGGCTTTTGAGGCGTCGAAGTTCGGCGCTTCTTCCCACCTTACATAAAACTCGCTTATGTCACCCCGACTACCACGAACAACCCTGACATCCTGCGGCCGCTGTTCTATCATTCGCTGCATGCTGAGCTTCGGCATATTGCTCTCGTTCACGAAGACTTCGGCGGACAGAATATTGTTCGCCGGCAGGCTGAATGTCATGAAGGGAGCGGACTCGTCGATGAAATACGAATCCTCGTCAAGCGTGCGTTCATTCCTGACAGGCACGGCATTGGGCAGAATATTTGTGATAATGGGATGGACGCGCTCCGTGCCTGTGAAGAGTGAATCCTGATCCTTGATACGAATCCAAAATCTTTTCTTTCCATAGACGTCCAGCGGCGCGATGTCCTCGCCAGGCTCCATCATGATGATGCCGCTCATAGATAGCCCCTCCGTCTCGTCGGTAACACGCAGGTGCTTGAAACCGCGACTCGTGCTATACTCGAGGCTCAGAGGAATCCCATACCCACGCAGCTTGTACTTTAGCTCAAAGTAGAGGCTGATAGGTCTACCCTCAATCTTCCGATCAAACCCGAGATAGAGGCTGTTGAACGTATTCGGCAACGGCGAAAACGCAGTGATAACACCGCCTTGCAGCGCACCAGAGGTGAAGTCCCTAGGCTCAGTGCCCACAATCGTCCTGATATAGGACGGGCTTTTTTTGTCGCCGTCATCATATCTGTAGGAAATCGAAAAATCCTCGACAAACGGCATCTTGTGTACGCAGGGTTGCAGATAGCAATTGTCGGCGCTCTCAATGCGAAGCCGCAGACATCTGCCTGTATGGGCTCCGATTGTAACTGGTTCCCACGATGGCGGGCAGGTGAAGCTGAGCTCTATTTCGCCGTCGGTCTCTCCGTTGAATACGGTTGTCCATTGTTCCTCGGTGGCGAGCCTGCGCCAACCCGTTCCGTTGAAATATTCGACCGCAATACGGTCAACCTTCGTGTTCGCGGTCGTGTAGAGAATCTTTTTCGCCTTGCGTTTGATCACCTTCAGTGATGCATCCACCTGCTCAGGCGTGAACGTTACGAGTTTTTCCCTGAAAGAGAGTTTGAATTTCAGAGTTACATCCGCGCCGTCATGTGCAAAGACGCTATCACTTCCTATATAGCAATCGTCGAAGATGGACGCCGTGTTGCCGAAAGGCATGAAGGAATCCACGCCCAAATCGTTTTCATTATTGCTCGCAAAATCCGGTTTGCCGCTTGCCGCCATCGAGTGAATCTTTATGTTTGCAATCTCGAGAACCTCTGTTACGGGCTTCTGCGCGTCAATGCGGACGACGTTTGCAAGTCTACCGTCTGGGAGCTCGACCTTTCGGCTCCCTCCGTCGCTCCTGAGAACCAATGCCCCGTCTTCGGTATGCACTTCCGAGTAACGCACAAACTTTGAACCGTCATAGTAGCTAATCAGGTAATCCTCGGGCTTTGCCAGTAACTCCGCCGGTGATTTTCCATCGGGGCCAAAAACCTCGATGACTATGTCGGTGTCAGCCGGAACGTCGAAGACATTTTCGTGATAGAGCATGAGCGCATTCTGCTCAATGCCCTTCTTTGAAAAATCAAAGAGCCTAATTTCATCGGTATCAACTTCCTCCTCCTCCGAGAGGCTTCGCAAAGGAATTATTCTCCCCGTGCTTCCCGATACCTGAAGAATGTCAGTGATATTGGCACTCGTTACATGAATAGGCTCCGCGGTTTCAAATATCAAACTATCCGAATCGCCATCACCGGTTCCTATGAGTTTGATACCGGCTGGGACATCTACGCCGGGCACGGCCTCCTGAATGGTGTTCAGCACACAGATACCATCTGCGGGATAGGCGGGCCTGATGCCCACGTTGAGCAGATTGACGAGCTCGACGCGATACTTGTCGATGATATGGTTGAAACGGTCGATACTGCCGTTCATCTGGTTTGCAAACAATATGGCGAGCACCGAGCCTATATCAGGGTTTTCGGTGTCAAAAATCCACTCAGGGGTGTAGGACGCCGCAAGCTCGGCAATCTGTTTTCTGAGCTCGTCCTCGGTGCGTTCATCTATCCTATAAGGAGTTTTCTTCATCATTCTTCTCCTTCCGATGCCGCACGAAGATAGAACGGGAACACATAATTGTCGATCACATTCGATTCCGCAAGTGTATAGGTGATATTGATGATCAGGCAATTGTCTTTGCTCCCCGCATCAAGCTCAACGTTTATATCATCTATGCGAGGTTCCTGCTGCATGAGCAACCGACGGATGTCGTTTCTCATCATTGTGAGATTGGTCAGAGTGATATCCATGAAGGCGTATTGCGACAGACTGCTGCCAAACTCGGGTGCGAGGACGCGTTCGCCGACAGCCGTCATCAAGATCAAGTAAATCGATTCCTTGACGCTCTGTGCACCCGAAGAGACGCTGAAACGCCCCGTCGCCTTATTTGCTTGTGGGGGGAACTTCATTCCGCTCCCCAGAAAAGCCTGCTCTGTCCTATCTGCCATATCTACCACCTATTACTACACTGTCATCCTGCTACTAAACTACTATACTGTCATCCTGCGCGAAGTCGCAGGATCCATCTACCACCTATCCAATCTTGATCGGGTTGCCCGACACGATGACCGTCCCCCCGCTTTCGAGCTTGTAAACGGACGAGGCACTCGTGGACATCTGCGCGGCTTCCTGCTTCAACATTCCGTCCGACTTAATGTTCACCGAGCCCGACGACTTGACCTTCAATTCGCTACATTCTAGTGTAACGGCACCGGACTCGCCGTTCATCGTCAATTTGATTTTGTCGCCCACCTTGATCGTGAGTTTGCTCTTCGCCTTGATGTCGATGACGCCGTCCTCAGTGCGCATCTTGATGGAATTCTCGCCTTTTTTGTCCGTCAGCTCAATGCGTGAATTTTCGTTGTCGAGTTTCAGCATGTGCTGCTTGTCGCCCTTCGCAGGTGTCGTCAGGGTAATCTTGTCCTTCTCACCCTCGCCTTCCTTGTTGTCCTCAAAACGCAGTTCATTGCCGTTCTTCGTCATGATGTGTTTGATTTGATTGTCAGCGTCCACAGATTTGCTGAGAAATTGATCGTTATCCTTCTGTATGCAACCTATGACATAAGGCTTTTCGATATTGCCGTTTTCGAAGGCGAGCAAGACTTGATCGCCAATCTCCGGCAGGAAGTAATGCCCCCACTTTTTGCCGCCTGAAGGCTGCGCCATCCGAACCCATTGTAGTTCGTTCGCCTCCGTTTCACGCGTAGGAATAGTCACACAAATTCGCCCGGGCATATCCTTGCTGTAATTCTTTGCGACAATGCCGACCACGACGCCCTGCACACGAGGATCCCCCGTGTCGCTCTTCGTTATCTGTCTGCTCGTTATCTCATCGATGATGTCGTATAAAGCCATAAATTATCCTCCTATAGTCCTATAGTAATGAAGGAATACTGCCGCCCGGGACGGCGGGCGCGAGTTTCTTCTCCAGAGTATCGATACACCCTGTAAGTTTCGTCGTATACATGCCAGCTTGCGAGACCTCGTGAACGACATTCGTAATGTAGAAATTGTTGTCGCCGGGTGAGCCAACCACGATATTTGCAAAGCGGCCAGGGACGAGTTCAGGCATACCGAGACATTCACATTCAAGTGTTCCGAGGCGGTAGGACATCTGTGTCATCAGAGACTCAAGTCTCGCATCCGCCTGCTGCTGGGTGAAAATAGTCGGGTCGATATATACTCGGCTGCTCTTTTTCACGAGAGATTTTGCCTTGCTCTTCGTTGAAAGTTTCCCTTCGTATTTACCCTTCGCCTTTATTATCTTGCCCGCGCCCGGATCAAGAGAGCGAACTTCTATCTTCTCGACCATGCCGGTCAGACTGTAGCCAAGCCGAAATGCCAAAAGTCCAAACCCGCTTTTGAGTTCGATAAGCGGCCTCATCTCGCTCCTCGCCTTGCGGAAGAGAACCTCTCCCCTGTCGATGAAAAATTCGAAGTTGAACTTCTTCGCAGCCTTGACGATGAACTCGTAATCGCTTTCCGAAACCATCTCTATCGTTTCCGCGCTGTCCTTTTTCCCTTCGCTCGCCTGCTTCTTGTCAGGAGTGGCCGCCACGGTTATTTTGCTTATGATCTTAGCTTCCTGCATATTGTTGTAGGAAACACGCCTGAGTATCTCACTGACGGCATCGCTGTAGGACTTCGCCGTGAGCTGAGCGGCATAGGACGAAGCCATCATCACGCCCTTGGCGTCCATCGCCGTTACCTCGATATAATACTGGTCAGCACCGTCGAAGCAAAAGTCCACCGACGCCACAAACCCCGTGAAAACATGACCGTACTCTCCCGCATAGCCAAACCAAATGCCAACCGGTGCGCCGAGAATGACCTCACTTGCTATTTGGTCATATATGAAGGCGGGATTTGGCGGACTGCCTGCCCTATCAAAATCGTAGACATTGTAAAGGCGAAAACTTGCAACGGAGGCTTCAAACCCGCAGGAAAGATCGACGCGAACATCGTTGACGAAAATATCGGGGTGCTTATTTGCAAAGAGTTTGCCATTGAGCTCCACGCGAACCATAGGATAGTCAAAGGTCTTGTACTTCTTTGCCAACCTATCGTAAGTGTGCTCATATGCACCACCGGCACCCTGCGATGCCGCGCCCGTCAAATCCGCCAAACCAGGCATTTTATAGCGTCCTCCTCTTCAATTCCTTCATATATTAAGCACCGATTGATTTTGAAACTTGCTCTTGTCATGCTGCGACACAGCCTTTTGATTCGGGAAGAAATCTTCGTATTTGTCCCTCCAATATGCGCTCTGCGAGTCCTCGTTTATCACCTGCTGAATTCTGAGGCTCACCCTGCTTCTGATGGGCTGACCCTTAGGTGAAAACATCTCAAATTTTGCCTGTGCACTCTCGACTATCCCATCAAATTCCTGTGAGCCCCAAGAGAACTTCACGACGGGCATCATCGTGATCATGCCTATGATGAGATTTGTCTGCGGCAACACCGTATACTTTTTGTTTGCATCACCTGACAATGCTTTCGCGCCTGCCCCCACGAGGTCTCCGGCGGTGGGAAGCCGCAGACTATCCTGATGAAAAGCATCTTTGTTCTGAACTGCGTCGAAGATGAGTTCGACATTCAACACTATTGAAGCTCCGCGAGTCTGTGAGTTCGGAAGACCCGAGAGATTTTCGTACATTCCTTTGACGGGGACTTCCTCCGTTGACGATTCAAAGCGAATGGAGGAAGGATTGTACTGAACGGTGAGTTCGACCGAGCCCCTATCGACTGTCTGCGGTAACTCCGGCAATTTTGGCGCCACAGGTTCGAGTCCCTTGGCCTGCTTTTCCGTAGCTTCCTTCGCCGCCTGAATGCTCGCTTTCATCTTTTCCACATAATCGTGGGTCTTTTTCCCATTCGCAATTCTTGTCACGGTGAATTTGAGCCTTGCCTTTTCAATGCCCCCGAAAACACCACCTTGCGTCATATTTGCCATTCAGTTTCTCCTCACTACCAAGACTTGTTCAGTATATTGCTAAAAGAATTGTTGCCACCGGCGGAAACGAAACTATTGCCACCATCAACTCCGAGTATTTTCATGGCTTCGGTCTGCCACATGCTCAGACCAAAATCATTTTGAATCCTCATCATCACCTTCGCCCGAATAGGATTCCCCGATGGCGAGAACATCGTATATTCCGAATTGAATTGCTTCAGCCAACCTCGGAATTCAAACTCGCCCCAGTTGAACTTTACAGTTCTCGTATTTTTGTTTCGAAGGGCACCGAGGAAGCCCTCGACTACGGGTTGAACCGTCCACTCCGAGCCGCCGAAAGCCTTAGCACCGGCAGTGGCAACACTCTTCACCATACTCGCCGAGCCGGGCACCGTGATCTTTTCACTCGTGAAGGCATCGGAAATATTCACCTCATCGAAGATGAGAGGAACGGTCAAAATGATCTTTGGCGGCCCGCCTTGAATATAGGTCATACCGGCATAGGGTAGTTGCATATCGCCTTCCTTGTACTTGTCTATTGCGGATGACAACGGTTTCAAATCCATGTTCGCATCAAGGCTCATATCCTTGGGATTGAACGGAACCCTGTACTTGTATTCGCCCATACCCTCAGGTTTGGATGAGTCGATCATGGTAATGGTGCAGTCTTCGACCACGCCAAGAAGATTCTTGCCCGTATCCTTCGCTATATTCATTGCTGCATCTAAAATTCCCATGCCGCTTGCCTCCTACTTTCCACGCCGTGAGCGTTCCATGTCAAGACGCCTTTCGACCTGACTGTATACCTGTCCGGCTATCGTGCCGAGCTGTGCCGACAATGCCCTGTCGATCATGCTACCAATCTCGGCCGCGTTCTGCACCTGTGCATCCCTGACGACCCTGTTTATCTGTGTTTCTATCTCCCTGCTCTCGAACACGTTTTCCTGAATTTCCTTTGTCCTCTGAACCGGAGAAGCCCTGCCCGCGTCCTCCTGTTGTGTCGCCGCCTCTGAAACATCGGTAATAATCTGTTCTTTGTGGAGTAATCTTAGGGGACTATGCCAATCCTCACGTGTCTTTGGTCCGACACGCCGTGAAGCCTCCGCTGCCGTTCTCTCTATAGTGAGGCTCGTCCGCTCGGTCAAAAGATCGGTTTCCTTCGTGTGTTCAAGTTCAAGATGCTCGAGTTCAGCCACAGTCTGCTCCCCCGCCGCGGCTATCTGGGCATTGAACTCAGGCAAATTCGCATTTCTGATTTTTCCATCCTCCGCCTGAATAGCTCCCTGCACATCACCCAGAAGTTCCTCATAAAAGACCCTGTATTCAGGTGCAAGTTCGGTGAGTAACAGCGTGAGCTCCGGAGGCAAGGCCTTGCCTCTTTTGCTACCCTCATCATCTTCAAGTATGAGTTCCTTGAGTCTTTCGGTATCGTTCATGACCAGAAGCGCGGCCTCGGCCGTGCGGCGACGTTCATCACCACTACGGGGACGTTCCTCTCTGGGCTTCTTCGCAAGTTCCCCTGCACGCGCTTCAAGGCTCTTTGCCATCTCCTTATTGCGTCTGTCAACGGCGTCAAGCTCCTCTTTCAACCGCTCGTCAGAGGTAAGCTGTGGCTCAATACCTACACCGATCATGGGAGCGGCCAATCCGTCGCCACCATCAGAGGAGCCCGATATGGGTTTTGCTAAGGTTTCGTAGGCTTCCTCACCGTGCCTGATCACCTCTTCGATTTGGCGAATTCTCTCTTCGGGTGATAGTCTCGCTGTCTGGCCAAAAGCGGTGGTGGCGCCTGTAGCTTCTGCTCTATCTCTGCCCATAGGCTCGGGGAACACGAGCTGAAGCGTCTCCCTGTGAGTGCCGCTTATAGTACTCGTCTCACTGACGCTATCCGTAAGCAGCTCCATCAAAGTCTCTTTATCCTGCACGCGCGAGCGATCTACAATCTGCCCGATGTGGACGCGCTCCTTCAGAATCTCGCCATACATCTCGCGAAGGGTCAGAACCGTGTCCTCAGAAAGTGTACTCAAAGCCTCGACTTCGGCAACTTCGGCTTCAATGGGTTCCGAAGCCAAAAGCACCCTATTTGCAGGCACAGGTGCCATAGTTTCACCTGCAAGCTCTATCAAACTTTCTTCCGCGCCGTCCAAAGCTAGGAGCCTGCTCTCAAAAAACTTTTCGGCGTGTATCTCATTTTGCCTCTGCATATATAGTTCTCTGAAACGCTCAAGAGTCGGCGCCGCTACGGCGGGCAAGGCGTTCGTTACATCTACCCTGACATGCACATCCGAACTCGACATGTGGCTCATCTGCGACAGCAAACTCTGCTCCGCAATATTGATGATGGCCGCAGCGGTTGCATGACCGAGCACCTCGGCTTCATCAGCAACAGGACCTATGCCCTCGCCTGTCTCATAGCTGTTTTCATGCCTGTAGACAAAATCCACCTCCGTTACTGACAAGCTCCTGCGAGCCTCATAAAGGTTGATTGCATTCGTCATACCCCGCCATGTAGCGAGGCTGATTTCCGCCGAATTACTGACTATCGTATCGCCGTATGAAGCGTGATATGAGCTGAGCTTATTTACAATATTTTCCATATCCAGTCTACGAATCACCTCTGTGAACAAAATGTCCTGCGAAGGTAGCGACCCAGAAGCCGTTACTGGCGCATCCTCTTCCGAAGTAGTCTCCGGCTTCACCTCCGAAGGCACCTCCGCCCTAAGCAATTTTTTCAGCGTGAGGCTGTTCTGCTCGTATAGATTCATAAGCCTGAACGTCTGCTTGTTTTCATTCAAAATATGGGAGTATTCCCGCATGAAATTTGTTATATCGGTGATACCGAGCCGCCTGAGCACGCTCGATACGTATATGTCATCTTGATATGTGAAGTCCTGACTGTCGGAAAGCGTGATGCGATTCAGGACATTGTTTACGATATTCAAAAGGAAGCTGCGAGCATAGGTATTTTGCTCCACTTCAAGAAGGCTCGTCATGCCTCCGTCCCCGATCGGTGTCTCGGGCGTTGCAAACAGTAGCAGTAGCAAATCCTTAGGCGTGAAGTCCATCGCCATCAGCGAATAGGCCCCCGCTATTCTTTCGTAAAAGGGGTCCGACCAAGCACCGTCCGGCGGCGAAAACGTCGTGAACGAACGAGCTGTATTCAGTTTGATCGGCTCAGAAACTGTCAGCATTCTTCATTACACCTCACCATATGGCAAATCAACCAGTAACATTTCTCTATATGCGATCGTGGTCGTATCCACGAGGAGCCCAGCCTTTTCCGCATTGAGTTCGCCGTAGGTCTTCTTAGTAACAACACAGCCAGTAAACGTATATGTCCGCTGCCACTTTGCCGTGCCAGGGTCTCTCGATACGCCGAGGACTATAGGCAGAAGCAGCTCCGCCCCATTTGGCAGTGGATCGAAATAATCCACCCCGACGTAGCGTTCCACCTCGAGAGTGAAGGGTTTTGAAATGGGCTTGCGTCTCATGTGGACGTAATCATTTTGCCCGCCCTCCTGAATGTTTTCGTATTCGTTTTCCCGCGTGAAAGCCTTTACGCTCTTGCATGGCAGGTCAAAGACACCTTCCACGCGAAGCATGAAATTGTAATTCACCAAAGCCGCCCGACCTTGATTCAATACCGCAAGATTGTCATCGGAGACATCGAAGCCACCGTGTTTACCGATTGTAGATTTTCGCTCAGAACTCATTTATTGTTCCATCTCCCTAAATACTCGGATTGAAATTTATATCCGTTATACTCTTTTCTCTTTTGCCGTTTCGCTCAGAGGGACTTATATCCGCATTGATCGATGAAATCTCCTCGCACCACCTTCTTCTCTGTGCATGGTCGAGCGCAAGAACCTCATCCTGTCCCCAGTGAAAGTAATATGAGATAAATGACATCTCCTTATACATTTCAGCCTCGGGGTACAGAGCTATCCCTCTCGTGTAAAATTTATGGGCACCTCGAATGTGTGTCCACATTCAGGGCATACTGCCGTCATCGTCGGCGGCTCGATATTGTTGATACGCTGATACATATCCTGCAAAAATGCGAGATCTGCCGTGAACAGGTGTTCTATATGTGCAGGAAGAACCGCCTGTATTCCCTCGATCTCCGTCACGACGCGCGATAGGACGACTATTGACAGATATGATGGGTTTGAAATGACCCGCGGGTCTCTCATCGCACCGATCTCGTCTCCGGCTGTAGCCAGTCTCATCTTGCCGTGCTTATGGACTTCGCCATCTTCACCAACGATGCCCTTTGGTAGTTCAAATTCAAATACAGTTTGCATTTTTCATCTCCATATTCTGTGCAGGCGCTGCGGAGATATGGCGCAGTGAGCACCATATCCCGCAGACAATTGCACAATCTCAGTTATTATTCAGCTGCGCCGCCTGATGCGTCAGATTCCTCGCCGCCGGCTGAGAGAGGCGAACCTCCCGGAAGCGGAATAGTCTGAAGATACTCATAGGCGACTTCGATCGTCTCAATAGCGACTTCACTCTGAAGTGCGTTCAGATCGGTACCCGTGTATTTTGTAACCCAGGCATTTTTCAGCTGCCAAGCCATGCTATCTCCAGTACTCGCAGACGTATCTGCCTTCGGAGGGGCTGCCTCCTGAATACTGACGAGTTCGATATAGATATCGCTGACTCTGATTGAACCTTCACGCTGATGATTGATACAATCGAATATCCACTGCCTGAAAGCAGCAGATCCCGTCAGACCAAACTTCATCGTCAGATTGCCGTGCTTCACGAGTCCAGGAATCTTCACCGGAGCCAAACTGCTCGAATTTCCCTGACGAAACTCAATGACATCAACTGTAGCATCAAGCCCAGTGATTTCACTGAATGCAGCATCGCCCGCCTGCTCGTCTATAGTGACGAGGAAATTCATCTTTGTAAATGGATAGGCACCTCCACCCGCGGGTACTCCCGCAGTCTTTCCGTAACTATCTGCCATAATTATTCTCCTTTCGTAACCTCTATGCTACTCATACACTTACTCTGCTCCGCCGGCTTCCGCTGTAAACTGTGTTACGCGGAAGATGACAAACTCGGCGGGCTTGGCAGGTGCGATACCGATGTTACAAATCAAACGGCCATTCTCAATATCGTCTCTCGTCATCGTCGAAGGACCTATATCAACGAAGAAAGCCTCACTTGCCGAAGCGCCGGCAAGCATTCCCGACTGATAAAGACCATCGAGGAATGAGGAAATTGTCATTCTGACCCTACCCCACAAATCCGCACCGTTGGGCTCAAACACAACCCAATTTGTCGCATTTTTGATGGATTCCTCAACGAAGATGAAGAGGCGGCGTACATTGACGTATTTGAAGCTCGTGTCGGAGCTTGCTGTCCTCGCACCCCAGACGCGGATACCCTGACCGGGCAGTGCACGAATGAGATTGACACCGATAGGATTCAGAATATCCTGTTCCTTTGCGGTGTAACGTGTTGATAGACCGGTCGAACGAATGATTTCATTCGCAGGCGCCTTGTGAACACCACGCTCAACATCCGTACGGCTATAGACACCGAGGACTGCTCCGCTTGGCGGCACGAAGGTCTGCTGCTGTGAAAGACGATCGAACGTCTCGATCCACGGATGATAGATGGCCGCATACGTCGAGTCAACGATTTCTCTATATTCAGAGATGTCGTTCGTCTTCGTCTTGTCAATAGGCACATCTATTACTGCGAAACGGTTCTTCTCAATTTCGCAATGTGTCGTCAGAGCGACGAGCACTTCCGGAATGGTTACGCCCGGAACAGCAATAAGGCTCACGATGTTGTTCTCCTTGAAAGCCTCGATACCGGTCCTATTGCCGGGTCCATTGTCAACGCCGATGAATGTACCTGCATTGGCCGAAGCGATCGTTCCGTCGCTTCCATCCGAGAAATTGATCGTTACGCTTGCAGCTTCTGCGTCGTCGGCAATAGCGGCAATCGGTGCTACTATTTCTTCGGATACAGCTGCTTCCACATTGACTATTTCGCTGTTCGACAACTTCCGGAGGATGTAGTCAGGCGAGGCCACGTTGAGATTGATGCCCCGATAGATTTCCGTTCCGCCATCACTCTGAACGGTGACATCGAGCTCAGATGAATAGATGTAGGTCTTGGGCACTAAAGCGGCATCGACCGGATCAGCCGAAAATTCCTTTTCGAATGTGATCAGGTTGTCCAAAATCAGCTCGATGCGATTGTACTCGTCGCCGAGTTTCACAATGTCGCCTTCTTTGAATCCGACTATCGACTTCGCCTTGAAAGTCCTGTCGTTTTCCTTTGCCAAAATTTGAATTTTGCTCCTGTTCGTCGCGTTTACAGTAATAACTATTCTGTTACCCCACTTGCCTTCGTTGGCAGCGGTGAATGACAGTATGCCTTGCGTTGCAACAGCTGCCTTTGCATCCGTTGGTATGACGCGGCTGATGTAGCAACGCGTACCGCCATTGATGAAGAACTGCTCTACGGCATAAGGCAGGAAGCGATAGTCGCCGTGTGTGTGCGCACTTAGATAACCGCCGTACTGACGCAAGTATTCCGCAAAGTTTGTGATTAGAGCCGGTGCACCTGTTGTGGTGCCCTTTTCGGCAATACCGACGAATCCAGCTGTGCTTGTCCCGACACCTTCTATTGAACGCGGTGCGGAGCTGTATTCTTCGATGTATACGCCCGGTGATAAATATTCAGCCATATGTGTTCGGTTTGGAGCCTGTCCAAACCTCCCTCCTTTCGATTTCTAAAAATTGATAATCTGTGCTGCTAATAAAATTGCGATTTTGCTCTTCCTACCCTCCTTTCGCCTCCGCATCTTGCTCGTATCCTTCTCTCTGATCTCGCGTCGGTGCGTTCATGATGGCATCTATGCCAATCCTTTTCCCCTCCGAGCCGACCTCGATGTCATCGATACAAAACGCCCTATAACTGCTCTCTTCACCCGTGGCCGCTCGCAAAATCCATCTTGCGTTGCCGCCGTCGTTGGGCAATCGGAGCAAACAGCTTTCGTTCACCACCCTGCCGACCACGCGGTAGGCAAGGGGCAAACCTGAAACCTGAGTTTCGGGCATCTTCGCTAACTGATATGTGCCCTTATCGGACACTTTGATAATCTCGATTGGTTCAAATCGAGTTTCATCCCTTTCAACAATGCCATAGTAACGACTGAGCAATTCCTGACTGTAAAGGCTCCCAACCGATAGCTGACATTTTTTCTGATCGAGTCCCTGCACTATGAAGGCCGGAGGACCGATCCTGACGGCATCCACAGCGGCAAGCTCCGGCAAAGTCCCATCTATCGTCAAGTATGCATCACCGAACGAATCCGTAGGAATAAGGCTTACGTCCAAGGCCGGCAACCGCTCGGAGAGCTCGCCATACATTACCGACACAAGCTCGTTTTCATAGCCGGACGAGAAGACCTCAAAGTCAAAATCCTCACGGCCCATATTGATGAACAGTATCGTTCCATCAGGTGCTCTTCTATATTTCAAATCCTCACCATTTTTTCGTAGGCGCAGCGCACCCACCACCGGACGTCCAGTCACGCTGTCGAGTATTGTAACCGCAAGGTCTATTCTGTGCATTATCGTCATATCCGTTTTCATATCATTCTATCTCCACATTGAAGGAAGCCTGCGAGACGCGAGGCGGATCAATTACTATCTCGCTTGACAGGAATACGGGCGAAACCTTGTAGAAAAGGCTGACCTGATAGGGCTTATTTATGGCGGACCACACGCGAACCTTCTCCTCGAGAGGAATACGCGCCGGCGTGATCACAATCGGCGATTCGTCATCTAGGAGCCACGGCTGAATGGTCCTCGGCTGTACGACGTTTCCATCGTTTATGACCTGTGCCGCCCTGCCTATTATCTTCTGAATATCATGCGCTTTCAGACCCATCTGCGACGAGCCGTTGATGAATATCATGTAATAAAGTGCGTAGGGTTTGGGCGGCTTTGTAAGTCTCGTGCCCGACGCCCTGACCATGCGGGGACCAGTCATGTCAAGCTCCTCCGCGATGTCGTAGAGGTAGAGCCCGAGTATGTAGTCCACGTCCTGCTCGGCAGGCGAACTGACATCGATGTTGTTCGAAGACGGAAGCGGTTCAGGACACATCTTTTCCCGAAGTGTCTTGACGATATAGGCGCTTACGTCCGATATGATTGAATAATCAGCCATTCTCTTCCTCTTTCCTACTGCATGAACAATTCGAGCATGGCATCCGACATGGTCTGTATTTCTTCGGCCATGAGAATACCCAAATCTGAATCCGGCAAATAGACCGGTTCACAGTCAAAATTTTCTTCCGTATAGCTACCCGGGATATAGATACAACCGAGAAATCCCGTCATACCGGTCATCGTGTCGGACTTGCTCTTGTCCTTGTTCCTAGAGACCTCGGAGGACCAAGCCGTGAACGAGTAATATTCGGTTCCGCGGGTCAGCACAGCCTTGTTCAGGTTGCGGTTCCATACGTAGCGCATGCCAAACCATGAACGGACAGCAGTAATGGGCAGGAAATGCCCTGTCGGATCGTCCACCTGCTTGTAGACAAATGGATTGCCCAGATTGAACTGCTTCTGCGCCTCAGCCGCCATCATTCGCTCAGCTGTATCGCTACCGGTTGCTTCGTAGAATTCCTTGAGTGCGTTTATGTATGCGATGGCACCTTTTCCAGAAGTGATGTCAAATCCGCTACCGGAACCGAGGACAGTGCCGAGTCCGCTACCGCCTGCGCCCGAACCATTTGCTCCGCTATCGCTACCGCTACCGTCGCCACCGTCGCCACTTCCGCTACCGCCACCAAGGCCCGAATCTCCGCCGAGAGAATCCATGAAATCCTCAGCGAGCTTTTCAATTGAGCCCGCACTCTTATCACCCGAAACGGACGCATCGTAGGCCGCCTTCCCGTTGGTGAGCAAGGTTTCTAGCTCCGTTACCTGAGCTGCAAAAGCATTACCGCCATCAAGCGCATTCTTCTTCTGAATTGCATCGTATATGTCCTTCGCAGCAGGGAAAGCCACCTTGGAATTCATATCCATCATGCTCCCAAGTGCAGCTATTGCACTTGTCAAATCGGCCTCGTTTCCGCCGTTTTCCACAACGGAAAGTCCTTCGGCCCTGAGCGAAACGGCGAGCCCGCCAACCGAGTTCGGCGCGAGACTTCCGGCGAGTGCATTGAGCTGTGCCTTCAATAGACTTAGCTCACGCTCAAGAGCGGCACTATCGCCTCCTGCCGCGTTCAGCTCGTGCTGCAAATCCGATATTTGCTTCTCCAAATCGGTGATCTTGGCATTGATTTCACTCTCGATTTCAGCAATCTTGCCGTCGAGCTCCGAAATTTTCTCTTCGATTTCCAATGCACCCGCGAGGCTGTTTTTGTCCAAAGCCGACATATAGTCGGTCTGCAGACCCGCCTTTTCCTCCATCAACTGCGCTAGGGTATCACCGTTGATGGACTGCTGAATTTGCAGTTTCAGCTTCGAGAGGAAGGTGATGTGGTTCTGAACACAGGTCTGTGCTCCATCGTTGAAAGCATCGTTTGGAATGGTGTTCAGCCACTCCTCGGTGAGAGTCAGGCGTTCGTCCATGAACTTTACACTTTCCTCAGCAACGATGCGCTTCGCATATGCCGTGATAAAGGATTCAAGCTCTCCCCTCGCCGTATTGTCAGCGGCGATACCCTCCTTCAAAACTGCCTTCTTCGCCGCACCTTCCGCACCTTTATATGCAGCGGTTTCACCACCGGAGAGCAGTTTCTCAAGCCTACTCGTCGCAGCGGGAATGAGTTCGCTATTCAGCAAGCTCGCTTCAGACGCCTGATGTAGGATCTGACCGCCTTCGATACTCGATATATCCATGAGCTTTGCTGTATCGATATCGGCAGCCGCGTTATTTCCCGAGTTTGCATTTGCTATCAGCGAATTCGATACCTCGTATCTCAGGGAAGACAGCACCGTAACGCCCGCTTCAAGCTGTCTGCCCTGCTGCTCTGTCAGCGATGTCTGCACGTTCGCAAGACTGTCGTTTAGGGCTGATTTCAAATCGGCGTCCGTCAAAGCTTTCTCACGAAGGGTCGATTCCTTCTTCTTTTTGCTCCAGTCATCGTCAATCTCATTGTCAGTCGCCGCCTGTGCCTCCTCGATAAAAGAGCTCAAAACATTTTCGACCTTCGCAAGGACAATAGCACGGCGCAGGGCGTCGACAGACGACATGACGCCTTGTACAGCGGCCATCTCGTCCTGCATATCATCGCCGCTAAGCGTCTGATAGTAGCGTTGCAGAGCCGCGAGATTTGCGTCGGCCTTATCGGTCTCGCTCGTGCGCACAGCGGTGTTCCAAAACTTGTCGATACGTTCGATACGGTACTTGCCCATATCCGTATCGTCCTGCATTTCCCTGTACATGTCGTATTGCATTTTCAGCGGCTGAAGCTCCGGCATGTTTTCCAAATCGTAGGGGCTGTCCATGTCAAAGATGTTGACCGCCGCATTTGTGCGAAGATCGTAGGTGATACCGTCCGACTTCGTATGGAAGGAGAAGAATAGCGCCGCAATGACGGAATCCTCCACAGCTGTGAGGGCGCTCATGCCCGTAGGATCGGAATAGTCTCCCGAAATCGCCGCCAGAGAATTTGCATCCGTGATGTCGCACCAAGCTCCGCCGTCGAGCTCAGACTTGTAATATATTCGGTCTTGTCCCGAGTCTCCTGCCGAAGTAGAAGCCAGAGAATACAGGTCGTCCGTAAGGACTCCCATGTAGATGAGATGGGTGCCGATGATGAGCGTGCCGTTTTCAATGCTCTGCGGATTGATATGAACAGCGTCGTCCTCATTCCAGAGCGCATTTGCTATTGCGGGAAATTTGTAAGTAACGATACCGGTGAGTGCGATGACCAAGGCCAAGACAATTATCAGCCTCGACTTTGTAGCCTTCCTCTTCCTCTTCTTGGTCTGTGCTCCTGTCAAAATCATGGAATTCACCCCTTTATCCTTATCGTTCCATCCGATGTGACAAAATATGCATCGTATAGCTTGTCGCCATCACCGTTGTATGCGAGAAGGTTGACATCAGCTATATCGTTCACCAACAGCGATAGATATGAGAAACCCTGATCTTTTGGAACAGCTTCCCCGTTGCCGATACTATTCCCATTGTAGACCAACGTGTAAGATTCTATGCCGAGGTCTGCATTGAAGGTTGGCGTCAAAACCGAGGTGTTGACGGAACCCACGATTTTCGTTTCAATCGCATAGGTTCCTATCACCTTTTCGTCCTCATCTGACGCTGCCGCTTTCTTTTCTATGGGCAGCGGTCCGCGCGGCTCGGACGTATCGATCTCACACTCCGCTACGAAGCTATCCCCGTTGTAGAGGCGAACTGTGAGCATCTGAGTATCGCCGTAATCGAGTGTGAGGTGCGTGAATATCTGATCCACAGGCACTCTTCCGCTGATCTTCGAACCCTCGAACCACAGCTCATAATGCGAGACTTCCGGATCGAAATCATCGGGCACATCGAGACCGAACTTGAAGGTCAGTTCCGCCACATCGCCATAGATGTAATACCAAATCTGTCCATCCTCGGTCGGAAAACTGAGTGCACCGCCGCCCGAATCTGTGCTGAAATTTTTCCCCTTGAAATACTGCGTTACCGCACCGCAGCAAAGACGGTCAAACGCGACGAGCAGTTCATTGTACGTTGTGAGCACATCAAAGGCATCAATCTGCAGCGCCTGATAGTCTGCCTGCTTGTCCTTGACCTCTTCAAAATCCGCCTTGCCGACGCGGTTCAATATCTGGAGACGCTCAATGTCCTTCTTAGTTTCTTTTACCGAAGTCGCCAGTGCATTTGAGGCATTCCTCGATGTTACCAACGCCTCAAAGTCGCTCTCGATTTGCTTTCTCAGGTCATTTTCGGCAGAGATTCTGTCCTTGCGAGCAGTAGCGTATTCCATGCAAGCCGAATAGAGCGCATAGGGCTCGTCCTCGATATAACGGATACCGTCTATCTGCCCCTTCAAAAACTCCCTTGAAATTTTAATGAAAAGTATACGGAATTTCCCTTGCCATCTCGCATCGATATCCTTTAGCATCTTCTGATAGCTGATCTGGAACGCCGCATAATCTATATCGCCGCCGGACCTCGCCGCCGATATGAACCCATTCAACTGATTCATCGCGCCGCCGTACTTGCCGCGCATGAGCCTCTCGGCCAAGTTCAGATTGACAAGAGCAAGCGACTCAGCCGACCTCGCTTCATAGACGGCATGATCTGCATTCAGGGTGTAGCTTATGATACCGTCGAGTTGGCTCCGTGTGATATCCGCATCCTTCAGAGGATTCAGGAATCTATACCCCGTCGTAACATTCAGCTTGACTATGTCAGAAAGATCCTTTTTTGACTTCTCGAAAGTTCTCAGCGATTGAGAGAGGTCGCTCGTGAGCTTGTCCACGTTCTTTTGAATAGTGTCGATGTCGCTCTGCTTTGCCTGCCCCGCGAACAATCTCGCCTGATTTTGAACGAGTTCCGCCCTCGCGTCCTTGAGCATCGTATCCGTAAAGGCTGATTTCTCCTGAGCCGCATAGACGGCATAGTAAGCCTGCCTTGCCTTTGAAATCACCTCATACTTCAAATCGTTCATCTGATGTTGCAATACCGTGATTTCTGATGTCAGGGCCTGCGGTTTTACCTGCATCTCAAATTCGTCGGTCAGATTGAGCTTTTCGGGAAACTTGAAACTGAGAAGCGGCGACCATCGCAAGGTCCTCTTGTTTTTCATCTTCGCATTGATAGAGGTTACCGCCCCCGTGTAATTGATTTTCTTCAGTAATATTTGACTGTATGTCTTGCTGATTTCAGAACTCGAGGCAAGTGCCATCTGCTCGGCACCGGCAAGCGTGAAAGGTGAAAGCGTAGCCGCTACCGCAGGGGCAGGCCGAACTATCGCCACGCTCAAAATCATCGAAATGACGAGGCCGGTAATGAGTATATTATTTCTAATATGAATAGCTCTCATTCGCCCACCTCTATCTGATACATAAAGAAATTCTTTTCGCCCGAACCCGTGAAGTAGAAGGTGAACAACATCTTGTCCTTCTTGAACGCATGAATGTATACTTCAACGTTGTGGTCATAATCATCGACCTGATAGGCATTATCAAAAAGGTCTTGACCGCCTATAGGCGAGCGTTCCATCGGACTTTCCTTGGGCAATCTGTTGATGGCTACGATATCCGTGAGCAGGCAATATGTGTAACCGGAAAAATCAGCCGAGCCGAAATAGTCTTCGAGGGTTTTGAGGCTTTTGTATGACTTACCGCCAAAGAAAAATTCGTCTTTGAGGACAGTAATGCTGTTTATATGACCATTTCCCTCGATGTCATCTTCTCCGCTCGTTACCTGTGCAACGGCATCTATTTCATCGAAAGCGGTGGTGAATTCGCCATCGGCTATATAGATGGATTCCTTCCCGAGATACATCGCCGCTGCCTCTTCCGCAGTCTTGCCCACAAACTCCTCATACGGTATGTGATCTAGCACAAAATTGCCCTTGTAGATTTCGGTAGCCGCCGCATTGTAGAGCGTTCCGGCGCCGTTCTTTTTGCCCTTGATGAACTCCCCGTCGTATTGAAGAGAACCGGACTCCGCATATAGCTTGCCCATACCACTCATGAGGTTGCTCTGAAATGCACCTTCGTATTTCAGCTCGCCGTCTCCATAGTAAAGTTTTCCCTCACCGTTGAACATATTCTTGTCGAAGGTTCCGTCATAGACGAGCTCGCCTTCCTTGTCAAACAAGCGACCCTCACCCTTGACTACGCCCTTAGAAACCGAGCCTTCGTAAGCGATATGGCCGTCGCGTGCCTTGATACGGCAGGCTCCGTCATAAAAACGAACCGCCAGTGAATTGTATCTGTATACCGGCAAGCTCGAATTCCCCGAAGACTTGCCGACAATGGCGACCGGCGACAGGAGCAACACGTAATAGAGGCTCACAATGCCGATGAGAATAGCCAGAGCATAAGCAAATTTCTTGCTGATACGCCAACGCAACACAGAATAGTAATCGTCTTTATCTTTCGGCTTTACATTGAATATATTGTTGAAGAATTGACGAATGATAGCGACGCCTTTTGTGCGCCAGAACGCAACGGTCAACAGAGGCCTTATCTTTGCAATAAGGCTGTTGAATCTAGCACGAAGTGCTACTATTACCGTTGTGAACAGACTCTTCATCTACTAGCTATTCTCCTAATCATCTTCGCCGTTCAGAAGGTTGTACCTCACGTTTGCAGCGGCACCTTCATTAAAATATCTTTCACAGGCAAAGGCGTACCACCGCACCAAGCCATCGTTCGGATTTTGCTTGAGTATGGAGGAAAACTCCACCATAGCCTGATAGAAATCGTTCCGATAGAAAAGTGAGATTGCATTTTGCACCTTTTCATCGTAGCCCAGTCTCAAATCCCGCTCTCTGTCTGAAAGGCAATCCAATATCTCGTAGACGCGGTACTCTCTCGTAGCCGCCGGTGCCTGTATAAGACCGATATACCTCTTCGCAAAGGTCTCATCCTGCTCCGAATTGTCGATGTATTCCTGCGTTGCCGCCATGCGGATACCGAGTTTGCGAAGCCCAGAATTGCAGGCGAACAGGAAGTTCAGCTCGGCGGAAGATATGAACGGGAAGGCTTTCTCCTTTGTGCCCGCGATACCATAGAGGAAGTCCGTCTTGTGCAGTAACATGAAGAAGTCCGGACTGGGCAGATCGCTGTCCTTGTCGGTCATATGGTCTATGAGGTCAAGTCCGAAGCGAACGGAATCACCGCGTTTTGCACCCAGACGCTCCGAGAAGAGAATCGGAAGTGCCGCCAAAAATTCGCCCGACAGCAAGGCACCGCTATATTTGTTCGAGCACTCAAGTATACGTGCAAAGCAGCTGTTGACGAAGGTCATGAACTCATTACTGCCCATCGAATGCATCACGCGTTCACGATTTTCCACCGAAGCGATGGCGATACACTCATCTATATTGGAGACATCACCTGTGCTCACCTCCATGATGCCGGCTCTCTCTAGCAGACGATCCGCATCGCGCGGAACAAAGCGGCTGTAGGATTCGACCATGCGATCCGTTTCGTACTGTTTGATGGCGAGCGATACCCCCATCTCCGTTACAGCCCTGCTCATTCGGCCAAGATCGCCCTTGTCGGTAACTGCACCGTCAACAGCAAAGTCGCCCTCGATGAACCTACCGATTCGCCTCGTCAAATCCCGCAGAGGTCTGAGCGACCAATTTGTGAAAAAGACGGCGATAGCGATGGCAACGAGCAAGGCAATTCCGCCATAGGTAAATGCTTCAAAGGCGACCTCCGCCTGTGCCGCCTCGGGAGCAACATATTCATGCATGACGCCGCCCGTCGCCAAATTGACTTCTGTAAGTATGATTTTGTTCATGAGTATCCAAACCAAGCTGCACAGAACGGCCAGCATGAAGCAACCCAACACCGATATCGTCGCACACACCCTTAGTACGAGCCGCCTTACATACATCGCGACCATCACCGATGCTATGAAGGCAAGCGACAAAACTATTACAATAATCCAAATCTTCTGAGGCATGAAATCCTTCAGCTGAAGTCTCACGCTGAGCGATATATTGAAATCGGTTATCGGCTCCCATGAGTTTGTAGACCCCGATTTCGCAAAATAAATATTCATATTGCCCTTGGAGTTCTTGGCCAGCAGAGCACCTCCGCCGTCCCATACCGTCGTAGCCCCGACATCGAGATTGTCATACGTGTAATTCAGTTCAGTCTCGGGAAATTTGGTCACGGTACTGATTTCGTGAGTCGTGTTGTTCAAGATGAATACGCGACCGCCTCTGCAATATATACGGCTGTCGGGATACCGTTCATCTGAAGTTACTACACCGCCATCCTTTATGACCGCAATTTTCTCATCGCCCTGAATTTCAAAGATCGATTTTCCGTCAAAGACGAAATTCTTCGGAGTGTTGTCGCTGTTCAGCGCCGTTTCCATGTAGACACTCATGCCCTTGACGCCTGCAGCCTCCGCCGCCTCAAAATCATCAGCGAGTGAGAACTGTCCGGTGGGGCTGTAAGAAAGGACGATTAAATGTTTTGCATCCGAGCCATTTCCCATGAGGAACACCCTATCGGCGCTCGATGACAGCGATTGCTCGGAGCCAAGCAGTGAAAATTTGCCGCTGCCGACCTCGCGAGACTCACTCAAATCTGCCTCAACCTGTGCGAGCGACCACGTATGAGTTTTCTCATGATACACGAAAGCATAGATCATGCCGCCCATAAAATTGGTGCCATACACAGAATCATCTATCTCGATCGCCGCATCTATATTGCCGTCACTATCCGTGCGGTATATGTATGAGCTCTCGGCGTGCCGCTCGGTAACGTATATCTTGCCTTTCCCATCCGGTGTGATATCAAGAGTCCCCTTCGACGCGTCGGGCGTGAAATAGGGCCACAACACGTAGATAGCAGCGGCTACGACGAGCAGTATGATGATGATGGAAGCTATGGTCTTTTTCAATCGACTGTTCCTTTCCTATCTCACGTTCAGCTTCTCGGTTCCAATAGTCTTCAGACTGTGGCCGAACAGCTTGAACAGTGCAAAATCTCCGAATATCAGGTAGCTGATGAGCATGACGAGAGCTACTACAAAGCAAATCGAGCTGAGCACGAGCAGCACCCTGAAAATGACATCCCTGTGTTCTTTGAAAAACCCGAAAAATGACCTGAGACTGAATTTTCTTTTTTTCTGCAGGACGGTGAGTTTGAAGTCGTGGTAGACCTCCGGAAATTGCTCATACGCACCGCGAGCCACCTTTGACGAAAGTAACTTGCGGCTTTTGAGCTTCGTTTTGTTTGCCAAGGAAAGAATGTCGAGCATTATCCGTGCACAAGCCGTTACACAGCTCGATTCGGTGATGTTCTCGTCCAAAGGCTCCAGATTGAGCACCGGCATGAGGTAGACGCTATTGTCCTTCTCCACGTTCACCATACCCTGCTCAAATTGCAGATAGAGAAGCGGCCAAGGCATAGGCGATTCAATGCTCGTAAGCAGCAGGTTGATGCAGATTTCCTCGCTGATCTGAGGCGTTTCAATCTGTCCCTGCGCAAATTCCGTGATCTGCCTTGGCTTGTGATATGGAAATAGATAGCACAAAGTCTCACCCCATAGAAAGGTCTTGAGATAAGGTTGCTTACCCGCGGGCTTGTCAGAGTCGGCAAAAACGGCTACGAGTTTCTTGGAAACATCCCTGTCCGTCACCAAGAGCAAAGTATAGTAAGGCTGACCGATTGCAAGGATATCCCTACAAACCCAAACAGCATTGACTTCACTCTTGAGCACGACTGCAACTTGCCGGAGCACCATGCCATCTGCTTCTATATCATTATTCATTGTCCTCTGCGTCCTTCTTCTTCACCACAACATACGCGTAGGTGGATATGAAAGGATTGTCGGAACTGTAAATGTGTATTTCGTGTACGCCTTCTTTGTTTGATGCGGTGTATATGCCATCAGCCGAGATCGCACCTGCATTTTTTTCTGTCAGTTCGTAACTCAGGGCTACAGGCTCCATGTTCTTGAACCTGACATCTATGAAATGACTTTCATTCGGAGCGATGACGATGGTGGGTTGCATGGGCGAAATGGAGGCATCGCTTTCAAGTTGATGAGCGATATCCTTATTTTCGGAATTCGGCAATTTTGTAGCGGTCCACCTGACGAGCAGAACCACAAAATCCGTCTTCTCATTCATGCGAGCCGCCACTATGAAGCTGCCTCGCTCATTTAGCACCCTCACTCCGAGCTCGGCATCGGGTATGGCCAAAGATGCCTCGTCCCAAAGACTTGCAGAACCGTAGATAGTATTGTTCGTCTGCTTGCTCAGCTTCGCATCGTAGGTAAGGACCTCGAAACCGACGTCAACATGGACATCTCCGCCGCCAAGACCGTGAATGATTTCACTGGAGTAATGCACTTCATTCTTTTTGTCGCCCGTGCCTAAAGGTATCTCGCAAACGCCCGTTGCATATATGGGCTCACGCGGAACGGAAACGAAGCCTGTCTTTGGACCTGCGTCTACGCTGCGTTCCGTATCGGAAACATTCGATGATGAAAACCATTCCGCATAATAGCGTCTATCGCCATCTCTGGAAATCGTCGGAATGTAATATTTGATACCGGTCTCTATGACATCACTTATGATGGCTGTATTGTTGTTTTTCTCTACTGAAATCTCAGCAAGCGTTACATAGTCATGGGTGATACGAAGAGAGCGTGCTTCAAGGCTGACCTTTGCAAGTTCGCGTTCGACTATGTCCTCCGGCGAGTCGTTTGCAATGGAAAGATTGAGCATGATGCTGTCCGTAATGTGCTTTTCTTCGCCGCCTATTGTCAGTTCGAAATCTTCGGGCTTACCCAAAATCATCGTCTCAGGAGCTTCGCTTTCTCCCGCCAAAAGTTCATACGCAAGCTGCTTGACCTCTCCTTGTGTCAGTTTCAGTCCATCTATATAGACCGTGAAATTATGACCGCCTTCCGGTCCCGAAAACGCAGGGATACCGAACACGCCCTTGAGTGTTACCGGCTTGTCCTCATTTGACAATTTCTCGATGGAAACGACGGCCTTCACGCCGTGCCCGGAAGAAACCGTCCTTGGCACCGTAAGCGTGATGGAAAAATCATCGTCCGCATATACAGAAACATTACTGAGAAATTCCGATTCGTAGGCCTGAGCCGCAGGTAGCTTGTCCGCATCGGCGAGGAAAAGTTTGCTCTCCTCACGTATACGATTCATCTCATAGCCGCTCTCCTTGTCGGACGAGCCCACAGCGTAGACGGGCTGAATATCCTCCTCGTCATACTTCAGGCAGAGCACCAAATTCTTCGACTCCGCCTCGTCGTAGCCCTCGATTGCCGAGAGTTTTCGAACGACCGAACTTTCGAGAACTATTTCCCTACCGAGGCCGTCAATCGCCACGCCGGACTCGATCATGAGCGACGTATCGTCGAGATTGTAGACGCTCAAACCGCAGACGATGCCCGCCCCATATAGGAGATTGTTCATAAATCTTCGTTTGTTTCCGATGTAGAACTGTTCAGACAGGAAATCCGCTGAAGTTAGAAGTTTTCCGGAATAATACCGGTTTCGCTCGAATGGCAACAAATTGATATTGTTCAATTACCCCACCGCCTTTGTAAAATACTAGCTATAAACTCTTCTATATGTACAAAGTCGCATTTCGTAATGCAACTGTAACATCTGCTTAACATCAGCGTAATATATTTTCATGTTACCAGATAATTCAGCAATTTGCGACCTAATATTGCGAATTATCTGAATAAATTTACACACTTTACGCGTAATTTTTATACACCTTTTACATTGCGTGCATTATATTTATACCATTGCTTGAGAGTTCCGTCTGTTCCGCTCGATATGCCGGCATTCACACCGCCGCCGCTGCCCATCGCTTTCAAATTCAAATCCACCTGCAATGCGGCCCTCTGCGAGGCTGCCGACACCGGAACTTCGAGCTTGACCAAGGTGCTCCGATAGTTTTTCCTATCGTTCAGGCAGAAAATATCCGTCAGGCCCATGCCGGTTTCTCTCGCCTCCTGATACTTTTTCATACCGGCTTCCGTCAGTTCGGCATCAAAGATGAGGACAAGGCCACTGAGACCGGCGAGCTCACCCCTGATATCGTCCAAAATCGCTCTGTTTTTCACACCGAATCCGTCGAGAATCTCCTTCGCGGATTTCCAGTCGTTCTCGCCCAAGATGTAGCGTCTGGACATCGTTGCACCCGTCAGCTTGCCGCCTTTGAACCGCCTCTCAAGACTGGCCTCAAACCGTCCTTCAGCCTTCTTCGACAGAGAAGCTCCCGCTATATCAATGTTGCCCTCGGCGCTTGCATCCAGAGAGACCTTGGTCGTGATCTTCTCACTATCCTTGTCCACCTCCGTATCGTATGCGCCTGCCATGGACATCTTCACGGCGAGCTTTGCATCGATGAGATTTTCCTGTGCCTCCTCCTCTTCCTCGGCAGTCTTCTTTGCCTCTTCAAGCTCGTCGGCCGACATCCATTTCTCATCTATCTTTTCTCCGGCAACAGATGTGAGTTTCGCCACAGCCTTGTCTATCAGCCCATCGTCTTCCTCCTCTGGAGCCTCGAAATTCAAGTGCTTCACGAGGGCTTCGGAAAGTTTTGCCTTCATCTTGTCGGTCAGCTTGTCTGCTATTGTCTTCGGAAGATCATCGATTTGCTTGCCGAGCTTTTCCTTCACAATCTTCTCGATGTTTTCGTTCAGCTCCTTGTATGCATCATTGAGCTTTGACTCCCATTCCGAGCTCATAGTGCTTGGCGCATGGCTCAATACGTCCGCAGCGAAATCCACGAATCGCGGTGCCATGTAGCCGTAGCTACCCATCGCCCAGCCTTGGACAATCTTGCTGAGGGACTCCGCCCTGCTTCCCGCAAATTCTTTGGAGGCCGATACACCCCTTTGCAGATATTCGCCGACTTTGGTCGATTCCACCAATTTTGCCACTTCATCGCCCATGATGCTGTTTGCATCATCACTCGTGCCGACCGAAGCGCCTATCCCAATTTTGCCCGCAATACTCCGCACCGGCGCAATCCTATCCGCCAGTTCGAGCATATGAGTTGCTCTTTCCCTTTCAAGTTCTTTCGCCGTAGCATCTTCGCTCTTCTGTTCGTCATTTGTGCCATATCCACCCATAAAGACCCTCGTCAGGAAATCCTGACACTTTTCAGGCGTGGAGAAATCGAGCTTCATGCCCTTTGCGAGCGTAAGTGAAAGTTCCGCGGAACCTTCAAGTTTCACGACGCCCAAGTCCGTTCCAGCCGTTGCACTGAGCTTGTTGAACATCGAGCCGCCTATGTATACCGACAATTTATTGTCATCTTCCTTCGAAATCGTCAGGTCGTTCGCCGCGATACTCTCCAAGTTGACCGAGGCCTCGATGCTACTCACAGCACCCTTCAACCCGACATTGCCGCCTTTATAACTCTGGATTGAAAGGACCTCTCCCTTGGAAAGTTCGCCTATCATCTTCTCGACTGTCATGTCGGTCAACGTTCTCTTCAGTGCATCCGCAGCGGTAACGCTGACCTTCTTGCGAGCCTGCTGAAACATGATGCTTTGCTCAGAAGTCCCCTTATGCGCCGTCTTTACTAGCCATTCATTTGCGGAGGTTTTCCCATTACTGGTGATTTCTGTAGATAACTCCTCCATCATGGCTTCTGCGAGAAGCAGTCCTTTTGTAGTCGCAGAACGCAGTGCTTTTGGGGCTTTAATTCCTCTTGCACTGTCTTTTTTTGTCTTTGCGGCCTCCTCTGCCGTCGGTGCTTCCCAACCGGCATCTAGTGGGTGCTGTTCCTCGCCGCCGCTCATAAAATGCAGGTTCGTGAAAGCGATACCGAGTTTCTCATTCAGAGCCTGAAATTCAGGGCTGCCATGGTCCGAGAGCCTTTCCATGAACGTGCTGAAGTCAAGACCGACCGTTTCTTGGAATGAAGCGAGGACTGCCGCTTCAGTTACCTTCTTGAGCTGCACCTTCAGCTTCCCGTCCATATCGCGCAGAGGGTCTTTTCTATCCAAGGTCTTCCTCGATAACTCGGATTTGTATTTCCCGAGTAATGAAGCCTGAATCTTTTCCATGGTATTGTCAGCCACCGGCAAAGTCGCTTCCACGGCAGGAATGGTAGCTTGCACCTCCTGCTGCGCTTCAAGAAGATCGCGTACTGCGGCTATCCCTCCTTTTTTCATAGCTTTATCCAGAGCCTCTTTTTCCTCTTTGGCCTTTTTCTGAGCCGCTTCAGCAGCCGCCTCCGCAGCCTTCTTTTCAGTTTCGGCAGTCTTCACGGCCGCCTCCGAGAAGGTTGTACTGTCCGTTGCGTTTTGCAGCTTTGTTTCAAACGACTGCGTCCCACCCTTTGCGGACAGTGCAGCAACCGCTCGCTCTTCCAATCTATGCGCCGCATAAAACGCCTTGAGATTGGATACAGCCTGCACCAATGCTACCGCGTTATCATCTTCGGGAGCTTCCGCGCATGCCTTTATCAAACTCATGTACTCTTCACGGACTGCCCCAACCTGAGTCTCACTCTGCCTATTGAAAAGGCCATCCTTGGTCATAGCTTCAAGATTGAAATTTCCGCTCAGCTTTCCTTTCAAAGTGGAAAAATATTTCTTGTATCTCTTGATATTGCCGCCCGAAATGGAGTGTCTTGCCGAAATGATATTCGAGAGTTCAGAAACTGCAAGCACGGTAAGTGAAAGCGTCGCGCCCTCTTCATTTTTCTCAGCATTTCCGCCATACATATCGATACGGTCAGCGCGAGCCGCAAGCAACAGTTCCGAACCGGACATCTCCTGCTCCACACGCTTTCTGACGGCCATTGCTGCCTCGTAGTTCAGCTGAACGGGCATGGTGCTCGACTTGACGCTGTCCATTAGTATATTCCTGATATCAGCCCTTTTGGCCTTTGTCTTCTCAAGAATTCCGCCGCCGACACCCGAGAGAAAATCATCTATCAGCTTGTCCATGCCGCCCTGTTCCTCGGCCGTTCCTACCTTCACTTTCGCTTCTATGTGCCCTGCTTCTTTTTCCAGTAATAGGGCCGCCTGTGCCCTTTGCACTAGGTTCAGATCATTTTGCGTGGATTCAAACGCTCCTATTACTGCATTCACATCAGCTATCGTTGCCGCCTTTTCAAGTGCTTCAATAGGATCTTTGAATCTGCGGCGCTCCTTGTGAGTATCTTCGCCCTCGCGCCTTTCGTTATCGGATGACATAGCTCTCAGGTCAAACTGGCCACCGGCACCTTTTTCTATGGCGGACCGTATTGCCTTTGCCGCCGCTTTGTAATGCTCCAAATCCTCTATGAATTGTTTTTCCGAAATGGGCATCGGCGCTGTAACGAGATTTTTCAAATGCCCCATAAGTGCATTCGCACTGAGCACGCCCAAGGCGAGAGAGGTAGCATTACTGACAGTGAAGTCCTTTTTCGTTTCCTTTGCCTTGCTCTCAAGCGTCCTTCTCGCTTCAGAAACAGAGCTGATACCGCCGAACATTTCCTCCGAATAGACCTCGTGCTCCGCAGCGTGGCGCCCTTCCTGAAATCCCTCAATCAATTTCCGACTTTCGAATCTTTGTCCTGCGAGAGCCAAATCCTTCACGAATTTTGGGCCTTTTGATGAGGAATCCTTTATGGACTCTACCATCTGCTCAAGGTCTTCTGAGCCTACAGTAGTCATACTGCCGCCCATCGTAGTGCCCCTGAGTTCCCTTATTATCGATTGCTGAATAGCCTTTGCATCGTAATGGCCGGAGGCCTCCGTCAGGCTGTTCAGAACCCAAAGTCCCATGCTCTCCGTAGAGAAATCCTTGCCAAATATACCTCCCAAGTAATTCAGGAATTTGTTGCCACGGCTGTTGCTGTCGTAGATGGAGGATTCGCTGATGATGAGCTTGCTCATATCCTCGTATTGTGAGGCGCTGCCCATCTTGGTCGTCAATGCCGTTTTGATCGTGTCGGGCTTTATTTTCCTGAAAACACCCACGTTTTCCTTGAGGTATTTCACCGATATGCCGTTTGTCTCGGGCGACTCCGTGATGGGAAGACCCGTTTCACCGGAGAGCAGCAAAGCGTAGGTAACTATCAGGAGGAATGCATTATCACCTGCGGGATTTTTGTCGAGCAGACTGGCTATCATCGCCTTATCATCGAGCTTGTTCACGTCAGAAATTCTGAGCTCAAGTTGATCTCCCTGATACTCCTTTGTCAACATCTCTATTGCACTGTTTCGGCAAGTTCTCGCAAGCCGCGACCCATCGTGAGCGGTCATTATATTCGCCCTTTCCTTGAGCGAAAGCTCGTGCGCCTCACCGGCAAACGTCCCCTCAAGCGCCCTCGTTTTGAGTAACAGAGCAAGTCCATCGAGGTCGGGACGCGATTTCAAAAGGGTATCGATCGCGGCCGCCCCTTCCGCGCCGGAAGCCTTCACAGCATCTATAAACTTCTTGGCCTCATCGGTTGAAAGTTTGCTGTATTCCTGCAAAAGTCCAGGGTGAAGTGCTCCTGCGCCCAAGACCTTGCGCAACATCTCGTCATGATTTTCGGCTAGAATAGTATTCTCCATGAACACCGCATAGGACTCCTGCACCTTACTGTATTCCGCATCGAAGACCTCCCTAGCCTCCTTCGTAAGTGCCCGCTGTGCCTGCGACCTGAGTGTATCGAGTTCTTGGCCTATGGTGAGTGCCCGCAGGGTTTTCTTGTCTCCTTCGAGAGACTGGACCCCGTCGGTAAGAAGGAGGCCCTCAAGATCACCGGCCAAATCCGACAAAGCCTCTATCGAGGCCTTTTCAAACTCCGGCTCAATTGCCTTCCTATCTTCAATGGAAAGTATGTACATGGTGGCTGCATGGAGAAGTTTTCTGTCCTGTTTGTTCAAAAGCTCCTCCGAGCTGAGCTTGGCAAGACTTCCTCCCACTTCCCGTTTCATCTTGCCCGTAAGGAAGGCATCAAGATTTTCAAGAAGACCGGCTCGTTGCTCTTTTGTAGGTTCCTGCTCACTCTGAAGAACCTGCCTGAGCGTATCGAGATCGGTCTTTGTCAATGTCGCTCTGTCCAAAATTTTATTCTCGAGTTCCTGAGCTGTATGCGGCACAACCCTGTCGATGTTCGTCCGTCTTTTGATAGCTCTATGATACTTCGCAAGTGCATACTGCGACTGAATCTCCGTCAGCTGCTTTATTCTGGCAGAATAAGCATTGATACGACCTTGCGTGAGTTTCGTCAGCTTTTCCTGCTTGAAAGTTGTCTGGGGAGCTTCCTTCTCGGTGATCTCTTGCCCTGCGGGGGAGAGCGTTTCCAAACTTGCACCTAGGATCACGAGCGTCTCATCTAGTTGCGCCATGTAGAACATACGTTCCTGCGGCGAGAGTTTGAGATCAAGGTTTGCGTTGATTTCGCCGATTCTCTCAACAGCCCTTTGAGCGGTGGCGTTCATCGCCTCGACTACTTTATCTGTATCGGCTTCTATTGCCCTATCTATCTTTTCTTCAATGAAAGTCTTGAGGTCATCGTCTACGAGTTCATTTTCCATTGAAGAAGCGAGGTATTCGATGTGCGCTTCTGCCGACTTTTCTTTCACGAACTCCGTTGCAATCAGAGCCTTGAAATCTATTCTGTCCTGAGCCAACTTCTCAGCAGCGAGCCTTGCCTCCTCAGCCAATCTTTCATCATCAAGTTTATCCCTGAAATCCGCAAATCTTCTCTTCTTTGCGTCCTCATTCTCCTTGCTCTCCGCCTCTTTTAGCTTCTTTTCATTTTCCAAAAACTCTTTCCACCACTGCTCATCTTCTTCCTTAGAAAGGCGTGCGGCAGCCTCTTCTTGATTGCGGCGAATCTGTTCTATGAGGCCTGTCGGATCATATCTATCGTATTCGGCGCCGAGCTCCTTAGTAATGATTTCATCGTGGGCCTTGCGTTTTCTTGTCGCCTGCTCTTTCTTATCTTGTTCCTTATATGTAGCCGTGTTTGCTATTTCGGGATTGCTATCGTCATCCAGCCCGAAGCCGTCCTCAAACTTCTGCCTATCAGAATCCGTCTCCATATTCATTCGGCTGCCGTACTTTTCCTCAAACTCCGCTTGGGTCTTGACGCTGCTATCACGCCGCGCCTCATAAGGCCAGCCGAGCATATTGAAGATAGCCGAGGAAACACCTATCTGCTCCAGATAGACCAAGTCCTCCCCCTCCGCCCACGTACTCTCATCAACAGTTACGAGCTCCGCGCGCCTGATGAGCGCCGTCAGCTTTCTGATTTCAAGCTGCAAATTTTGTCGCGTGGTCTTCTGCACAGCGGCCTGTTTCTCAATCACAGCACCAAGAACCGCATCCGTATCAATATCTTCTGTCTGTGTCCCCGCATCGATTTGAGCCTTCACTCCCGCCAGCCCGTCTTTTTTCAGTTTGTTGAGAGACTTTATATCTCGCTCGTTCAGAACATAGCTGTTTGAACACAATACGAGGCGTTGAGACAGCTTGTCATAAGTCTCCAATCGGTCGAGGTCCGGCGCAGGTTTTCCCTTTTCCTTCATCATGATATTTCGTGCCTCGGTCATGGATTTTGCTATTCTGTCCTGAACGTAGAAAGCATCTTTGTCTTCTTCAGATGCGTCCTCCTCCAAATTCGTGAATTTCATCTTGATCCACTCAAACGGCCGCTCAACCTCATCATCTTTGAACTCCTCAAGTTGCCAAGGATGCTGAATATCGTAGACATCATTTCCGCGCGTTTGCACGACGGTATTGCCCACTATGTTGGTCGCAGTCTTGTAGTAATCCCGTTCCTGTGCCTGAATAGCAACGATCCTGTCGTATTCAGCCTTTTGCACTTCATATTCCGTTTTTTTCCTCTTGCGCTCACTTTTGCTGCCCGTAGTATCGAGTATGGGCTCCGTCAATTCCTTCTGCTGATAGTCCCTGCTGACGGCCGGAAGCACTCCGCTATCCTGCTCACGCATGAAGGTGCTGGCAAATATATTCTCCGAAATCGCCCCGAGAGATTGGAAAGCCGCTTGTTCCGGAATTCCAAGCATATCCTGCTCAACCTGATCCACGCTCTCGTGAGTGGGCTCAAAAATCGGCTTTCTGGATTTCAGTTTTTCTTCATAAGTTTCCGCCATGTCTTCCCTCCATACTATCTAAGCGCCTCAGCCCACCAATCAAGCACTTCCACGCTCTCCGCCATAAGTTCCGCCTGCCGCTCACCTGCAAGCGTGCGAATTTGCCACATTCCAAGATTCATCTCAGCCTCAAAATTCGGATAAAAATCCTCCTCGGGGCAGAGCTTCTCAGCCAGCTTCGCAGAAGACTCCGTTACCGCAGAAACATGGAGCGGCGTGTCCTTTGGATATTTCGCGAGAACCGCCTGATAGACAGCCCTGAGTAATTCCGGCAAATGCCTTATGTGTTCGCTTGCACAGTAAAGCCACGACAGCTCCAAAGCTTCACCCTGCAAAGAAACCGCCGCGATGCCTTCCACCCGTCCCCCGACGATAAAGGCGTGGCTTATTTCGTTAAGCAAGCCCTTTTCTGAGAACGGAGGCAAAAGCAAATCCAGCTTGCTCATCATACGTCTGCTGAATTCCGCAAGGCTTCCCGTCGGCAATTTTGAAATTGGTATATATTCAGATCCCACTGTAGCGGCTTGTTTCCAGAACGGAAGGTCCTCGAGTGCACCGAGCGTCGTATGATAGACCCCGCCGTCCGACGCCTCTATACTGAAACCAAGTGCCTCAAAAAAAGCAACAGGCGAATCGTCCGTCTGCGCAAACGAGCAGCGGAGTTTGTCCAAGCCCGAAGAATCCGCCAACCCAAGCATAAGCTCATGAACGAGTTTCTCTCCCACACCGAGCCGCCGAAAATCCGGCCCCACGCAGAGGTGAGCGATTTCAGAAAACGCACCGGCATTACCGTCATCACCGTCGCCAAACGCAAGCCCCGCAACTATTACTCCGCAGGGCAATCCATCCAAAACCGCACCCATTACGATATATCGCTCGGGCTCATTGTCAATTATCTCCGAAAAATCGGCCGGAATCAGCCAACGAAAATCAGCCATTCGCTCCGGCGGCAACATACCCACCGTCAAAGAATCGCGATTGCCGATTACTTTACTATCCCCTTTATTCATTCAAATACCCCAAGCATCTAGCCCCCACCAATCACAAGGATTGGATTCCATTGCTATAACCACAATTATACAACGTAACGTAAGCAACAAACAACAAAAATGCTCAAAACGCATACTATATGTATGTCATTTCAGTAGCCAATCCAAAACATTGATTCTTCTTATTCCATCATAATCTGCATCTGGATCTTCGTCGAGGGTTAGGATATATTTTGGATAAGTATCAGCGAGTTTTTTTAATGGCTTCAATTCCCGCTCCAGAGTTTTCGCTTCTCGAACGGTTGCTGCGACTTGAAAATAGGTGATGCCATCTTGATTCATACAGACGAAATCCACTTCAAGTTCATCTAACTTACCTACATAGACCTGAAATCCTCGGCGAAGCAGTTCAAGGTATACAACGTTTTCTAAGATATGACCTGTATCAGTATTTGCGCGTCCCAGTAGCATATAGCGCATACCTATGTCTACTGCATAGTACTTTTCCAGAGTTTTCAAATATTGCTTTCCCTTAACATTGTAGCGTTTCGCCTGATAAAGGATATATGAATCCATCAACGCCTGCAAATATTTTTCTACGGTTTTTACATCCACTTTTCTGCCAGAACTGTTCATAGCATTACTTATGCTTTTCGTTGATAATTGATTCCCGACATTGTTGAAAACAAAACGAATGATACTCTCCAGCATCAGGGTATCGGTAATGTGATAACGTTCCACTACATCTTTTACAAGAACAGTGTTGTAAATTCCACTTAGGTATTCATTAATTTGTTTTTGGTTTCCGCTAAATTCCATTGCCCCGGGGAAAGAACTTGTTTCCAAATAAGCTGCATACTTTCGTCCAAGCTCGTTTATATCACCTGAGCCATTTACGTACTCCTTAAATGACAATGGAAGCATTTCAATTTCAACATATCTGCCTGAAAGTAGTGTTGCGAGATCGCCTGAAAGCATATGGGCATTTGATCCAGTCAGATACAAATCAACATTTTTTTTCAAAAAAAGGCTATCCACAACCTTTTGGAATTCAAATACGTTCTGAATTTCATCCAAAAACACATATGTCATTCCCTTTTTTGGCATCCTATCTAACACATAAGAATGCAGGTTGTCAGGGAATAAAAGTTCTTTGTTGGCATAATCCTCAAAATTTATCGATATTATTTGTTCAGGTAATATACCTTGGTCAAGCAAATTTTGTTGATACATCTCAAGTAGCGTTGACTTCCCGCACCGCCTGATACCTGTTACAATTTTTATAATATTCTTATCTTTGAAGCCCACTAACTGGTTAAGATATTCACTTCGTTCTATCATCTTACACACCTCCACAGCAGCATTATAATCCCAAAACACCTAAAATAACAATAGTTTTTGGAAATTAATCCAAAAACTATTGTTGATATTCCCTCTTGCCCTTCAGCCCATTATGCCTACAGCCTACTGGGTTTGCGGCGGCGCATGAGCATTAGGAACAATAGCACTGAAAGCGAAACGATAGAGAGCCCAAGCATGATGTCGATGAGCGTATCATCGCCTGTCAGAGGGACAAGTGGTCTGATTTGAGAGCCAATCCCATCAGGGTCGCCCTGCTCGTCATCCACCTCAGCCTCACGATTGACGACGATATTTGCCTTGCCGCTCTGAACCACATTGATGTTCGTGGTGGGATCGGAGAAGAAGACGACCAACTCATGAGTGCCGTTTGCCAGCCTATCTGAGAACTCCGCAGGAAGATGTACGATTGCGCTTCCCTCGGTGATATTCCCTATCACGTCGCCGTCTTCATAGATATCGTAGGTATTCGTGCCTGTGGCAGTAATGGGATAAGAAATGCCATTGAGGGCAACTCCGGTTACGTCCCGAATATCTCCTTTGATTTCAATGTCCACATCTTCTCCAAACGCTGTCAGACCGGAGCTGTGCGAGTGGCTGACCAGTGGGTGGTTATGCTTTGACACCAAAGTGTCGAACGCTGTAGTCAAGTCCAAAAGCGCCTGATCGCCCTCACCCTGCGTTGCAAGCGTGTCAGCCAAAACCAACTGGGCGGCAAGTTCCGCATTTCTAAGTATAAGCACATCGCTACTAAGATAGTTGTCCTCATGGATAGCAGGAAGGCCTGTGCCGCCCGCATTGCCAACGATAGAGTCATACTCCGCCTGAA
>JAISKC010000015.1 GCA_031261345.1 Eubacteriales Family XIII. Incertae Sedis bacterium | reverse complement strand
GTTGCCCAAAACGCCTGTGCTTCCGTACGAACATTATCCTTCGTCAACTCAAAATATGCAAGCTTTATAAAATCTTCGTCAAGCCCAACTCCCAGTTCCGGATCAAAGAGCTTCAGTATACGCAGTGGATGTTCATCGTTAAAACAATTGTAACCCAATATGTTTAGTGAATACACAGGACGAAGGCTCGCATACCGCTCTCCCCTGCCAGACTGTATGATTTCAGTTTCCAATGTTTCCAAGTTGATTTCATCCCTATCCTCATTATAGTTGCTGCAATAAGTTTCAAAGGGATAATACAGAGAACGTCGACCAAAATCCGGCTCTTTTCGAACCTGACATTCCACAACAAAGTCCGCAAGCTCCAGCCTTGCAGAAATATCCCGTGCAGTATGACGCAGCACATTTCTGGTCGCTGCATCTTCCGATTCAGCTTCTGCCTCAACCTGCTCGCAGTAGGCTTTGATGCTATAAGGATTTCTCAATATTATCTTCTCGGGCGATATACCGAAGAAGTCGTGAATCAGTCCGGCGAGCACATCTTTGCTGTCTTCGCTGGAAAAAACCTTTTTGAACGCCAAATCGCCCAGAGGTTCGATATGATCAACTCTCAAAATCCACCGCCAATCTGTGCACATTTAACATAGAAATAACGAGTGTCCAAATCTTTACGCACGGCAATTCCCTTTTCCTTTTCCATAATAATTCTCCCAATCCAATCTTCAAATAAATTCATTTACTACCATATATTACCACGACATGGGCAGATGTCAACCATTATTTTGAAATAATTGAAATTTATTCATTGGAATTAAAAAAAGCGGAGTCGAAGCCTCGCTTTTATTGCAAATTGTGCTTTGTCTATTGTGTAGAGCCCCTAGTTGAGGCGTTCCTTCTTGTGGGCTTTCTTGTATTCGTACATGCGCTCGTCCGCCATTGACAGGAGATCGGCCGGCGGAAGTTCGTTCGTCTCATCGACCAAAACGACGCCGAAACTGATACTCCTCGGATAGATATCCTTGCCGTTTTCGTCCTTGGGCGCCGACGCAACGAGCTCAGCACGCAGCTTCTCGAGATGTTCGCTCACACTGTCTGCTGCGACATCCTCCTCCTTGGCGAGAACCATGAACTCATCACCGCCAAGCCTACTGACAATAGCGTTCGGCGAAATTCCGCCAAGAAGCGCATTCACCGAATTGATGTAGGTATCACCCTCACTGTGCCCAAACACATCATTAACATATTTGAGCATGTCCATATCGACGAATATTACTGAGAATTTCTCTTTTGCCTCCGCCCATTCATCGAAGACCTTCATGCCGTAATGCCTGTTGTAGGCACCGGTCATGATGTCTCGGTAAGCCGCGTTTTCAAGCTCGTCCATTCGCTCCTTCTCTTCCGTGATATCCTCGAGCACGCAAGCGACGGCGTCGTGACCGTCCCACCGAATGGAGTAGAGAATGACGCTGAAATGTTGCAGCCCCGTATCGCTGATCAAGGTGAAACTATCCGTAGACGCCTCCTCACCGGCCTCGATATTCTGAGCATATTCCAAGAGGACGGAATAAAGCTGATCCTCGAAAGTTTCACTGGCCAAGACGTTTTTCGGCGGGTGATTTGTGAAAAGCCTGTCGCCGTGCATACGGTCGATTACGATGATAAGATCCGAAATATTTCCCATTATGGACTTGAAGAGAATGTTGGAACGCTCGAGATATAGCGCCTGTTTTCTCACTTCATCGGCTTCATTTGCAAGTGCCTCCCGCCGCTGCTTCAGCTGCTCAGTCATGTCGTTGAAAGCGACGGAGAACTCGCCCATGAAATCGACTTTCTGCTGGTAATCGCCAAGCGCAACCTGCTTTGCCTGCCAAGTAAGATGTTTCAGGGAAGCGAGCAAATCCTTCAGCGGCGCAGAGAATTCATTGTCGCGGGCAGGTGGCACCGCATCGAGCTGCCCCTTTGAAATGTTGATTGCATACGTCTTCGCATCCATGACCATGCCACAGAAAAAGAGGAGGGCCTCTCCGAACTCCTGCATTTCGCTCGGCAAAACAGAAAGGTCGAGACTCGCATCCTGTGGGTGGTATATCACATCGCGCAAATAATTGAACATCGCATCCGCGGCGTCAGAAACCTCTTTATTATTTTCTGCCGATACAGCAGTTTGGTCTTCAATCATAATGCGGGAAATACCCTTTTCTTCGGCTTGGTCAGCCGGTTACCGTCGCATTGAAACGGCAAACGCGATCTCCGGTGGCCCAACACTCTATTTCTTCAACTTTATATTTTGCGCCTGTATACACATCGAGAATTCCGGCGAGGAACCCTTCATCGTAGTTGCAGACCGTTTCATTTGTGATGGGAAGTCCGCTACAATCGAGATCCTGAGCGACGGTGAGCACGATATTGTTCGTAACATCGTCAAATTCTTCAATCCGCAGAATTCCTATCTTGTAATCGATCAGGAGTTCCTGCAATTTTGAAACAAAAACGCTGAAATCAACGCTCGTATCCAAATTGTTTTTGACAAATTCTGAGCCTGCCAGATAGCCGGCGCGACGGAAATATTCATTCGCTTTGTCCGGACCGAAATCTTTGGTCAGGACGTCCAGCATAGTAAACTGCATGAGCCTGTATACGAGCACAGGCATTTCCTCTCCGAGGTCCGTTCTGCCTTCTTTGATGTTGCCGAGGTTCTCCCATTTGAAAACATGAATGGTTTCGTCTTTGTTAAATATATTGGCCATAAATTCCTCCTAATACTTAAAAATGATTCACCCTTCTGGAAACAATTATATTATATCCGATTATCTTAAACTATGCATAAAAAGTTTAAATTTGGGAAAATCAGCGAAATCAGGGAGTAGGGAGAAAGGCTACAACGTCATCTGTGCCTACTTTGGTAAATGAGGAAGCCGATCAGCGTCTTGCTATCGTCAATTTCCTTCCTGTCAACCATCCTTTGCAATTCGTCGGGGAAATATTCCTCAACATCTATCGCCTCATTATCGTCAAAATCGGTCTCACCAGCGGTCAAATCCGTCGCGATATAGACATGAAGAAGCTCCGTGGAGTAACCGACGGTCGGGTAAAATGAGCAGACGCGTTCAATATTTCCGGCTGTGTAGCCGGTCTCTTCGCGAAACTCCCGAAACGCCGCGGACAGCGGGTCCTCACCCTTTTCGAGTTTTCCGGCTGGCAGCTCAAACATCACGCGTTCGGCGGCCTTCCGAAACTGCCTCACCATCGGGATTTTGCCCTCCGGCGTTACACCTAAAATGGTTACTCCGTCGATGTGCTCGACGATCTCCCTATGTGAGGTGCCGCCGTTTTTGACAACGACCTTGTCGCGGCGCAGATTTAGGATTGCCCCCTCATAAATCATTTCACTTTCAAGCGTCTTTTCTTCTACAGTATTGGTGTTCATTTCCATTCTCCTATATTACTCGCTCCTGAGTGCTTCGACCGGATCCTTGCGCGAGGCCGCCGATGATGGAATGAGGCCGGCGAGGAAGGAAAGCCCCATGCTCACGAGCACCAATATGATCGCGGCGTTCCACGGAAGGACAGCGATATTCGGCACGTCGAAATTGGCGTGTACGACTATGTTGACGGGTATGGTAATAAGTGCGGTAACCAAGACCCCAAGCAGACCGGCGACGAAGCCGACGATGAGTGTCTCCGCATTGAACACGTTGCTGATGTCGCGCTTGCTGGCGCCGATTGAGCGCAAAATTCCTATTTCCTTCTTCCGTTCGAGGACGGATATGTACGTGATAATGCCAATCATGATGGAAGAAACGACGAGTGAGATAGCCACGAACGCGACCAGTACGGCAGTAATTTTGTTGATGATATCCGTCACCGAGGTCATCAGAGCCCCTACGATGTCGGTATACGTGATCACCTGATCCTCCTTGTCCGCCTTCTCCATCCTCTTGTTGTAATTGTCCAAAATGCCTATAACTTTCTCTTTTCCCTCAAAGTCGATTGGATAAATGCTGATACTCGACGGCTTTTTCGGATTGGCATAACCGAGCTTTTTCAGGTTGTTATCGCTTGAGCCCTCTTCACCGCCCATGAAAGAGAGCATGAGTTGCTGAAGCTCGGTCTCGCTCATATTGAACTGAAAAGCCTCGGCAAAAACGTCTTGGTCGATGCTCATAGCACCTGCCATATTTTCCGTGAGCTGTGCCATTGCACCCTGCATCGCAGCCGCGACCTGAACCTGAACATTGGCCATCAGTGCCTGCATATATGTTTCCATTACTCCCTGCATGTAGGTCTGCATCGCCTCTTGAACCTGCTCCTCAAGGTCTCCCGTATCGACCATTTTTGTCAGGCCAGAAGTGAGCTGTCCCTGAACTTCAGGCGTAGAGAGATAGGCGGGAAGAGCATTCGCTATCTCAGTCGGGTCCGTGATCGGCGGCTCCTGTGAAGCGCAGTAGTCCGGAAATCCCAACATGACGGCGGTCATGAGTTTGACGATATCCTCATTCGACACTCCGGTATCAATTTCGGCCCCGATCGCGGCCAAGTCGAGCTCCGGCATCTCAGGCATCCCTGCCGCAAGTGCAGCCGGATCCAAATTGAGCATCCCTGCCATATCGACATTCAGTGCGGCCGGATCCATTTTGAACGCGCCCGCAATCGCGTCTTCGTCTATGCTGAACATGCTGCTCATGTCGAAATTGTCCGCACTCTGCTCCTCCGCTTCCGACTCAAAAGTCTTCCCCGTGAACACATTCACCGATGGAGCCGCCAGCTGATCCTGAACAATCTTCGCCTTCGCAGACTCCTCCATCAGATAGTCGGTCAGCGCCTCAGTGTAATAAAGCCCTGCCGTCAGCATGGGCGTGGTCGTGTCGGGATTTGGCTTCACAATACCAGCAATCCGAAGGTCAATCCCATTTTGCACCAAAGTCTTCATGAACTCCGAATCGGTCCTCTGGTCAGTCCACACCTTGTAAGTCTCGTCATATCTGAAATAATCCACCGACTTCACAAGCCTGAAATGAACGTCCATTACCTCATCATAGGAGAAGTCTAGCACCTCTTCGCTCGTTACTACATCCTCCCCGTTGGCAAGTGCCCGAACCATATCCTCAAGCTCCTTCGGGTCTCGAAGATCCATCGCATAGAGCATGAAATCGCTCACACCGCCGGACTCGGTCAGCACGAGCACGCACTCGTCGTAGCTTTCCGGCCAATGCCCCGAGACCACATCATATTGAGATTCAATAAGCACTGAATCGTCCATCATCTGATAAAATGCGTTCGTGCTCATGCCCATCGACATGATGCCGCTCATGCCATTACTCCCCAGCCCCAACGCACTGAAAGAGCTGTCGGGATTGACTTGGTGAACGCCGCCCTCCGTGTCCGTGCTGTATATCTGCGGAGTCACGTTGTAGGAATATTCGATGGAATTGCTGTATTTCTCGACGCCGCTCTTGCCGCTATCGAAGTACTTTTTCAATGCGGCGAGGTCGTTTGCACCGATTTTGGAGAACATATTTGAGATCATCTTCATCTCTTTGACGCGGGCGTCCTCTGCGGTTTCGCCCTTGCCTTTGTCCTTGTCCTCATCATCATTCTCGTCATCGCCTCCCGTCATACCCATCATCATGGACGCGAAATCTACGCCTGTGCTGTCGATGGTGAGCGGATAGACCGAAAGCGTGTCTTCCTCCACGCTCTTGATGTAATGATTGACGCCGTTCGCAAGCGAAAGAATTGCGGCTATGCCAATGATGCCTATGGATCCGGCGAAAGCTGTCATGAATGTACGACCCTTTTTCGTCATAAGGTTGTTGAAGGAAAGGGCCAACGCGGTAAAAAAGGACATGACCGTTCGTCTGATCGGCTTGTCCGAAAGTTTCATATCTTCTTCTTCGGGAACGAAAGGGTTGCTGTCATGGACGACCATTCCGTCGCTGAGGTTGATAATGCGATTGGCATTTTCCTCGGCGAGATCCGGATTGTGAGTAACCATGATGACGAGCCTATCGTTGGCAATCTCCGTGAGAAGCTCCATGATATGCACGCTGGTCTTCGAGTCCAGCGCACCCGTCGGCTCATCGGCGAGAAGTATCTCGGGGTCGTTTATCAGCGCACGGGCGATTGCCACCCGCTGCATCTGGCCGCCGGACATCTGGTTTGGCCTCTTGTGAATATGGTCTTTCAGCCCGACCTGATCGAGGGCACCTATCGCTCTTTCCCTGCGCTCAGCCTTCGAAACGCCAGAAAGCGTCAGCGCAAGCTCAACGTTTGCGAGCACCGTCTGATGAGGAATGAGGTTGTAACTCTGAAAAACAAACCCGATACGGTTGTTTCTATAAGTATCCCAATCCCTGTCCGTGTATTTTTCCGTGGATATGCCGTCGATGACAAGATTGCCCGAATCGTAGTGATCCAGCCCCCCGATGATATTGAGCAGCGTAGTCTTTCCCGACCCCGACGGGCCGAGAATAGCCACATACTCGTTGTCCCGAAAAGCTATTGAAACATCGTCAAGAGCAACCTGAGTAAAGTCGGCTGTAGTATATGATTTGCGTACATCAGTTAATTGAAGCATAGACCAATTATACCCCGTATGTAGTATAAAGGGAAGAAATAAGTCCCCCATGATTGACCTCACAGGGGACTTATCTACTACTCAGTAATTTTTTGGCAGTTTGCTATATGGATTCTATAGCTTCCTCTACTTCTCTTCTGCGACGAGAAATGATGAACCATGCTGCAGCTGCTATGAGCAAGAGCAGAATACCACCGATAACACCGAAGAAGAGTGGCGTGTTTGAGTAGAACGCTCTGGCAATCGGATTGTCATTGACGACGAGGAACTCGGCACTGCTTCCATGAGAATACCTTGAATCGTAGATGTTGTCCGCATTGCTGTTCGTTGCCTTGTCCTGAGCCTCAATCGTGAAATACTGATTGTTGCCCTCGGGCACGGTGAAACTCACAACCACTTCCATGTTGTTGCTATCTACCTCATCAATCGTATAGTCGCCTTCCTTCAAAATCGTTCCACTATTATCGCCCTTACCGCTGTAAAGTCTGATAGTGAACGCATCCTTATCATGGAGTTTTCTGTCGTCGGAAATGGTCGCTGTGATCTTGACCGGCTCGGCGTTGACAGCCTTGAAGTCGTTGACAGCCACATCAGGAGCCGTAACATCATAAATGAAATTGAGCTTCCCGATTTTTCTCTCACTGCTGTTGTCATTACCTGCAGTATCGGTAGATTCGAAACGTAGGTTGTGATCGACTTCGTATTTGAAATTTGCCGCTGTTACAGTATAGTCCACCTCGCTCCATGCAGCAGGATTGCCGCCCTTAGCAGCTACCGTGTAGTCCGAGCCACTGCTCAGGGCCTTCGGGCTCCCTGCCTTGGAATGAGTGATACTTGAGCTCACGATATTGCTTGCATTGATTTCCTTCACGGTGACGGGAGCAGTCTTGTTTGTGTAGCCATAATCGATAATGGATTTCGCTGCGTCGTCGAGTATGTAGTTCGAACCATCTCTGTTCACAGAGAAAACAATTGAATCGTCAAACTCGTTGCCAGCCTTGTCCGTGATGGTGCCATGAAGCGTATAGACATCATCGGTACTCTCCGGAAAATCGTTGAATGTGAACGTCTCTTGATTGTGCCCACTTGCATATGAGCCACTGAAACTGCCGATGACTGACCCTGCACCCTTGAGCGTTCCGACCGAACCACCATTTGCCGCTGACAAATATATCGAAACGTCCGAGATGTAGAGGTTTGTATCAGTGAAATCGATAACAGGCCTCACCTCTGCTCTGAATGCCGTTGAATCCTGAACATCACCAACAAATGCAATCTTCGGAGCCTCCTGATCCACATAGAATGTAGCGGTATTGTCCTCATTGTCCGTTCTTCCCGACTTGTCTGTCACATTCACATCGACATCATAGTGTGCGTCAACATCATTGAAATTGATTGTTGCTGTGTGAACATCACCGTTGCTAGACCATGCACTAGGAAGTGCCGGCAAACGGCTTGCATCGACTGCACCATCATGCTGTGCGATGATACCTGTGAAGTCAACTCTAGCCGGATCGAAATTGTGTTCAGTAACTGTAACGGTGGCAAGCCTACCTGCTTTGTAATAATCAGCACCCTCGATGGTCCTTGCGTTGTTGTTGTCATACGAGATAGCGGCAACTGGATCCGTCAAATCAACGATGAACTTGTCATGTATCTCCGACGTAGCTGCATTGCTTGCAAGATCCTTATACTTCAAATCGAAGTTGTAGTTTCCATCGCTAGCAAACGCAACCGTGAACGTGTAGCTGTCCTCATCCGTAGCGAGAACGCTACCATTCTTGATACCTGCAGGAATTGCCAATCCAGCGTCCCCAAAACTTGGAACGAATGAATAGTCAGCGTTGCCAATCAACCTATCAAGATACGCCTTCGATGAATCAAAGTTTCTCTCCGTGACCTTCACCGTGGCAGTTCTGGTATCATTGTAATAGTCAGTATACGTGCTGTCCGGAGTATTGTTGTCGTAACTTATTTCCACGGTGGGTTTCGTCTTGTCAATACTGAAAGAAAGAGTTTTTTCAGAAGTATTTCCTGCACGATCAGTGATTTTCACCCAGACCTTGATGTCGTTACTATTATTTTTCACCGTGATGGTCTTTTTCATTTCAGTAACAAGATTTTTATCGGTTTTGGTTTGCGTCCAATCGGTGTCGCCACCCTCGACAAAGCTCTTATTGTTGTCTATTTCAACGCTACCACTCTGGTTGTTTTCTTCGTCACTGGGACCGCTGACCAACCACTCGACAGCTTTCAAACCGGAATAAGTATCTGAAACATTGATTGTTACAGCTGTATCAGATGCATACAAATCCAAGCCACTTATGTCCTTAAACGAGGTTTTTGCCTTGTCAAAGGTGATTGAAGATTCGACAGCATGTTTTTCCGGACTTTCTACGACGGCTCCATCGGGCTGTACATATTCCCCTCCATGCAATACATTGTCAACTCCCTTTGCATATATCTGCCCCTTGAAGTCTGCCGGAATCTGGAATGAAGCCTTGCCATCCTCGTTCACCGCAGCAGAACGCAAAGTTCCATCAAAACCATTGTGGATATCAACGGTATAGTAATTGATAGCCTCCAAGCCTGAGCTTGGATCATCATCAGACACTGAAACGATTACTGTCGTCGTATCTCTAAAGTAGAAACCATAATCCGTCAGTTGCACAGTGGGTAAACCGTCTTTTTCCGAAGTTCCGGTGCCAACAAATTCAAAGCCTGTAACATAGGGATTCTTTCTATCAATATATATGGTTTTCGTGGCGGTCTGCACATTGCCAGCATTGTCCGTGACTTTCACGAGAAGTATATACTTACCATCCACAAGTCCATTGTCATAAGCGATATCCGTTTTGACTACAAAAGCCTCTTCGGTAACAGTTTTCGCTGATAATTCATAGTATTTTGTATCAATAGGTTTTTCGCCCTTATCCTTTGTGATACTGTTTTCGTTGATTGTGACCTCAACGGAGCGAAGTCCCGAATTGACATCCTGAGTCTTTATCGTGAATTCTATATCGCCATAATACCAATCTTTCTGCGTGGGCAATCCACTATTTTCTTTATATCTTGGATTTTCATAGTCGACGGAGAGCGTCGGTTTCACATTTTCAATCATCAGCCCATTTGCTTTTATATCGGAATTGCTCTCATCTGCAAAAACGGGTGTTCCTTCAGGCTTCGAAGCATCTTTGCCTGTAATATTGCCCACTTTGTCGGTGGCGACAGCGGATATGTTTGCGGCAGACCATACATCTGGATCTGCAAAGGCCTTTGGCAGTATGAATTCGGCTTTCCCAGAATTGTCGACTAACTTTGGCGAGTCTTCCGTTGCTGTTCCCCCGACATAGAGCGTGATAGTGTCGAGACCGGAACTGGCAGGGTCATCAGCCGCCGTCACAGTGATTTTCACTTGCTCGTTGAAGAACGTACCAAAATTTAGGTAATTGTATAGAAGACTCAAGTCGTCCCCATCCGATAGTTTTGTAATTTTGAATTTTTCAATCGTTGGATTCCTCGTGTCAATTTTCACTTTGACTGTTTCAGCGACGGAAACATTGTTGGCCTTGTCAACCGCATATACATAGTATGTTTCATCATTGTGTTCATCGTTATCACTAACAAAAGAATAGCTACCGCCTGCTGTGATTTGAGAGGTTTTCACATTTTCAGCTAATACTTGTTCTACCGACAGCTCGCTATCGCGACTCCATACGACTCTATCCAAGCCAGATGATGGGTCAGTCTCTGTATCCGTGTCAGTTACATTGCCGGAAATTGTAACAGCCCTATCTGACCATGCAGGCTCGGTGATAGGAGACAGCACAGGTTTATCCTTATCGATTACGATATGAAGGGCCTTATCCAAGGTCAGTTTGGTATCGTTTTTCCATAATATTAAGGACAAAAAATTCCAACTATCAGCAATGAAAATCGGATTGGAACTGTCAATCAGGGATGTGGAGCTAATGCTTTCAGGATTTGCATAAGTAGTGCCCTTGTATTTTATACCGTCTTTATCTATGGGTGCAAGATTGGCAACAGCGTCATTTGGCAAAAATACCGTCGTCGTCGTATCGGATATATCAGTTTTGATAGGACCACCCTTCGTGTAAGTTAAAATATATTGTCCTTCAGCCGAAAGGCTATCAATTTGTTCGAACGTAACATCAAATGCCTTGCCAGCACTTATTGGGCCAAATTTATAGGTAACTCCTCCGGAATTGCTCGATATTTTGGTGTAGTCAGAGTCCGTAACATTATCAACACTGACTGTGAATGTATATCCGGAGTTTGCAGAGATGACAAGCTCAGGTTCGGTGCCATAATTCGCTACAATATTTTGATTGGAAACCGAACTATCGTTATATTTCACATTTCCATTACTGCCTACGGAACCAATCGTTATATCATAAGTATTGATAGCGAATGTGACAGTCACAGTATGATTTCGATCAATGTTTTCGAATGTTTTTAAATATATCAATCGAGCGTTATCAAAAGCTCCATCAGTCTGGGCTGTACCATCAATCACAACACTCGCCACATGATAGCCTGTATTTGCAGTAGCCGTGAAGTAAGGGCTTGAACCCGCAATCGCCTGAATTTTTCCTGCCTCAATTTCAGAACTCCCACTAACATCTCCACTGCCTAAAAAATCGACCGTCACTTCATAAACCGCCGTAAAACTTGTATGTGAAGTCACATCCACCACATAAGGGGTCGTAGTTGGAACAACCTCAATATCACCCGTCTGCTTATATCCAGACACTCCCGAAATTTCTACACTGTACATAGTGCTATCATCGACAGAAGGAAATTCTGCGTTTCCACTTGCATCCGTTTGTATAGTTTGCTCGTCACTTGAGTCCGCCTCGCTAGTGAGTTTCACCGTAGCATCTACTACTGGATCGGTGCCATTTAGCACCTGTATGCTGTAGTCCGTCACTTCGGCAGCACGAACCGGCAAAAGCGTGTTCAGCTGTATAGTGCCCAAAACCACCGCCAGAGTCAGCACAATCGCCAATACTCTGGAAAAACTGCCTTTTAATATAGTATTCATTTCTTTCCCTCCAACTCCATTAAATACAACCGCAAATACGATCCTCCCCAAATCGCGGTCTGCCATCTTGAGGCAATAACTGTCTTAACTTGTAGTTTTTTAATACCTATATCGGTCAACGACGCCAATTGTACTCTTATTTAATATTATATCAATTTAAAGTGTCGGTTTGGTTTTCAGTTGTTACATCAAAAGGGGCAATAGTTACATTGCCCCGATTAAAACAGGAATTTTATTATTTAACGCGAAAGGTTTTTATCAGTTTCGATTCTGGTGAAAAAAATGACCAACCCCACAGCAAGCTAAGGGGTATCGCACCTTGCCAACCTCTCTATTAAAACTCTTTTTCTCATCTCAATCTCCTTATTCGCTAAATCATTACGATTTAATATTAAACTTAACAGTTGACAAGACTTTCTCCAGATCCGACTTGTATTCTGGCGAAGCTCCTGCTGTAAACTCAAAGGTATACTCCCCAACTTTAATATAATAGTAAGCACCATCATCCGAAGCACCTTCATCAGTATAGTATTCATTATTTCCATATTTAACATAATGTCCATTTGTTGAAGAACTATCAAGACCATCCTCTACATTATCATACATATATACAACAACATACATAGCATAACTCGGACTTTTATCAAGTTTTGAAGTCATTGACAAAATACCACCAATCATTCCTCCAAATGACGAATCAGCGTCTATTTCACTACATTCTTCCGGCACATATATTTCTATTGTCCCCCAATTATCAGGCATACCTGCCGTAAGCATTCTTGTCTTTTCGTCAAAATATGGAATTTCTTTATCTTTATCCGCATAAACATCGTCATTTGATGAAGACGGCGTAGAATCAATTTCCTTATCTGCTTTTGACCCGCCGCCACAAGAGGCAAAACTCATCGCCAATAAAATACATAACACAACAGTTAAAACTCTTTTCCTCATAATTGTCTCCTTTTATTTACTAATCACACTAACTTTAAATATAATCCGATTGCTTTATTGATAGCCCCGAATCATTTTTTCTTTAAATGTCCACCCTTTGAACCCGCTGCTGGTGTATTCAGTTGAAATCGGCAATGCGAGCATAAGCGGCGGCACCGTCACCTCGCACTCAAGTTTGTAATAAACTGTCGCCTTTGACATTGTAAACGAACGACCGCCCATATGGCGAATGTTTGCCTGCATTAAATCTCCCATACGCTCGTACATATTTTCAGCTCTACCACCATTAAAGCCCATTAGCATAAATATATAAAGGTAGTCGCTGTAAAAGAGATATAGTTTTCCATCGACGATATTTGCCTCTTGTTTTTTTCCCTCTTTCCCCTCCGACTCATTCAGCTTATTGACAGCTTCTTCAGCACTTCCAATAGCATTTTC
>JAISKC010000013.1 GCA_031261345.1 Eubacteriales Family XIII. Incertae Sedis bacterium | reverse complement strand
GTTGCCCAAAACGCCTGTGCTTCCGTACGAACATTATCCTTCGTCAACTCAAAATATGCAAGCTTTATAAAATCTTCGTCAAGCCCAACTCCCAGTTCCGGATCAAAGAGCTTCAGTATGCGCAGTGGATGCTCATCGTTAAAACAATTGTAACCCAATATGTTTAGTGAATAAACAGGACGAAGGCTCGCATACCGCTCCCCCCTGCCAGATTGTATGATTTCAGTTTCCAATGTTTCCAAGTTGATTTCATCCCTATCCTCATTATAATTGCTGCAATAAGTTTCAAAGGGATAATACAGAGAACGTCGACCAAAATCCGGCTCTTTTCGAACCTGACATTCCACAACAAAGTCCGCAAGCTCCAGTCTTGCAGAAATATCCCGTGCAGTATGACGAAGCACATTTCTGGTCGCTGCATCTTCAGATTCAGCTTCTGCCTCGACTTGCTCGCAGTAGGCTTTGATGCTATAAGGATTTCTCAATATTATCTTCTCGGGTGATATACCGAAGAAGTCGTGAATCAGTCCGGCGAGCACATCTTTGCTGTCTTCGCTGGAAAAAACCTTTTTGAACGCTAAATCGCCCAGAGGTTCGATATGATCAACTCTCAAAATCCACCGCCGATCTGTGTGCACTTAACGTAGAAATAACGATTGTCCAAATCCTTCCGCACGGCAATTCTCTTTTCCTTTTCCATAATACTTCTCCCAATCTAGCCTTCAAATAAATTCATTTACTACCATATATTACCACAGCATGGACAGATGTCAACCATTATTTTGAAATAATTGAAATTTATTCATCATTGTTGTGGGTGTAACGATAGGGGACAGGTCCGCTGTCTTACTTTTTTCCAGAAAACAGGACAGCGGACCTGTCCCCTACTTCATCTACCTCGGGAAACCGTTGATTTGCGTAGAAAAACAGCCCAAAATCGACGCGAATCACCAGTTTCCCGAGCTACAACAAAAACACGGCCCAATTAAGAAGCCGCATCTCCGTGTGAATCTACTCCGCCAATTCACGTAATATTCCCGAATTCGGTACATAAAAAGGCGGAGATTGTCCCCGCCATGGTAGGGCCATGGTCTTTCAACCAACCCCACAGCAGGTTTCCCCGCTGCTATTATGTAATAATCATAATGCAGAGCATTACTTTAGTCAAAGATACCGAAGAATCCACCTCAATAGCCCTCAACTCTATCGTTCAATCGGAACTATTTTCAGTGTTTTCCCCAGTGGTATCAATACTTTTAGCAATGTACTGACGGACGGAGAGGTATCACCATTTTCCAATCGATTTATCGTACTATGGCTTACACCTGTCAACTCTTCAAGCTTTCTTTGAGATAAGTTTTCTTTCCTGCGAGCTTCAATGAAAGCAGCAATAATTTCAACCTCCACCTGAATTTCCGCTTCGCGTTCAGGGGTCAAGATTCCATCTTCTCTCATCTCCCGTTCGTGTTCTATCCACGAAGTCGCCTTTACCATATCTCTGCACCTCCTTCAAATGGAACGCTCTCATAATATAGTTCGTCTGGGCAGATGTCTGCACCATTTTCCCATGCAACAGATAGTCCGGATATATGAACTGAATCAAAATTGTTAAAGACTTTTTCGAAAGAAGGAAATTTAGAATATGGTTTCACATCAAAAATACGCTTCTCTAAGTTTGTAAAAGTTATTAGAAGCCTATAATCATCGATAGGTCTGACTTCAATAGCACGCGGTCTCATTTTTCATTCTAGCCCCTTGATTTTGATCAACTCTCCAAATTCATTATATGCTTTCCATGCCGCTTTCAATTCATCTTGATGAATAAGTACCCAAGCCTCAACAAGTTTTTTCTGCTTATTTGGCAGACTTCCGGCTAAAACATTTGCATCAAAATCAATAGACATATCGTACTCAGCATAACCGGCATGAACATGAGGCGTACTATGGGTCTCTCCTTTTTCCTGATATATATAAATTAGTATTCCATAGAATGATGATATTAGTGGCATTATGCACCTCCGATGTCCTTATCCTATCACATTTTCCTCCGAGATAGCGGATTTGTCCCAGATTTGAGCTTCTATATAGCAGAATACGGGACAAAAGCCACATTTCGAGTCATAATGTTTCTAATTCAATTCCTGATTATTCTTCGACTACTTGGACTAGGTCTTCTGCTACCGCATTGGCAATTTCTTTGTTGATGTCCTTGTTGCTCTCCTGCTTTCCCCTGTTGCCTCTATTTTTGTGTTTGTTTCCCTTGCCGCCTTTGCCGTTGCCTTGACCACTGCCGCCTTGCGTTTTCGGCTTGCGAACAATTTGTTCCTTGTCGTATTCGTAGAGGTCGTTGCTGAGTTTTTCGGGGCTGTCATTCGTTCGCTCCGACTCGATATAGCGGACGCGAACCGTACCGTTGAATATATTCATATCCCAAACCTTGGCGGGACCTTCTGGCGTAGTAACATACTCGGCGTTGTTCGGCATGCCCTTTTTCAAATCCTGATATGTGTCGTTCTCATATTTGAGACAGCACATAAGCCGGCCGCAGCAGCCCGAAATCTTGTTTGGATTCAGCGAAAGGTTCTGCACCTTTGCCATCTTTATCGAAACGGGCTCAAAGTCCTGAAGCCAACTCTTGCAGCATAGCTCGCGGCCACAGTTTCCTATGCCTCCGAGGAGCCTTGCCTCGTCCCTGACGCCGATTTGTCTGAGTTCGATTCTCTTTCTGAATTCGGTAGCCAAATCCTTCACCAGCACTCTGAAGTCAACCCTTTTCTCCGAAGTGAAATAAAACACAAGTTTGTTTCCCTCGAAGGTATACTCGGCGTCAATCAGCTTCATGTCAAGCTTGTGCTCGGCTATTATCTTCTTGCACCGAACGATTGCATCGTGTTTTTTCTCTTGATTGTCCCTGTCTATCCGCTTGTCTTCTTCGGTCGCAAGCCTCTTCACGAATTTGATATTCTTTCCAAACTCATTTTCGTCTACCTGCGAAATTCCGCCCCTGACAAAGCCGAACTCCACGCCTCTCTGTGTTTCAACGACGACAGCATCGCCGCATTTCACCTCGAGGTCGCCTGGATCAAAATGGTATATCCTCGCCGACGACCTAAAATTTATAGCAACTACATTACGCATTTACGCCTCCTGCTTTTATCTGCAAAGCCATGTCTCTAAGACAGGTCTTGGGGCGAAGCCCCCCCTCTATGTCCGATATTGCCACCTCAATGTGATCGATACATTTCATCAACCTATATGCCATCTTGGGCGTCATCTTCTCGGTGTTTGCCGCGAGTGTCTCGTCCCATAGCAGGTTGCTGTCGTAAGTGCCGACAGCCATATCTCTCAAAAACGCTTCAAGCGAAAATAGCAAATTGATCGATTCGTCCGCGCTTCCGGTGAATTCGTCAAGTATGGCGAATGCCTCCGCGAGTACCCCTCTATCATACACCAAAATCCGAACAATGTCCTTTACTGTATCAAGGAGAGCCGCATCGGCGTCTATTCTCTCCCCGCCGGTGAGCCTTTTCCTGACGCACCTTGACCGCACAGTCGGCAAAAGTTTCTCCTCATTTTGAGTTAGCAGCAACAGAATATCGCCCGAGGCCGGTTCTTCCAAGAGCTTTAGTAATTTATTCTGCGCAGACTCGTTCATTTTCTCCGCTTCGGGAATAATGGCTATCTTCATAGGCGACGCGAGAGGCTTGGACTTCATGACGGCTTGAAGCTGCTCTATCACCGCTACGGACAGCACCGGCGTCTTTTTCTCCGGATCCGGAAGCACAAAGTGAAGATCCTCGTGAACGCCCCTTTCAATTTTGAAAGCCGCCTCGGGATCGTCCAAACCGAATACCTCGGATGCAAAATTCACGGCGTAGTCCAGCCGCTCTTCAGCGTTTCCGCCGGAAATCAAATATGCGTGAAATAAGGTCATAGTCTTGCCTTTACCTGCTCGATTATCAGCTCCGAAATTTCATCTATACCCTTTGAAGCATCGATAGTTACTATCCTATCCTTATATTCAGAGGCGAGTATGCCGTAGGCCTCGCGGACCTTGTTTTGAAGGCTGTCGCCTTCCGCCTCGATTCTGTCATTTTCACTGTTTTTTCTGCGCTCGCTCGCCGCCTTCGTATCCAAGGAAAGAAGAATCGTCAGGTTCGGAGAAATTCCGGAAACGGCCGGCTCATTCACATGCTGAACCACATTTCCAAGACCTCTCCCAAATCCCTGATAGACGATGCTCGAATCCAAAAATCTGTCGCAGATGACGACTTTTCCGGCCAGTAATGCGGGCCTGATGACCTCCCTGACGAGTTGCGCCCTAGCCGCCGCATAGAGAAACATCTCCGTCGTGTCCTCCATCTCGGCATTTTCTTTGTCGAGAATTACTTCCCTGATTTTCTCTCCTATAGGTGTGCCCCCGGGCTCGCGAGTAATTACGACCGGTATGCCCTGATTACGGAAAAACTCCGCCAGTTTTTTTATCTGCGTGGATTTGCCGGCTCCGTCGCCGCCTTCAAAGGTAATGAACAGACTCAATTTTTTTCACCGCCGTTTTCACCCTCGGGGTGGCGTCGTTTTCGGGTACTCTTTTTTCCATACGAAGCCGTTTCAACAAGCGTCGAAAGATAACGTATGCCAAGATATAAAATCGGCAAACAAAATAGTGCTACAAATGCTATCTTGACGTAGTAAAGTAACATCTAATCTTCCCGTGCTCTGATGATGTTTGCTGCGCCCAAAATCCCTGTGTCGTTTCCGAGTGTCGCCACTCTGATGCTCGCATTCTTGTCCGTATTCTTGCTGTATACTTCCTTCGCGACTCTTTCTCTGACCGGAATCATCAATTCCTCGCCAACGTTTGTGAGCCCGCCACTCAGTATGACCATATCGGGCTGGAAGATGTTGATGACATTTGTGAGGCCGAGCGCCAAATCATCGTAGTAGAGTTCGAGTGCCTCTTTTGCCGCCTGATCTCCGAGTGCCGCCGCATCAAAAGCCGTGTGCGTCGAAACCTTCGTCGCGTCTCCGTCTTCGAGCGTCCACATAAGGCTGTCTTCATACTCCGCCATCTTCTCCTGAATGGTGATTTTGAGGCCCGATGCTGAAGCGTAACGCTCAAAACAGCCTTTCCTGCCGCAATGACATTCTCTACCGCCCTTGTTTATTACCATATGGCCTATCTCGACTTCGCTACCGTTGATACCCTTGTAAAGAATGCCCTTGTTCACGAAGCCGCCGCCGATACCCGTCCCGAGTGTAACGAGAATAGACGAGACCGCACCTCTGCCAGCTCCGAGGAAAAACTCGCCTATCGCCGCGGCGTTTGCGTCGTTTTCAACAACCGTTTTGATGCCGAGTCTGCCCTCGAATTCCTCGCTGAAGTGAAGATCCTTCCATACGAGGTTTGGTGACCACTGAAGGATACCCTTGTCATGGTCGATAATGCCGGTGATGCCTATACCTATCGAGGAAATGTCCGAAGACGTCAACCCGAATTTGTCCATCTGCTCAATCATCGAAGCGGTGATCACCTCGATAGCACTCTTTGGATCGATATGCTGCTGAGTTTTGATGTTCCGCCTTGATACGACAGTCTCGTGTTCCTTCACAAGACCCACGTCAATATTTGTGCCTCCGATGTCTATACCAAAATCATATCTCATATCCATATCCTCACTACCATTACCGGCATTTTCAAGTAACGATACTATTTGTCGTTCAGTGCTGACTGCGCCGCTGCCAACCTTGCGATTGGAACGCGGAACGGTGAACACGATACATAGGCGAGCCCTGCCTTGTAGCAGAAGTCAACCGATGACGGATCTCCGCCATGCTCTCCGCAGATACCGAGTTTGATGTCGGGTCTCGTCTGCTTGCCGAGCTTGACTGCTGTCTCGACGAGCTTTCCAACGCCGTTTTGGTCGAGCTTGGCAAACGGATCACTCTCATAGATCTTGTTTGCATAATATGCGTCTAGGAATGAGCCCGCATCGTCTCTGCTGAAACCGAATGTCATCTGCGTCAGGTCGTTTGTTCCGAAGGAGAAGAACTCGGCTTCCGTCGCGATTTCGTCCGCTGTGAGTGCCGCTCTGGGAATCTCAATCATCGTGCCGACGAGATATGGCAAATCAATACCGGCCTCCTCAATGATGGCATCGGCGGTCGTCTTCACTATATTCTTGACAAAGGCGAGTTCCTTCACATCTCCGACGAGAGGAATCATGATTTCTGGAACGAGATCCCAGTCGGGGTGAGCCGTCTTCACGTTGATAGCCGCTTCTATGATGGCCCTCGTCTGCATGACGCCGATTTCGGGATAGGTAACATCGAGACGGCAGCCTCTGTGTCCCATCATCGGATTGAACTCGTGAAGCGAAGCTATCTTTGCATTCAAATTCTCGAGTGAAATATTCATTTCCTTTGCGAGAGCCGCGATGTCATCAGGGTCAGTGGGAAGGAATTCATGTAACGGCGGGTCTAAAAGCCTGACCGTTACTGGAAGACCTGACATAGCCTCGTAGATACCCTCGAAGTCGCCTCTCTGCATCGGCAGAAGTTTCTCGAGCGCAGCTTCCCTCTGCTCTACCGAATCAGCAACGATCATCTCTCTTATCGCCGCTATTCTATCCGGCTCAAAGAACATATGTTCAGTTCTGCAGAGGCCTATACCCTCCGCGCCAAATCTGCGAGCATTTGCCGCATCGGCAGGGGTATCCGCGTTCGTGCGAACCTTCATCGTGCGATATGAATCCGCCCAATCCATGAGGCGCTTGAATTCGCCGCTGATGGAAGCGTCCACCGTTGCAATCAATCCCTCGTAAACATTGCCGGTGGTGCCGTCGAGCGAAATACTGTCGCCAGCCTTAAATGTCTTTCCGCCAAGTGTGAAGCTCGTCTCATCCTCGGAAAACTTGATAGCACCGAGTCCGGAAACACAGCATGTCCCCATGCCGCGCGCGACCACTGCTGCGTGAGACGTCATGCCGCCTCTCGCGGTGAGGATACCCTTTGAAACGTGCATGCCTTCGATGTCTTCCGGCGAGGTCTCAAGCCTGACGAGAATGATATTTTTCGCGCCGTCATTGGCAGCCTTGACCGCCGCCTCGGCGGTGAATACGACTTCGCCTGTAGCGGCGCCCGGGGAGGCCGGAAGTCCTGTGCCGATGGGCTTTGCACTCTTCAGTGCAGCCGCATCAAACTGCGGGTGAAGCACGGCGTCGAGGACTCTCGGGTCGATCATCAGAACGGCTTCTTTCTCCGAAATCATGCCCTCGTCAACGAGGTCCGTCGCGACCTTGAGTGCCGCGGCAGCCGTTCTCTTGCCGTTTCTCGTCTGTAGCATGTAGAGTTTGCCTTCTTCGATGGTGAACTCCATGTCCTGCATATCTCTGTAATGGTTTTCGAGTGTGGATACGATAGTCTTGAACTGCTCGTATACCTCGGGATTTTGCTCTTCAAGTTTGCCGATTGGCACAGGTGTGCGAACGCCCGCAACGACGTCTTCACCTTGGGCATTCATCAAATATTCGCCATAGAGTCCCTTTTCGCCTGTCGAGGGATTTCTCGAGAAAGCGACGCCTGTACCCGAAGTCTCGCCCATGTTGCCAAAGACCATCGACTGAACGTTGACCGCCGTGCCCCAGGATGAAGGAATGTCGTTCATTCTTCTGTAGATGATGGCTCTCTCATTGTCCCATGAGCGGAACACAGCCTTGATGGCACCGAAGAGCTGATCCTTGGCCTCGGTCGGAAAGTCGTCGCCCGTAGACTCCTTGTATTCTGCCTTGAACTGGTCTGCGAGTTCCTTGAGGTCTTCGGCCGTGAGGTCTGTATCGCTCTCGACGCCTCTCTTCGCCTTGAGGTCGGTGATCAATTTCTCAAAATGAGCCTTTGAAACTTCCATTACTACGTCGGAATACATCTGAATGAATCTTCTGTATGAATCCCATGCAAATCTCGGATTGTTCGTCTTCTTTGCGAAGGCCTCGGTTACTGTCTCGTTGAGTCCGAGGTTGAGGATCGTGTCCATCATGCCTGGCATGGAGGCTCTCGCGCCCGAGCGGACGGATACTAAAAGCGGATTTTCTATATCGCCAAACTTCTTGCCTGTCTTCGCTTCGAGCTTCGTGATATATTCCAGAATATCCGATCTGATATCATCGGCTATCTGCTCGCCGTCTTCATAATACCTCGTGCACGCTTCGGTGCTGATCGTGAAGCCCTGCGGCACCGGCATCCCAAGGCCGGTCATTTCTGCAAGGTTTGCGCCCTTGCCTCCGAGCAAGTCCCGCATAGTTGCATTGCCCTCTTCAAAAAGATATAAATACTTCTTACCCATTACGTTCCTCCTTAACTATTATTTAACTGTCATTGCGAGCGCAGCGCAGACCTGTGCTGGGGCTTGCCGCAGTGAATCCAGCCCTTACCATTACCGTCATTGCGGGCTCGACCCGCAATCCATCCCTTCAACTAAAATTCCAACTTCTCCTCAATATACTTCCTTACCTCCGCGATAGGCAGGCGAATCTGCTCCATAGTATCCCTATCCCTGATAGTAACGCTGTTGTCCTCAGGACTATCAAAGTCATAAGTAATGCAGAAAGGCGTGCCAATCTCGTCCTCTCTTCTGTAACGCTTCCCGATATTGCCAGCCACATCGTAATCGACCATGAAATGCTTCGAAAGCTCTGCGTGAAGTGCCAGAGCACCCTCACTCTGCTTCTTTGTCAGAGGCAACACAGCCGCCTTGAACGGTGCAAGGGCGGGGTGAAAATGCATTACCGTACGCACGTCGTCCGTGCTCTTTTCGTCGGAGCTCAGCGATTCCTCCTCATAGGCATTCACGAGAAATGCGAGCAGACTTCTGTCGGCTCCGAGCGACGGCTCGATGCAGTAAGGCACATATTTTTCATTCGTCTCGGGGTCCCTATACGAGAGGTCCTGACCCGAGTGCTCGATATGCTGCTTGAGATCGAAATCCGTCCTGTCCGCGATGCCCCAGAGCTCGCCCCAACCAAAGGGGAAAAGGAACTCTATGTCCGAAGTCGCATTGCTGTAGTGCGAAAGCTCCTCCTCGCCGTGATCCCTAAGCCTCAAGAGTTCCTCCCTGATACCGAGCGCCTTGAGGAAGTTCACAGCATAGTCCTTCCAGTATTTGTGCCACTCCAAATCCGTGCCAGGCTCGCAGAAAAATTCGAGCTCCATCTGCTCAAACTCGCGCGTCCTGAATATGAAATTTCCTGGCGTGATTTCATTTCTGAATGATTTTCCGACCTGAGCGATCCCGAACGGAATCTTCTTTCTCGCCGTCCTTTGAACGTTTCTGAAATTGACGAATATGCCCTGCGCCGTTTCCGGCCTCATGAATATTTCATTTGAGCTGTCATCAGTAACGCCCGCGTGGGTTTTGAACATGAGGTTGAACTGTCTGATGCCCGTGAAGTCGCTCTTTCCGCACTCCGGACAGACGATGCCCTTTTCCTTGATGAAATTCTCCATCTCCTCATTTGTCCAGCCGTCTATGACCTCTTCCCGACCTTCTTTTTTGAGAATGTAGTCCTCAATCAGTTGGTCGGCACGAAATCTTGACTTGCAGGATTTGCAATCCAAAAGCGGGTCGGCAAATCCGCCAACGTGGCCAGAAGCAACCCAGACCTGCGGGTTCATCAGTATCGCCGCATCGAGGCCCACATTGTAGGGGCTCTCCTGCACGAACTTCCGCCACCAAGCCTTCTTGATATTGTTCTTGAGTTCGACGCCGATGGGGCCGTAATCCCAGCTGTTTGCAAGCCCTCCGTAGATGTCAGAACCAGGATATATGAACCCGCGGTTCTTGCAGAGGGCTACGATTTTTTCCATGGTTACATCTTCTAAAACTTCCTTTGACATTTATTCCTCACCCTCCGCAGCTTCAGTTGTTTCCGGAGTTTTGGGGGTTTCAGGGGCTTCGGGAGTTACTGAAACTTCCGGCTCTTCCGCCGCCGCCTCGGCCTGCACTTCCGGTTCGTCCTTCTTGTAGGTGTCCTTGATATCGCTGAATCCATCCTTCACGGTCTCCTTGATAGCGCTACCCTTCTCCTTGACTATATCCTTGATGTCTCCGAAATTCTCCGTGCTTTCCTTCGCCTTACCAAAAGCGTCCTTGCTCTTCTCCTTGACGGTGTCAAAAACATCTCCGCCCTTTTCTATCGCATCGTCGGCCTTTTCATTGATGTTGATGACGGTGCCGTCGTCCTTGATGAGGTCGATGGTGCACTTCGTCCCGTATGCAGTAACTGCGCCTATGATGGTCACCCAAGGTGCCAGCAGCGTTGCAGCCGCGCCTATCGTGACGGGAATGTTCATGACCACTTCATCGTTCTTCTTGATGGAGATTTTGGACACGTTTCCTTTGTTGATGTAATACTTGATCTTTTCGACAATCTTGTCGGTTTGAGCCTTCACGTCCGGCCCTTTCCCCTTGCTGTTTATGTCGTCTTCAATAGCGATAATAGCGTCTACGACGTTGCCATCCGAGGCTTCGAGCGCTTCTTTCGCTTCCCTATAACTTACACCGGTTCTGTCCTTCACGAGTTCAATTTTTTCGAGAGTGATTTCCATGACCTTACCTCCGTTTTAGATTTGCATAAGCACATCACTTTTCAAGGGACCAATGTCCAGATGAACATTAGCATACTTTCGCAAAAGCCGAAATACCTTTCCGCTTTTTTTGTCGTCCAGCGATAATTTCTCAAGCTTTTCAAGCGAGTTTTCCATCAAAAAAATTATCACCTTAAATATATCAAAATCGAGGTCTTTAAGCAACTCATCATCGCTGAAATTTTCGGGTTCCGGAAAAATTCCTTCGAGCATAAAAAGCTGAACCATATACGAAATCGTGAGCAGTCTGAAATCCCTCTTTCGCCTCTCGGCAATCTCAAGATAGCTTTTCAGAAGTGTGAACACCTCCGTGTCGCAGAGCCCCTCGGGCAAAAGTTTGTCCGTGAACTCCAAAACGAACGAAGCGTCCATGTATCTGTCAACGTTCTCGCCTATGCCATAGTGGGCGTCGAGCGCCTCCGATGAGCCGATATTCAAAAACCCGCCTCGCTCAGTTATCATGAAGCGGCTGAGCGCAAACGGCCTGATAGCCAAGGCCGACGCCTTCTTACTCCCCTCGGAAATCTTCGTGCCCGCGCTTATCTTGCCGCCATCTTCCGTGAGCATAGTGATCATCCGAGTGCCGTTCAGCGCCTGAACCTGCCGAAGCACAATCCCAACATATTCCCTACCAGCCATTACTCAATATCCCGTCATTGCGAGCGAAGCGCGGCAATCCAGCCCTTGCCCTACCATTCCGTCATTGCGGGCTCGACCCGCAATCCCATTACTCATTCTTATAACCCAAATTCGACAGTATGAAGTCGCTGTCTCTCCACTTCTCCTTGACCTTGACCCAAAGCTCCAGATAGACCTTCACGCCGAACAGGACTTCCATATCCTCTCTCGCGCTTTTCCCAATCCCCTTGAGCTTCTTGCCGTCTTTTCCGATAATGATACCCTTGTGGCTCTTCTTTTCCGTGTAAATTACCGCCGAAATCTTAGTAATATTCGGTTTTTCCACAAAGGATTCGATCTCGACTGCGACCCCGTGAGGCACCTCGTCGGAGAGGTACATGAGCATCTTTTCCCTGATGAGCTCCGAGGCGAGAAATCTCTCAGGCGAGTCGGTAACTACGTCCGTCGGGAAATACTGCGGTCCCTCTGCGGCCTCTCGTTTCAACGCGCCTAATAGCACGTCCACATTATCGCCGTTTATGGCCGAAATCCCAATTATCTCGTCAAAAACACCCGTGGAGTCGTAATCCTCGAAGACTTTCCGGTAATGTTCGGGGTCCATTGTGTCCATTTTATTTATAACGAGAATTTTCTGCGTGTCCACCTCGCGCAGCCTATCGAGAATGTAATTGTCGCCGCCTCGCTTGCCAAGGGCCTCATCGACAACAAAGACGATGGCGTCTACCTCTTTGAAAGTGGACAGAGCCGTATCAGTCATATACTCACCAAGTTTCGTCTTCGGCCGCATGATACCAGGCGTGTCAATAAAAACCAGCTGGCAACCCAAATTCCCAGAGCCGGTCATTGCGGTCTCGCTACTCACTGTCATTGCGGGCTCCGACCCGCAATCCAGCCCTTGCCCTTCGATCTCGTTGTAAATCCCGCGTATCCTATTCCGCGTAGTCTGAGGTTTGTCCGCGGTGATAGCGATTTTCTCACCGATGATGGCATTGAGAAGCGTAGACTTCCCAACGTTCGGCCGACCGACGATAGATATAAATCCAGACTTCATACAATTCTCCATTCTGCCATTGCGGACCAACACTGTCATTGCGGATCCACTCTGTCATTGCGGGCTCGACCCGACCTGTGCTGGGCGTGCCCCTGCACGCACCAGTAAATCCATTCTAACTTCGCTCCAGTCCAAGCTCTGCCATAACTTCTTCTTCCACAGCTCGCATTTCTTTATTACCTTCAGCGTCCTCATGGTCGTAGCCAAGAAGGTGAAGCAAGCTATGCACAAAGAGATACGCCGCTTCCCTTTCTTCACTGTGCCCGTATTCAGCCGCCTGCCTTTTGAGCACAGGCAAGCAAATCACCACATCACCGAGGATTATCTCCTCCATACCATGTTTGGCGGCGAATTCCACATCGCCTTTCTCCTCAAACATAGGAAAAGAGAGCACGTCGGTAACGCTGTCCTTACCCCGATGCTCCCTGTTAAGCTCCCGTATCTCGTCCTCATCAACAAAGGTCAAATCAACCTCAACCCCCGTCATCGCAGCCTCCGAGCCGAGACCCAGCCCTTCCTTACGAAGCAAAACATCGCCAGCCCGCTGAAACAGCTCCGCAAGCCCACTATCTACCCAGTCCTCTGTGCCTTCCGTTATCCTAATAAGCATCAAATCTCCCGTAGTCTTCCCGCTGTCATTGCGAGTGAAGCGCGGACCTGTGCTAGGCGTGCCTCTGCACGCACCAGTGAATCCACGCACACCGCTATCTCTTCAAGGTAGGTTTTTTCGCATTCAGCTTCTTCGTGGTGCCGTCCTTCTTCGCAGAAACCTTTCGCTCATACCTATCGTAAGCCCCAATAATCTTCCGCACGAGTGTATGCCGAACCACATCGCTGTCCGTCAGATGGCAAAACCCAATCTCCTTGACACCGCTCAGCACCTTCTCCGCATGAACAAGTCCTGACGACCGCCCATCGGGAAGGTCTATCTGCGTAACATCGCCGGTTACGACCACGCGCGACCCGAAGCCCATTCTCGTGAGAAACATCTTCATCTGAGCCGTCGTAGTATTCTGCGCCTCGTCCAAAATAATGAAAGCATTGTCAAGCGTCCTTCCCCTCATATAAGCGAGTGGAACAACCTCGATAGTTTCCTTTTCCTTGAGTCTGAGTGCCATGTCCCTGCCCATTATTTCATAAAGCGCATCGTAAAGCGGCCGGAGATAAGGATCGACCTTCTCCTGCAAATCGCCGGGAAGAAAGCCCAGACTCTCGCCCGCCTCGACAGCCGGCCTCGCGAGCACAATTCTCTCAACATCTCTGTTCTTGAGCGCACTTACTGCCAATGCAACAGCGAGGTAGGTCTTTCCCGTGCCGGCAGGACCTATCCCGAATACGATTTCCTTTGATTTTATCTGGTTTACATAATCCCCTTGTCCAAGGGTCTTTGCCTTGATCGGCTTGCCTCTGTGAGTAAAGGCAACGATGTCCTTGTTCGCCCCACTCGTGCGATAAGAATTGCCGCCCGAATTCAGGCTGATGACATATTCTAGTTTTTGCTCGTCCAGAGTTTCATTGTTTGATACGATCCAGACGAGGTCAGAAATGACACTCGCCGCCTCCTGCGACCGCTTCCCGTCTACAATGATTTCATCGCCCCTGAGCACGATGCTTACTTCAAATGCGTCCTCGATATTTTTGATGTTCGAATCTCTTATTCCAAAGATTTGTCCCGTATCGGTTTCGGCGCCCAGTGAGATTCTGATGATCTCTGTTACATCTCTTTCCAATAGCACTCCTTAGCAGCTGTCATTGCGGCCTCAGAGCCGCAATCTACATAGCATCCAAATTAACATCTGCCCCGGTTTCCCGAGGCAGATAAAAAAATCTTAGAATTTGCGAGCCTTCTTTCTGGCAGCTTCAGACTTCTTCTTGCGCCTGACGCTGGGCTTTTCGTAATGCTCTCTCTTACGCAATTCGGACATAACACCGTCTCTTGCACAAGAACGCTTAAATCTCTTCAGCGCGCTTTCAAGGCTCTCATTCTCTCTGACTATAACCTGTGCCATAACTTTGTCACCTCCTTTTGCATCTTCTCATAAAACAACGTGCAACCAATATTATAGTCGATATAGCACCACATTTCAATCAGAATTTTTTTCGGTTTCCGCAAAACTCGTCATTGCGGGCTTGACCCGCAATCCAGCCCTTGCCCTTTTCCCGAATACCGCGCGAATCAGCCCGGAGGCCATGCCATCTTTCTCTTGCCAAGCAGGTGGAAATGCAGGTGCTTCACCGTCTGATTGCCGTCCTCACCCGTGTTGCAAACGAGCCTATACCCATTCTCCAGCCCCAAACTCTCGGTTATCACGTGAACCTTCGACATCAGATGCCCAAGAAGTTCCTTGTCCTCGGCTGACTCCGTTACCGCCTCAAGGCTCTCAAAATGCTTCTTCGGAATGATGAGCACATGCACGGGTGCCTGCGGCTCCAAATCGTGGAAGCAGAGTATCTCCTCGTCCTCATAAACCTTGTTTGAAGTGATTTCCCCGTTCGCTATCGCGCAAAATATACAATCCATTTACAAATCCTCCTTTTCGATAATTATATCAGCAAAAGTGTTTTCTTTGTACTCGCCCAGTAAGACAAGTTCAATGCCATTATCAGTAATTCCTCTTGCCCTGCCATCATTTCCCACACCCAAGATGAGGGTCTGCCTTGCCTGCCCTACCGACAGAAGATTGAATTCGTTCGCGATTTCTTCCGCCCTCGCAGTCAGCGTCAGACTTCGTTTCTTCTTCACCTCTTCGGGCACCTGACCCGTGAGCTCCGCAGCCTTCGTCCCGGGCCTCATCGAATATTTGAACACGTGAACTTTGGAGAATTTCGCCTGCCGCACCATGTCTATGCTGTCCTGAAAGTCCTCATCGGTTTCTCCAGGAAACCCCACGATGATGTCGGTGGAAATCGCAAAGTTCAAATCGCTTTCCCTGAGCACCGATACTATGTCGAGGTATTCCTGCCTACTATACTTTCTGCCCATTTCCTTCAAAACTCTATCACTTCCGCTTTGCAGCGACAGGTGAAGATGTGGGCATAGTTTCGGGATTTTCACGAGCCGCCTCGCGAGTTCCGCATTTATCACCGTCGGCTCAAGCGAGCCCAACCTTATCCGAAAATCGCCGTCGATTTCCGAAATGTCCGAAATGAGAGCAAGTATTTCATCTTCCGCTCCAAAATCGCGCCCATAGAGTGCCGTGTTGATACCAGTAATGACAATTTCCTTGTAACCTTTGCGAACGAGATTTTCTACTTCACCTATGATTTCAGCCTTCGGCCTCGACCTCACCTGCCCCCTAGCAATAGGAATGATGCAGTAGGAGCAAAATCTGTCGCAGCCGTCCTCCACCTTGATATAGGCTCTTGTCCTGCCTTCGGGTGCACTTACAACCGACGATATATCCAAGGCTTGCAGAGCATCGGTAAAGGATCCGGTTTCCGTCAGCCCGACAGGCGACAGGGCCTCAGCCATTCGCCACACAATCTCATCCTTGTTCTCGGAATTTATTACTATATCCACCTCGGGCATGGCTTCCGCCTCAGCTTCGTGAACACCGACATAACAGCCTATTACTGCCACGACGGCGTCGGGATTCTGCCGCTTCGCCTGCCTTATCCGCTGCCGGGTCTTCGAATCCGCCATGGACGTAACGCTGCAGGAATTGATGATGTAGCCGTCGGCCGCCTCGCCGTCCGCCGCCACGCCAAAGCCAAGCTCAGAAAATCTCTCTATTATCGCCGCGGTCTCCTGCTGATTGACCTTGCATCCAAGTGTTGCATAACCTATCTTCATCACACTATTATACAAAAAGACCACCGGAATATCCATACGCTTGCAATCTGCCTTGAAAACAGCTATAGGATTCCAGCGAATACTATTGTGGTTATGCTAATGAGAACGCCGCTCTAATTCTCATGGACGCTTCGCTATCATCTGTATTCTCTGCTAAAAATTCATTGACATCTGCTTCGATATCAGAGGGCAATTTCAGATGATATTCCGGCATCAAAAGTGTCGATAATTGCAGGACATCCCGCTGGTGTTTCTTGATGTTTTTGCTGTCCACATTATCCCCATTCGCTTTTGCCTTCGACAGATTTAGCCATGCCTTTGCTTTAAATGGAATCATGTGCCCTGCATCGAGAATGGGTAGTGCATCTATTATTTTGATACCTTGTCTCAAAAATTCATAGTATTCGTCATCCAACAAAATAGCAGATAAGCTCGATACATCATCATCGAGTGATAATGTTGTCAATCTTGCGCTTGAAGGAAATTCAATTTCATCCGGATGTCTGGAAAACAACTCTAGCATTTTTGGATATCCCTGTTTTTTTGGTTTTGTGAATCTGTAAAAATGAGGCTTGCCGGTGCTCTTGTTTCGGTATTCATACTCACCGCCCTTAACGTATTCCCAAAATTGCAAACCATAATTGGCGTCAAGTGCCTCGATGATTACTACCATATCAATATCCTGCGTAGCTCTAAAATTCTCGCCTACTTCATTTAATAGCAATTCGCAAGCTGTTCCGCCAATAATCACATAGTTTTCTTCATAGCCACCAAACCATTCTCTGAAACCTTTTAATCCATCCACCATCTTTCTCACCATTGTCCCTTCAAAAGTAATTCCTCAACTGCCTGTTCAACCCTGGGATCATCTGTATCACCCCTAAGCGACGCTACCAAAGACAACGGATCAACTACATTATTACTGTCCGAATACTCAAGTCGTATCGGATCATACTTCCATATTTCCACTTCATATTGTGTATCTATATCAATCAATTCTTTCGTTCCAACTAAGTCATCCACTTTTCCATAATAAGCGATAGTCTCAAGTGCGGGCATATTCAGAAACGAATATTCAGAAAGAGCACTGAGCCCGGCGCGAAGGAAACCACATCCGGAATCCTTCTTTTCCTCAATCACAAATTTATCAACATATATTCGTTTTTCCTTGCATGGATTAATCAGGAAAGGTTTTGCGCGCTCCACAGCTGCTCTATAGTTCTCCAAACCGGTCATCACAATCCTAACGCCTTCTTTATGCAAGCCTACAATGCCAAAATCTCCAAGCTGCTTTACCGAACGAGATATTTGCATTGTCGAGTAACCCAACTGAATGTCACTAACAAATATCCTAGGCAATTTCATATATAAGCAATGGAATAGTATCGCTTGTGCTGATGGCATCAATTCGTTTTTTGCTGGCTTCCATGCGCTATGCCGTTCGCATAGATAGGCTCCCATGAAGGGCAGATAGAGTTGATTCTTACCAACTACAAAAGGAATGTGAGCCCCTATTAGTGATCGTTTTCTTGCAGGCGTAATGCTATCAAGTATCAATACGATTGGCAGGTGAACTCTCTCCGAGAGAATATCCAAGTGTTTCTTTATCGTCGCAAGTGAGCCTAACTCTCCCTTGGGAATAATAAATAGGCATTCAGCTTTTTCAAGATTAACGACTTGCAAATCGTAAGTGTCCACAAGGACATAGGGTAACTTGCCTTGTTCATTCCAAGGTGAAATCCGGACATCAAGCCCTAAAGTGTCACTAATATATTTTGTTGTAATTTCAATATTTATCATTTCATTTAGCATTATAACATTTATAATGTTAAATGTAAATATAAATGTTATAAATCTTGAGAATTTACTTCCGGCACCTTCATGGCCTGAATTTCTGAATTGCAAGTGAAAGAAAACCCCCGCAAACACTGGGTTTGTGAGGGTTCAAGTCCCTGAAGGCGAATTATTTTTGCTTTTTCAAAAAAAAGAAAAAGGCGAGGGTTTCGCCTTCTTCTTCATTTTTGGTGGGCCTTCAGGGACTTGAACCCGGGACCTGCCGGTTATGAGCCGGACGCTCTAACCAACTGAGCTAAAGGCCCGAAAACTTGCTCGCTGAAAGCCGGTAGCTTCCAGCGAACGTTTTCTAAGGTAGTATAGCAGAAAACCCACATGATGAGCAAGAGTTTTAATTCTTCGTCAATGCTTTTAGTCTGCGGCGATAGGCTATAAGCGCGAGCAATATAACAAATGATACCCCGCCAAGCACGAATAGCAAATTCAGGTTTGCAATATCACCGGTCTGCAGAACCACCGGCCCCGACCCCTGCCCCGATGGGTCTAGTGGATTTAGTGGCGGAATCAGTGGCGAAATAGGATCACCACCTGTGGGTGTGCCCTCTCGGTTTACAACTATAGTTGCGACTCCGGCCGTTGACTTATCTCCGACTTTGCTGTCGTTAAACCAAACTTGAAGTTCGTGTGTACCGTTTTCAAGTCTATTTGCGAATTCTTCTGGAAGTGTGACTATTGCGCTTCCATGAGTAATCGTGCCTATTGCTTCGCCGGTGGCTTCCTTGATAGTGCGTGGTGTGTCATTATCCACATATGGTGATAGTGTGAATGATAGTTTTTCATTGTTATTGAACTTGAACTCTGTGACGCCCTCTAGATCTCCTTTGAATTCTACGACCACGTCTTCTCCGAAGGCTGTCAGACCATCCTTACCGCCGTATTTCTTATCATGCGAATGTTTTATTATGCGATGGTCGGGTGTTTCCGATGTTGAATCAGGGTCGGGGATCTGTATCGATATTAGATTGCTTACATTACCGACAGCATCTTTTCCGGCTATATATATCTTATGAATACCTTTGGTGAGTGAGCTAAGTACAATTGTCTGTGCACCGCTTGCAAGTGTCTTTGGGTTCGTTCCGGAAGATACCAAGGCCTCGGCATCTGCTGGTGCAGCTCCGTCAAGTTTGTAATAATATGTTCCGGCTTCATTGGAGGTGAATTTCACTGTTGCATTAGGTATGCTTGTGCGATTGGCATTTCCTGCCGTGAGAATTGGTGGAGTGTTATCAACCGTCAATAATATGTCAACAGGTTTGCTTGCGAAGTCGCTGGAATTTTCGTTGACTACTATTTCTTCGTCAAATACGCGAAGGGTATAGTCGCCTTCGGGAAGATCAACTTCATCGGGAACTATGAATTGGGCTGTGCCACTTGCATCTTGCGATGAAGTCAACTCTGCAAGTTTGCCGTAGAATATTACTTCATTGTCCTCATCTTCTATCACAACCGAAACATAGTTGTCCACGCCTATCGATGCTCCGGAATACGGGATAGATACTGTATCTCCGGATTTTACGATGCGGTTTGCACTTGATGTCGCGAGGTCTAGGTCTTCATCTATAACAGTGAATTTTAGTTTTTCACTGGTCAATGGCAATGTTGTATCCGACAAGACTTGACCGACAGTGTCAGATTTGCTGCCTGCGGCGGCAGATGTGAAGACTACAGATTTCAGATTTAAATTAAAAGCAGGGCGAACGACGGCGGTAACGCTACTCACGCTAACGCCATGAGGATTGACGGTTTTGCTTCCGTAATAGTCCACGTACGCGGCTTTAATATCGACTTGGCCAGGAGACCGGAGCCACCAAGGCAACGAATATGATCTAATACTCGGGTCCAGCAGTGATACCTCGGCATTTGACAGTGGCCATAATGCTTGGTTCGCTACTGAACTGCCTGCTACGTTGTCGGGGTGGTAGGGAACGCTGGCGTCTCCTACGTAGATGTTTGGATTATCACGCCTATATGCATCGTAGGCGTACCAGTCAAATGTGGCTCCAACGTCAACCACATATAACATTGTATATTGTGAAGTATCTACATTCCCAGCCACCGTACTTAGTGGTTCTGAATTAATCCGACCCAAAGAACCTGTTGTATCTAGTGCAAATGTCATGTTTCCGCTCCCTCCATTCAGGGTGCGAGGTGTTACTATGGTGTCTGACTGCTCTCTTGTGGGGAAGCCGAGAAAGACTGTATTCATCGCAGCTTGCAGATTCGAGGTTTCATACTCGTTGGAATAAGGTTCAGTAGGATCAAAGAAAATGCCTGTTGTAGGAATTAAAGAGGGATCGTCATCTGAAAGCAGGAGCGTTGCGGTATCTTTTTCTGATGCAACGCCGCTACCATCCCAGCCTATTACTACCCATTCATGGCCACCGTAGCCTACTATGGTTGATTGCCCTAAGGTCGGACCTACTGGATGGGGATTCTCCGGATCAGTCGTATAGGTACCCGGACTTCCTGGCAATACCGAAGGTGTAGGCATGCCTACTCGAACCGAATCATCAGCTGTCGCGCTCATCGGCATGACAAACATAGATGTGACCAATGCAAGTGTCAGTATGATTGACGCAATGCTTCTTCTAAAAGTTTTTGTTTTCATTTTAATTCTCCTCTTTTTCTTGTAAACGCAATAAAAAAAATGTCAGTCACGGCATATGCATATACCGCAAACTGACATCTCCTGTTATGGCGCACAAATTCTCCGAAAGGAGTGTAGGGTTTACCCCCCCCCAGAACTCATGTTCGCATTTATATGGATTTCATTTCCCATTTAAATTCTCTCAACATTTCCACAAAATTATTTACAAACTAATTATACCCGAAAATTGCTATTTAATACATATATTTTTTCGAAGTTTTTTTTGGGGGGGGTATTTGATCATGTAAGATATTTTGCAAGCATCGCCAGCACATCGTCGATCACAATCGGCTTCCCGAGATGTCCGTTCATTCCTGCCGCCAACGCCCTGTCGATGTCGTCTTTGAACACATTTGCTGTCATCGCAATGATGGGAACGTCCTTTGCCCCTGCTGTTTCGGAAGCTCTGATGGCTGCCGTCGCTTCATAGCCGTCCATTTCGGGCATTTGAATATCCATGAATATCAAATCGTACTTGCCTCCGCCGGCTTCGACCTTCTTCAAAGCCTCCTCGCCATTTTCGGCGGTGTCCATCGTGATGTTTGTGGCTTCGAGCAGCGTAGTAATGATCTCGCGGTTGATATCTATGTCCTCGGCAATGAGGATCGTCTTTCCGGTGAAATCAAACGCGGCTGCTTCGGCGTTGTCTTGAGTCTCGCCAGCCTCATCGCCACCTTCGAGGCTTACTTCAAACGTGAAAGAAGAACCCTGCCCCAGTTCCGATTCCGCCCAAATATCACCACCCATGAGATCGACTATCTTCTTGCTGATGGCGAGGCCCAAACCCGTTCCGCCGAAGCGTCTTGACGTGCTGTTGTCCGCCTGCTCAAATGACCGAAACAACCGCGATTTCTGCTCGTCCGTGATGCCGATGCCCGTATCTAATACATTCGTGCGAATGGAGTATTTGCCGTCATTTTCACCTATGAGCTGCGATGTCAGACCGATTTGCCCGCCATCGGGTGTGAACTTGATTGCGTTGGATAGGAGGTTGGTGATGACCTGAGCGAGTCTTTGCCGATCACCTTTCAAATTTTCAGGAATGGCAGGGTCTATATCCACCATCAGCTCCTGCTTCTTGTCCTCAACGCTGTAGATCATGACGGTTGTAATGCCGTCTATCATTTTTCTGAAGCCGAAATTCATATCGACGAGCTCGAGTTTGTTCGCCTCAATCTTGGACATGTCGAGTATGTCATTGATGACGCCGAGCAGGTGCGTTGAGGCGGTTTCGATTTTTTTCACATCGGTCATGTGGTCTTCGATGTCGTTCGAGTTTGAAATGATTGACGCCATACCGATGATGGCGTTGAGCGGCGTCCGCATTTCATGGCTCATCTGCGAGAGGAATTCACCCTTCGCCCTGCTTGCGGCTTCAGCCTTGGCCTGCTCCCGCAAAAGAAGAGAATTAATACCCTTTACTACCAAGCCGATGAAGATGCCCGCGACGGTAATGGAGATGATGTTGTCCGCGTAATGTTGAAAGGTATTGAGGGGAATGATGTATTGTTGATAATAGCGGTCTATCATGTAGCAGGAGACGACAATCACGATATGTATTCCCATGAAGATGAACAAGGTCGGCACCTTGGACAGAAGAACTATGAGTATCATCGTCAGGACAAAATACGCCGCCATACCGCCATTACTGCCGCCGTTCACCAAAAATACAAGCGGAAACAGGACGTCGCAAAACAGTATAATGACCGCTATCCTGCCGTATTTGTGGACGTTGAATCTATTCGATATATACAGAAGAATTATTGCACCCAAAATCATGACGATTTTGAGCAACATCATAAGCCAGTTCGATTGCTCGACAATATGACCAATGGCGGAGGCGAGAAGCGCAAATGTCCCGACGATACAGACGAGATTGAGCACGCGCGCATCAAAAGACAGATTGTCGTTGTAGATATATTTGCTCATTAGATCATTGTAGGACTTTCTCATATAAGCATTATATCACAATGCGATGATTGTGCTAATGAATCACATCGCCTTTTTCATTTCGCGCTTGTTTGTGTACATGTTTCTGTCGGCCTCGTAAATGAGATCGTCAATGCTCGTTGCGTCGAGCGAGCCGGTCGCCACACCAACGGCAAAGCTCACCTTCTCAATATCATTGACCTGCAGAGAATTGTATGCGTTTATCTGTTCGTTGACCTGACTCAGATATTCCCTAGCCCGCAGCTCGTCAGAATTTTCGAAAATACCGAGGAATTCATCTCCGCCATATCTGCCGATGAAGCCGAAATCCTTTGATTCCTTGTCTATTATCTTTGCGAACTGCAATATTATCTTGTCGCCGCCTTGATGTCCTAGGAAGTCGTTTGCAAGTTTGAGGTTGTTCATATCAAACATGAGCACCGCAAGGCTTTCACTTGAAGATCCTTCCTTTAGTTTCTCGATCATGCGCTCACAGCTAGCACGATTTTCAAGACCGGTAAGAGGATCGACGTAGGCTATTTTGCCAAGTGCATCGGCACGCTTTCTCACGGCCATGCTGCGGGCAATGAAGATGCCGGCAATCACGATGACAAGAATGAATATCGAATCGACGCCTATGAGGATTTTCTGCGTTTTGTCCACCTGTTTCTCCGAATAAGCCTCGGCCGCAAATACGGTATCGTTGGCAAGTTTGAAGTAATCCTCGCTCAAGGCATAGAGCGTGTCAGGTTTCTCGCCGTCTCTGACGTTGTCGATTTCGCTTTTCAAATCCGCCCACTGCACGATGAGCGTGTCTATCATCTCGCTATGGGTCGCATCGTCGAGCTTGATGATACTAGCGGTTTCTTCAGTCGTGCCTTTGCCTGTGTCGAGGGCCCCAAGTATGCTGTCAAGCCTGCTTCTGAGTGCGTCGCGAGCCTCGACATCAACATTTCCTGAATACGCATTTTGAAGCTCCATCTTCATGAGCTTCTGCGTAGCACCTCTGACAATCCCATCGTAATTGACAACACGGGCATTCCCCTGTAGTTGCTTTATTGAAACGAAGGAGAGAATACTGACCACCAGAAACAGAACCAGACTGATGACGATCAACAAATATAATTTCTTATCCATTACTTTTTTCATTTTCTTCTATACTCCAATCAAAATTCAACAATAAACTTCTACTAAAACTTTCTACTAAAATATGCTTTGTTACTTAAGCATCTTTGACATTATTTTGTAGGCTTCCCCAAAATCAATGGGTTTTCCTATATGACCGTCCATACCCGACGCATGAGCCTTTTCAATATCATCGCGCATGACATTTGCGGTTACAGCAATGATTTTGACACTCTTTGCATCCTCTCTGCCTGTGGCTCTGATTTCCTCGGTCGCCTCACAACCACCCATTACCGGCATCTGCATGTCCATCAAAATCATATCGTAATAACCGACCGGTGAAGAGGTGAACATATCGTAGGCAATGCTCCCATTACTGGCAGTTTCCATCTCGATGCCGGATTCCCGCAAAATCTCCACCGCTATTTCGCGATTGATATCAATGTCGTCCACTATGAGGACGCGTCTGCCGGTCAAATCCGGTGCGGCGCACTCATCTGAATCATCTCCTTGAATATACTCCGGCTGTGAGGGCACGCGGATTGTGAAACTGAAGATACTTCCCTCGCCGAGCCTGCTGTCAAGCTCGATATCGCCGCCCATTTGCTCGACGATGTTTTTTGAAATAACAAGGCCAAGGCCGGTGCCGCCGTAATGTTTTGCAGTGCTGACCTCCGCCTGCATGAAGGGAGTGAACAGCTTGCGCGCCTGCTCGGGATCGATACCTATGCCCGTGTCGCTGACGCTGAACGAATAGATACTTTCGCCGTTCATATTTGCAAGTTCCTCCACCGATAGAGTAACCGTACCCCCTGCGTCGGTGAACTTGACGGCGTTTGACAGCAGGTTGATGAGCACCTGATTGAGCCTCAGCGAATCCGTTATGATGCCATCGTTTTTGATATTTCCCGCGTAAAGCTCGAAGTTGAGACCCTTTTCCTCGACCTTCGACTGAAACATCGACTCTATGAAAGCGAGCCTCTCTTTTAGCGAGAACAAATGTTCGTCAAGTTCGAGCCTACCCGCATCAATTTTCGAAAAATCGAGAATATCGTTTATCACGCCCAGAAGATGTTTCGAATTGTCCTCTATCTTCTTCATGCAATCGAGTTTTCGCGCCTCATCGCTCGTGCCTTGCGCGATTTGAACCATGCCTATGATCGCACTCATGGGCGTGCGGATTTCGTGACTCATACTGGCGAGAAAATCGCTTTTCGCAGTGCTCATCTTGTCCAAATTGTCCATCAGAATATTCAAATTCGTCGCAATTTCGGAAAATGGGTCCTCTTCCTTAATCTCCATGCGGTTGTCCAGATGGCCGGCCGACGCGGAATCGAGGAAGGTCTCTATCTTGTCCGCTCCGGATTTCAGGCTATTGAGAAAGTGAATGACCGGCACCATCGTCGCCCCCGCCGCCAGAAGAGCAAAGATTATTCCGAGCGCCAAAGTGACGCCGCCGAGGTACGACAGCATGAAAACAGCGAAGGCCAAAAGCACGTCCGCAACGACGGCTATCACCGTAATAATTATCAGTTTAGTTCGGTTGAGATACATTCTTCACCAGATTTCCTTCAGCATTTCAAGTAATAACCGATCCGCCGGTGCATTATTACCTTCCATCATACACTTAAATTGATAAGTTAATGAGAAAACTATTAAAAATCTATGTAAAGTATTCATTACATTTCTATGAATTTCACCAGATTGACATTGCCGAAAGCTTTTGCTTTCTCCACACAACCGGAGGTAAATCCGGTCTTTGAGAACAGATAAAGCCATGTCTTTGTATAGTGGAACAAAGTAGTCCTTTCGACTAATGAATCAAGGACACCCACGTCAACCTTTTCATTCCGCCATTTGCATTCAGCAAATATCGCGGAATTTTGATCCGACTCTCCCATGATGTCAATCTCGGTTTCCTTCTTGTTTTGTGGGTCATTTCCCCACCAACGACCCAAGTCATTGAAGGCGATCGGCACGTCCCCTGACCGTAATTGTTCCCATAGATATTGTTTGCAGATTTCCTCAAATACACTTCCCATAAAGTCGCTTACGTGCGGCTGAATCGTATCATAGACATTGTCAGCCAACCCCCTGCCAATCGCCGACATGTTGTCCGGAATGAAACGATACCAAAACCGAAACATCGAATCGTCAATCAGATATATAGTCTTCCTGCTGCTGCCTTCTCCAAATGGGGTTTCCTTCTTCAATATTCCGATAGAAATAAGTTTGCCCAGTATCCCCGATACGTGTGCTGTCCCAATGCTGGTCTTGCTGCTGATCACGGACATTTTGCTCGCGCCCTTTGCGATCGCTCTTATGACGGAGTTGTACTGTGCCGGATCGCGGCATTCCTGCTTGATCAAATTCGTCGGTTCCTCAAACAAATATGCACTCGTATTCAGGAAAGCGTTTTTGATATTATCCTTTAGGCTCAGCTTCTCATTCAGGAATGAAAGATAGAGCGGTATGCCGCCGGTGATACCGTATACCACCGCACGATCCTCGGGTTTCCACCCTTTGAGAGCGTCCTTCATTTCGAAGAATGTGAATGGTGCTATCTTGTACTGGCAGGTCCGCCTTCCATATAGGGGGCTCTCGTAACCCAGCACCTGATTTTCCATAAATGACAATGAGGAACCGCAAAGGATAAGGAACATCTTTGATGTGTCCTTGTTTCGGTCGATCAACGTCTGCAATATAGATGAAACCGCATCATAGCTTTCTGCCAAATATGGAAACTCATCTATAACAAATACGATGCGTTCCTTCTTTACTATCTCGAAAGCGGCGGATAGAGCTTGATTGAAATCAGTGAAACTGACGGATATATCAGTTCTTTCAGCCCTGTAAGAGTATATGCTCGTGCTCAGCCCTTCCAGATTTTCATTTGCATTGCCTTCCACTCCGGTATAGTAAATCGTGGGTTTATCCTTCACAAATTCATTGATCAGCGTTGTCTTTCCGACTCTGCGGCGTCCATAGATGATGGCACATTCAAATTGCCCACCTTCATAGCGCGAATTCATATTATCCAATTCTTTAGTGCGTCCGATGAACATAGCTCTTACCTCATACCAAAATTGCTAATTTACGATTTACTAATTTATACTTTACTAAATCATACTTTAGCAAATGTAAAATGTCAAGACAAGATGCGGGATATTTTTTCTATATTTATGTAATGATTGTGTCCACCATCAGTTGGACGGATTCTCTGCCATTCCACGCGTTGACGTTGGGGGTGGCTACGATTGATTTTGGAGACTTCGGGAGTTCCGTATTGTTGAAGTAGACGCAGGGAACATTGGCACTTCCGAGTAATGGCGATACGTTGAACCGAAGGTGATTGTTTTCTTTTCCCATCGTCTTCACGTCGGTAATTCGGGCGGCGGTGCAGTCTATTTCGACCAAGGGCTTGGGATTTCCGCTGCCGAAAGGCTCCATTTTTTCTATAAGTTTTGCCAACTCCAAGGTGATTTCTTCGGGAATTGCAGAGATGTCGGCTTCCACCTCCGTGCTCAGAAGATTTGGGGTCTCCTTGATGAGGTTTTGCAAATCCTCGTTTAGGGAGGCTCTGAGTTCATCTTCATTTGGCCTTAGAATAGTGAATCCGGCCGCCATTTTGTGCCCGCCCAATCTCGCGAACAGTTCTTCGTGGCGACGGAAAAGTTCTATGATATTCAGATTTCCTACACTTCTGGCTGAACCTTTCAGGGTTGGTGCTCCGTCGATAGGTTCTGATGGTGCGAGGACGGCTGTCGGCAGTCCGGTTTTTTCTTTGATGCGTCCCGCTACGATGCCGCTTATGCCCTCGTGGTATACGCTCGGCTTTAGCAGTAGGAAACTCGGTGAACCTCTATATGCTTCCGCTAGGGTGAGGCACTCCTCCTCGCAGGCGTTTTGAATAGACTTCCGCTCATCGTTGAGCCTTTGCATTTCCTCTATGATTTCGTCAACCTTTGCGTCGTCATCTGTCAGGAATAGCTCCGTAGCCTTGGACGCCGCGGACAAGCGACCGACTGAGTTGATCCTCGGAGAAATTCCGAAAGCTATGCCTCTGGCTGTGATTTCGCCGAGGTGAAGACCTGCCGCGTGAGCCAATTTTACAAGGCTCCGCCTGCGTCCGGCGTTGATATTCCTAAGTCCCCACTTTACCATAGTCCTGTTTTCGTCAACCAAAGGCATGACGTCAGCAACGGTAGCAACAGCCACCAAATCCAGAAGACTATTAAGCACCCCCTTAAGGGCTGAATTCCCCTCCTGAGGAGGGGTGGCAGGCGTAGCCTGACGGGGTGGTCTGCCAAGGACAAATTCCTTAGCAGCAACAGCATTACTCAAAGCCTGACACAATTTGAACGCCACGGCTGCCCCGCACAGTTCCCTAAACGGATATTTCGAGCCGGAAATTTTCGGATTTATTACAATACAGTCCGGTTTTATTACATCTGGAAGATCGTGATGGTCCGTTATCATTATTTCAAGACCTATGGACTTGGCGTGGCTCACCTCAGAAACGGACACGCTGCCGCAATCCACGGTTACGACCGCACCATAACCCTCCCCCGAAATCTGATCGAGTGCAGAATAGTTCAGCCCGTAGCCCTCTTCCACGCGGGCTGGAATATATATCCCCGTATCCGCACCGAGGGAATCGAAGAAAGTCTTGAGAATTACTGAGCCCATCACACCGTCTACGTCATAGTCGCCATAGATGCAAATGCGCCTGTTCTTCTCAATCTGGGTCAAAACAAAATCCACTCCCTCCGCCATATCCGGCAAAAGAAGTGGATCATATGTCAATTTTGGGGACGGAGACAAATACTCAGCCTGCTTGGCCTCCGTTACACCGCGCTTTTCAAGTATCTCCGCAAATAATGTCTCCGCACTTCGAGTCATTTGCGCTATGCCTATAGCCAAGCTCTCGGATTTTGAGGAACGCCGTTGATTCTGACCTCGAAGTGGCAGTGCGGACCCGTGCTGTCGCCCGTTGAGCCAGCGTAAGCTATGACCTGTCCACGAGTTACGCGCTGACCGTCGCTGACCGCCACGCTTGAGTTGTGGGCGTAACAGGTAACGAGCTCGCCCCGACCATCGGGCAAATTGCCGTTTGAAAGCCTGACGAGATTTCCGTATCCGCCGCTATTCCACCCTGCAGAAATCACCACTCCGTCCGCCGCAGCGTATATCGGGGTGCCTGTGGGTACGGCTATATCCATTCCCGCGTGTAGCTGTGAGCCCGAACCCGTAGGATTGGTTCTCCAGCCGAATTCCGATGTGATGGGGCCGTTGCAGGGCATTGAAAGCACGCCGTTGCCATAGACAAATCCCGCGTCCCTTCCTGCGAGCGAAGCCTGTATACGAGCCGATTCGGCCTGAAGATTGGTAAGGTCCTCGAGGGCGTCGAGTTTGAGTTCATGAACCTTTGCCTGAGCGGCAGCAAGCTCTACCTTGTCAACTTCGAGGGAAGCCTTTCTGTTCACCTGTTCATTCTTTTGGACCTCAAGCATCTGCTCAATCTGAACCATCTCGTCCTTCTTCGCCTGAACCTCGTCCAATATGCGTGAAAGCTCGTCGAGCAAATCCTCATCGCTCTTGTGAATCTTCTTTATCATTTCCAGATTTGCCAAAAAGTCCACGATGTTTTCGGAGCCGAGAAGCACCCCGATGATGCTGTTGTCGCCGCTCTCATACATGATTCTGAGTCTCTTGTTGAGGTCGCTGTTTTGGTCGTCAACCTTCTTTTCCATCTTTTCAACTTCGATGCTAATCTGCTCGATCTTGGCATTGTACTCGCCGATTTGGGCGTCCGTTTCCCTTATTGCAGATTCGGTTTCGGAAACTTTGGTCTCGAGAGTGCCTATCCTCGCCTTGAGTTCCTCCTCCTCCTTTTTCAAAGATTCGTATTCGTCCTTGGCGTCCTTGATCTCATCGTTGACCGTGCCCAAATCCCTTTCCCCGTAGACCGGAACCGCCGCAATGAAACTGAAAGCGAACACGAAGGCTATCAAAACAGCCCCGATTCTCATATTCATTACCGTCAATTTCTTTGTCTTATTACTCATAAAGAAAAACCTCCAATTACTTTGCAAGGAACCTGCGCATGGACACGATAGATCCGGCGGCGCCGATGCTGATCCCGAGGGACAAGAATATTATCAGAAGATTTATGTTCATAAACTGCTGTGATACGAACCCTGATGACATGATGAGCACGAGGCTTAAGCCGAAGCGCGAGACTATGTAATGGTAGAGCAGGGCCACGAGCCCGCTGCTCACCGCCGCGCTGATGATGCCTATTATCACGCCTTCGAGCAGGAACGGCCCTCTGATGAACCAATTCGTAGCGCCGACGTAACGCATGATTGTGATTTCCTTTTCCCGCGCCAAAACCGTGAGTTTGATCGTGTTTGACACGACCATAATCGAGATGATAACGAGGAAAATGATCACGATGAGCGCACCCACCTGAATGAAATTCGTGATGTCAAGGAGCTTGTCAACCGTGCTCTGGCTGTAATTCACCTTCTCAACACCTTCGAATTTTTCGATTTGCTTGACTATTCCCGTGGCGTAATCGAGCTTGTCAACCTTGAAAATAATGCTGTTCGGAAGAGGATTTGCCTCGAGCCTGTCGAGAAGGTCGGCATTGTCGCCCCACTTCTCCTTCCACTGCTCCATCGCGTCTTCCTTGCTGAGATAATTTGCGTCTTCAACATGGCTTATCGCCTCAATTTCGCGAATCATCACAGTCTTATCATCCGGATCCACGCTATCCTTGAGATAGACCTGAATCTGGTCGAAATCCTGTTTGACGTTCTCCGTCATGTTGGTGATATTCACTATGACTATGAAGAAAACTCCGAGAATGAGCATGATAGCCGTGATGGAAAAAAGGGAGGCAAGGCTCATGACCTTGTTTCTGTTTATCTGCGAAAATGCCTGCTTTATCGCAAGTCCCATACCCCTTGTCATAGCGGCAACACCCCTTCCGATTTGGTAGTGGCAGGGACAATGTCGTCGTCATCCTCCTCGGGCCTGTAGTTTCCACCCTCTTCATCTCTGACGAGTTTGCCGTCCCTGATGGCTATGACGCGCTTGGTCATCGCATTCACAATCTCTCTTGAATGTGTAACCATGAGCACCGTCGTGCCGCGCCTGTTGATCTGCTCGAGCAGATGCATTATCTCCCAGCCCGTGTCGGGATCGAGATTTCCTGTAGGCTCGTCCGCTATGAGCACCGACGGGTTGTTGACAATGGCTCTGGCGATAGCGACCCTCTGCTGTTCGCCAATCGATATTTCCGTTGGATATTTGTCCGCCTCGGCCCCTATGCCGACCAGCTCCAAGATTGCCGGTACCTGCCTTTGTATCGTCCGCCTCGGCTTTTGAATGATCTCCATGGCGAAAGCGACGTTTTCAAACACGGTCTTTTTGGGGAGCAGGCTGAAGTCCTGAAACACGATGCCCATGCTCCTTCTGTGCCCAGGCACCTGTCTCGGCGACAGCTCCGTCACGTCGTAGCCATTGAACATAATGCTCCCGCTATCAGCGTCGATCAATTTGAGCAACAATTTCACGAAAGTTGATTTGCCGGCACCCGACGGCCCGACCAGAAAGACGAACTCGCCGTCTTCAATCTTCACACTTATATCTTCGACACCCACGTTTTCGCCGTAGGATTTGCTTATCTCTTTATATTCTATCATTCCCGCTTCCACATCATGTAGTATGTAACAAAGCAATAATATTCTTTTTGCACACAAAATATTATACCCCGACTGGGCGCATTATTCAATTACCTAATAAAATATTTCGCTTGCATTTTTTTCTATTGGTGTTATAATATACCAATGAGTATATTTAGTAATGACAAAAATATGAATAATAGGCTGAATAGACGCCTTTCACGGGCGGTCGCGGACGGAGTAACGGACGGGACTTTGCCTGTGCACGGAGCCAAGAAGATCGGATTCATCGGGCTGTCTTCCGGTGCGGGGGTTACTACCCTCGTGCAGGCTGTGGCGGATTGTCTGGTGGCTACATTAAGGTCAAAAAGTTCAAGGAAAGGCAGCGTTTCTCCCCAAGAGATGGGAATGGCAGCTGCGGCGGTCGTCGAGGTGGCGGGCTCACTGGCCGCTGGAAGCACACTTCCCTTCGACAAGATAGACATCGGAAAACATTTCGCGGGTCGCACGTATCACCCCTTGCACCGGCTGCTTTCGGGCGGCAAACCCATCAGCCATCTTCAGAATATCAGCGGCGGCGTGAACTGGGCACTGCGTATGCCGGCAGATTCCGATTTTGAGCTCGAGGCCGCAGACTTGGTGAGCCTCGTGAACAACGTTCCCGCAAAATATGTTCTTTCAGACATCTCTTCTTCCGGCTTGGGCATGGACTACCGCAGACTTCTCTCCCAGATGCACAGGATTGTTCTCGTCATCGACCCCCTACCCTCCTGTCTGCTTGCGGGCAAGGAAATTGCCGAGCTCGTCCGCGCGGCGGAACTTTCCGGCATTCCCGTTACTCGCGTTGTGAACAAGATGAACGATGGCGTCAACATGAAGGAAGTCCGAAGATTTCTCGGGAAGACGCCCGACCTCTTCCTGCCGGTTTTCGATTTCGCCTCCGTCTACAGGGCGGAGTTCGCCTGCAAAACGGTCTACTCGGAAAAGCCCATCGCCCCGCATATAGAGGCCCTAACAAAGCTGATTTTATGATAAAATATCTCCCATATTACACAAGGGGACGTTTCGATTGTGTAATCCCTTTTGTGCAATTGATCATTTTGGAGGATTTATCATGATTATTAAGACAGACGAAGAAATACAGATTATGAAGTTGGCGGCCGAGCTCGGCTCCGTCTGCTTCGAGGCGGCGCAGGCCTTTCTGTCCACAAACCTGCGCACGGATATAAAAATCACGGAGCGGTTATTGGCCGAATTCATGGAGGGTGTCGCCGAATCCTTCGAGGAGGACTATGAGGGGTTGTCGTTTCCGCCCATCATCGCCTCGGGTCCGAATTCCGCGTTTCCCCACGCCGAGCTGACCGACCGAGTAATCCAGACGGGAGAATTTTTGACGATCGACTTCGGAGTAATGGCGCACGGATTTGCCAGCGATATGACACGGACGGTGTTCGTCGGCAGCGGGCGCGGTAGCGATGTGTCGGAGTTGTCCGCAAAGCAGAAACTGGTTTATGACACGGTTTTGAAGGCGCAACTCGCCGGCATCGCTTCTGCTCGCCCGGGCGTAGCTTGCAAGGATTTGGACAAAATCGTCAGAGACATCATAGAGGAGGCCGGCTTCGGAGAACACTTCCTGCACACGACGGGACACGGTGTCGGCGAGGAAGTCCACGAAGCACCGCGCATAGGCAAGGAGGACGAAACCGTGCTAGAGGAGAACATGGTAGTGACGATTGAGCCAGGCATATATATAGAAGGCTTCGGCGGAGTCCGCATAGAAGACACCGTAGTAATCACAAAGGAAGGCTGCGAAATCATAACAATAGGCGGCATGCCAAAGGAGCTAACAATCATCTAAAGCACATGGACAAAAACCACCGGAAATTGTATTATTGTATAAGTGAATACAATCGAGCGAAACAAAAGGAGAAGATGGAATGGGAAAGACACTAGCATACAAGATTTTGGAAGATCACCTAGTCAGCGGCGAACTCCGTCAAGGCGAGGAAATCACAATCAAGATAGATCAGACCTTGACGCAAGACAGCACGGGCACAATGGTATACCTGCAGCTCGAGGCCATTGACCCAGGCAAGGTTGACACGGACATCTCCGTCGCCTACATCGACCACAACACCCTACAGACAGGATTTGAAAACGCCGACGACCACGCTTTCATCAAGAGCGTAGCCGGAAGACACAACATACTCTTCTCCAAACCAGGCGGCGGCATCTGCCACCAGCTACACCTCGAAAACTACGGGAAGCCTGGCGCAACACTCCTCGGCTCGGACAGCCACACCCCGACGGGCGGTGGCCTCGGCATGATAGCCATCGGTGCCGGTGGACTCGACGTTGCGGTGGCGATGGCGAAGGGAACATACAGCCTGAACGTCCCCAAGGTCATCGGGATCAACTTGACCGGCAAACTGAAGCCGTGGGCAAGCGCCAAGGACGTCATTCTCTACGTGCTGAAAGAGCTCAGCGTCAAGGGGGGAGTCGGCAAGATTGCTGAATATTTCGGCCCTGGAGTAGCGGCACTCAGCGTTACAGACCGAGCCACCATCACTAATATGGGAGCAGAACTCGGTGCTACCACCTCGGTTTTTCCATCTGATGAGAACACTCAAAAGTATTTGGAATCGCAAAGTAGGGGCGGCGACTTTTTGGCACTTTCTGCCGATGACGATGCCGTTTATGATGAGATATTGAATGTGGATTTGTCCGCTTTGGCACCATTGGCGGCGATGCCTCACAGCCCAGACAATGTCAAGGCCGTGTCGGAAATCGGCGAAATCGTCGTCAATCAGGTGGCGATCGGTAGCTGCACAAACTCGAGTTACACCGATTTGATGAAAGCCGCCGCCATTTTGAAAGGTCGCAGGGTTCACCCCGATGTGAGCTTGGTAATCAGCCCCGGCTCCGCGAAAATCCTCTCCAAGATGGCGGCAAACGGAGCTCTGCAGAGCCTGATTGACGCCGGTGCCCGCATCATCGAGAATGCCTGCGGTCCCTGTATCGGCATGGGACAAAGTCCGCAGAGCGGTGCCGTTTCACTTCGCACATTCAACAGAAATTTCAAAGGCAGATCCGGAACGCAGGACGCCGATGTCTATCTGGTAAGCCCCGAGACCGCTGCAATTTCAGCTGTAACGGGTGTCCTCACCGACGGCATGGCAAAGAGCGAGAGTCTGGGTATAGGGCTTCCAGTAATTGAGGACGAAACCTTTGAGCCGAATACAAATTTCGTCATTTTCCCGCCTGAAGGTGGCGAGGGAGACGTAGTAATGGGGCCAAACATCAAGCCTTTCCCGAGAGGTGAGGCCCTCGCAGGCAAGGTCTCTGGCGAAATCGTCCTCGTGGCAGGCGACAACATTACTACCGATGACATCATGCCCTCGGACAGCAGACTTCTGCCGTATAGAAGCAACATTCCACACCTTTCGAATTACTGCTTCGAGAAGATTGACCCCGAATTCGCCAAAAGAGCGAAGGCCGCGAAAAGCGGAGTGATCATCGGCGGCGACAACTACGGCCAGGGCTCAAGCCGTGAACACGCCGCCCTCGTGCCGCTCTACCTCGGCATCAGATTTGTCGTTGCAAAGTCTTTCGCAAGAATTCACAGATCAAACCTCATCAACAGCGGGATTATCCCACTCACATTTGAAAATCTCTCTGATTACGACAAGCTCTCCCTCGGGCAAAACCTTGCGATTGAAGATGCCATTTCCCAACTCGAAAACGAAATAATCGAGATAAAAGATGAGGACAGCGGCGAAATTTACAGGACAATCAACGCCCTCTCAGACCTCGAGAAGCAGATGATCAGAGCCGGCGGCAAGATAAACATGCTTCGCTCAGAAAATTAGATTGGCGGCAAAACAAATGGATAACCACACGGCTCGCTCAATAGACTTGGCGGAAAAAATCAGAATTGAAATCCTCTCAGAAAGGCTGATTCCTGGCACAAAGCTGACCGAAACGGCCTTGGCGGAGGACTACGGCGTCAGTCGCACACCCATAAGGGAGGCGCTGAAAAACCTCGAGGCCGAAGGTCTAATCGAAATGATCCCCAACAGAGGCGCCTTCGTCGTCGGCCTTTCAGAAGATGACATCAGAGACCTTTACTCGCTCAGACGCTCCTGCGAATGTAGGGCTACAAAGTGGGCAATAAATCGCCGAACCGACGAGGAATTCGACCACATTTCCGAGAGTTTCGAGTTCATGGTCTTCTACACGAGCCGTGGCGACGGAAAGAGAATGCGCTCAATCAACGCCGGCTTCCATCACAGGATAGCAACGGCATCGCACTCGAGAATGCTCATTGGCATGATAGAACAATTTCAGGAATATATCAGATACAGCGCCAAGGTGTTGCCGTACAAGCAGGAAGACCTTCCCATCATACTGGCGGAGCACAAAGCCATCTACGACGCCTTCGTAGAAAACGACGCCGACGCCGGCGAAAGAGCCATGAGAGAGCACATAATTCGCTCCCTAGAACGCTCAAACCTCTAATATTCGTTGCAGAGGAGCCTGTAGGGGGGTTCGTCCTCTTCGATTTCGGAAAACCTTGATAGGGGTTCTTTGAAGCGGTTGTCTTTGTTGTCGTCGTTGGTTTGAGATACCTCGCCGATGAGCACGGGACCGTGCCCTTCCTCGGCCCAAAATTCGTGATAGAGATACGGCGCAAGGGTGATACTCTGCCCCGGCTTGAACGTGATGACCGAGCCCGCCGGCACCGTGTAGAAAACCCCATCCGAGTGCACTTGGACGTCCGTGTCCGCAAATGAACCGTCCTCGTTTGAATTGTAGAGGCGCATCTGCATGTTGCCGCCGCCTCTGTTTATGATGTCCTCCATCTTGCTATAATGATAATGCATCGGGGAAATCTGATGTTCCTCGCTCATGATCAATTTTTCGGCATAGGGCTTGCTGTAAGTGGGGTTTGTGGCATTGCCGTTTCTGATTGTGATGAGCGTGAGTCCGAGGGTGTCGAAATGACCCTCGCCGTAGTCCGTTACATCCCAGCCCAGCATATTGTCGCGAATCTCGGCGCACTCAGAGCCCTTTTCTTGCCACTGCGCGGGTGTCCAACCAGTGAACGGCGGCAGAGCGAACCCATTGGCCGCCGCAAGTTTCTCAAGTTTTTTTATAGCCCTATTGATTTCCGAACGTTTCATAAATTCAACCTCCTAGATTGCTTCGCGGCGCTCGCAATGACGCTCATTACATAGTTTCAAAATATCGGCTTCGTCCGCGAGGGACGGCATCGCCCCCATGATTGTGGTCGCGTGCGAACCTGCGGCATTGGCATACGCCAAAAGCTCCTCGAGCGCCAAGCTGTCAAGCACCCTGCCGCCGTCCTCATATTCCAACAATTTGTGAAGTGCAGCGCCCCAAAACGCATCGCCTGCAGCCGTCGTGTCCACCGTAGAAACTCGGTATGCTGGCACCTGCGCCTGCCCAAAAGGCGACAAGGCAATCGCACCAAGCGAGCCCAACGTAACCGCCAAAAATTTGGGCCTAAACTGCTCCATTATCAGCTTGGCGGCTTCGCTCGGATCGGCTGATCCGGTGAAAATTTCGGCTTCCTCCTCGGAAGCCTTGATGTAGTCGGCAATCTCAAATCCTGCCCTCATGGCCCTGACAGCTTCCCTCTCGCTGGGCCACAGATGTGTCCTGTAATTCGGGTCAAAGGCTACGATAACGCCATCGGCCTTTGCTCTTTTTGCCGCCTTGACGTTTGCCTCGAAGGTGATTTCATTTGTCATATTGACGGTGCCGAAATTGAATATGCGGCCCTCTCGAAGAAAGTCAAAGTCGATGTCATCAACGGAAAGAGTCGCACTCGCTGTCCCGTTTTGATAGAAAGCAAACTCCCTATCGCCCGTTTCATCGAGAGTTACCACGGCGAGCGTCGTCAATTCGGTTTTCGCGGTATAGCCTCTGTATTCCACATTGTTTTGCTCTATCTGATCCCTGATGAACCTTCCGCACAAATCCGGTCCTATCTTTGTGATATATGCCGTCTTTCGCCCGAGTTTCGCAGCAGCCGCACAAACATTTAGCGTCGCACCTCCGGCAGTTCCTTCCATATTTACCTTATTACCGTCCGAAGAACGGATCGCCACCAAATCGATCAGACATTCACCAAATCCAATGATGTCATATGCTTTTGACATGTCGCCCCCCTGCCTTTGGTCTACTGACAGCGGACGGGTTCAGGTCGAATCGCCCGAAGCCGCCCGCCGAAAGAAATGAAAAAGTGTTAGTTAGTCAGACAATCTACTTGAAGATTGCCGCCTTTGCAGGGTCGTTCGCGAAGACTTCCTCAACGTTCGCCTTGGTTACTATCTGCGGCGTGAGTTCGTATAGAGGAACTTCGATTTTCCCGTTGTCGGCCGTAGCTGTGGGTGTGGGAAGGTCCTTGCCCTCTTGGAGAAGCTTGATGATTTTGAGAGTCTTTGCTACGAGCTCATTTGTCGGTTTGTTGACCGTCGAATACTGCTTTCCGTCGACAATCCACTGAACGGATTCGTCCTCTGCGTCAAGGCCCGAAACCACGGGGATTTCCTGTCCTGCCTGCTCGCAAGCGGTAATGATAGCACGTGCAATTCCATCATTCGGTGAAAGAACTCCATCGATTTTCTTGTCCGAGTAATTGCCGGCGAGAAGGGAATCCATACGTGTCTGTGCCTTGCCGTTGTCCCAGTCTAACGTTGCTGCTTCCGTGAATTCGGTCTGACCTGAAACGACCACGAGTGTGCCGTCGTCGATTTTCGGCTGAAGAACGTTCATTGCGCCCTTGAAGAAATTGGGTGCATTCGGGTCAGCAGGGCCGCCGCCGAAGAGCTCGATATTGTAGGGGCCGTCGCCTTTTTCTGCTGCAAGACCGTCAAGAAGTGCCTGTCCCTGAAGTTCACCCGTTTGGATGCTGCCGAACTGCACAACCGCGTCTACCGCGTCGGTGTTCTCGAGAAGACGGTCGTAACCGATGACATATACGCCGGCGGCCTTTGCATCTTCAAGAACGGAACCGAGTTGTGAACCGTCAACAGGCGCGACGACGAGAACCTTCGCACCGTTCTGAACCATTGACTCAATCTGCTGTTGCTGTGTCGGAACTTTCTGGTCGGCTTCCTGAACTATCGCCTTGAAACCGGCAGCTTCGAGCTCAGTCTTGAACTGATCCTCAGCTTCTTTCCAGTTCTGTGTGCCGAGCCAAGGCAGAGATACGCCGACTGTTGCACCGGCTTCAAATCCTGCTCCCGCCTCCGCGGTTGCACTGCCCTCATCGTCTGAGCGTCCGCCGCCGCATGCTGTGAGCGACATCACCATGACCAAAACCATGATGATTGACAAAAATAAACTTACCTTCCTTTTCATGATATACCTCCTTGTTAACTACTACTACTTCTTTATCTTATACCGGCGAAAATTTGCCGATTTCGGATCGTTATGATTGACCTGTATCACCGCCCGAGCCACCCGAGGCACCCGAGGCACCGCCTTCCTGCTTGTCCTTGTTTCCAGGGAAAAGATGTCCGATGATAGATTTTCTCCCTTGCTTCTTGTTGTAAACATCGAAAGCAACCGCGGCGAGAAGCACCAAGCCCTTTATTACCGCCGTGCGGTCCGCACCGACTCCCATGAGCATCAGCCCCGAATTGAGGACTGCCATGACCATGCCCCCGACCATCGTCGCGAGCACCGTTCCTATACCGCCCGATACCGCCGCGCCGCCGATGAACACCGAGGCGATTGCGTCGAGTTCCCAGTTCGTTCCGTCCGATGGACCCGCTGCCGTCGCCCGCCCGATGAACATGATTCCTGCCAAAGCTGCGAGGAATGACATGTTGAGCATCGTCAGAAAATATGTCCTAGGAACGTTGACACCTGAGAGTGCCGCAGCCGCCTTGTTGCCGCCGACAGCGTAGATGTGCCGTCCGAATGTCGTTCTCTGAGTAATGATGTGATATATGATGACCAAGATGATGAGGATGACGCCTGGCACGGGGAAAGATGTCCCAGGGCGGCCTGTCCCAAACAACCATGCGAGGTAGCCTATTACTGCACCGACCAAAACGATCCTGACGACCACGGGCCACAGAGCCTCATTCACGCCCGTCAGCTTCTCGTTTTTCGTGCGGCGACGGAGCTGTGCATATGCGTATGCAAATATGCCGATGACGCCGAGAAGAAGTGTCGAATTGTTCATGCCCGTGAACGCGGGCCCCCACTCCGGCAGATAACCTGCACCGAACATCTTGAGCTCGTGCGGCGCGGGCACGGATATCGATTTTGAAATCCATATGACGCCGCCGCGGAAGATCATCATGCCTCCCAAGGTTGTGATGAAGCCTGGGATACCGAGTTTTGCGAGCCAGAATCCCTGCCATGCACCGATGAGAACGCCGATAAGAATTCCGACGAGCACCGCCGCCCACCAAGGGAAGTTCAAATCCCTCGCGGTGAGTGCCATGACCATGCCGCAGAAACCGGCGACCGAGCCGACCGACAGATCGATTTGCCCTATTACGATGACCATCACCATGCCTATCGCCAGAACCAAAACGTAGGCATTTCCCGAAATCAGGTTTTGAAAGTTGGCCGACGTAACCATGCGTCCGCCCGAGATGATATTGAATATGACGATGAGCACAACCAGAGCAATCACCATTGTGAACTGCCTGAAATCGCCGCCCATTACTTCTTTAATCCGCTTCATTACTCCCACAAATCCTTTCTGCTAGTTCGCTGCCGCGTCGGATGTCGTCGTCATCATCCGCATGAGTTTTTCCGAATCCGCGTCCTTCCGATCCAGAACCCCCGTGATACTGCCTTCGCAAATTGTGTATATTCTGTCAGACATTCCGAGCAATTCCGGTAGCTCCGACGAGACCATTATCACAGCCTTTCCCTGATCCGCGAGTGCATGAATGAGCCGGTAAATCTCGTATTTTGCGCCCACGTCAATGCCTCTCGTAGGCTCGTCGAGAATCAAAACGTCGGGCTCCGTGAATATCCACTTGCCCAAAACGACCTTCTGCTGATTTCCGCCCGACAGAGTCGATACGCCGACCTCGACGCTCGCGGCCTTGACCGAAAGATCCTTGCGCTCCTTCTCCGCAGCCCGATATTCGAGCGACGAATCGATGAGACCGTGATTCAAAACCGCCTTGAGATTTGCCGATGTAGTAGTCATACGAACATTGTCCAGTAAGTTGAGGCCAAGGACCTTTCTGTCCTCCGGCACATATGCTATGCCCTGCCTTATGGCGGCAGAAACGGATTTGAGCTTGACATCCTTTCCGTGATGTTTGATCGTTCCGCGCTGATAAATCCCAAAATTCCTACCGAAAAGCGAGCGCATAAGCTCTGTTCTTCCGGCTCCCATGAGGCCCGCAAACCCCACGATCTCGCCAGCTCTTACAAAGAAATTCGAATCCTTGCAGATGAGACGCCCTGGGATAAGAGGATCCTCAACACGCCAGCCGCTGACCTCAAAGATGACATCTCCCGTATCGGGCACGTGGTCGGGAAAGCGGTTTTCAAGCGAGCGTCCGACCATCGCGCGAATGATTCTATCCTCATCGACATGACCCGCCTCCACGTCGTATGTCTCAACGGTGCGTCCGTCTCTGATGACCGTAACGGAATCCGCGATAGCCGCAATCTCGTTCAGCTTGTGAGAAATCATGATGCAGGTAATGCCCTTGCTCTTCAGCTCGCGCATTTGATTGAGCAGATTTTCCGTGTCCTCCTCGTTGAGTGCGGACGTCGGCTCGTCCAAAATCAGGAGCCGAACGTTTTTGGACAACGCCTTGGCTATCTCCACCAATTGTTGCTGCCCCACGCCCAAGTTTTTGATTTGCGTATTTGGGTTCAGGCTGAGGCCCACGCGCTTGAGCAAGTCCACCGTGAGCCTCCGAGCCTCGTCCCAATCGATGAGTCCGCGCCTCCTGACTTCATTGCCCATGAATATATTTTCTGTGATTGATAATTCGGGAATCATAGTAAGTTCTTGATGGATAATGGCAATGCCGGCCTTTTCCGATTCCTTGATGTCTTTAAATGACATCTCCTTGCCTTGATATATGATTTGCCCCGTATATGACCCATAGGGGTGAACGCCCGAAAGGACTTTCATAAGCGTCGATTTGCCGGCTCCGTTTTCACCGCAAATTGCGTGAATCTCACCTTGGCGAACTTCGAGGGTTACTTCGTCCAACGCCTTCACGCCGGGGAAGATCTTTGTGATGTTCTTCATCTGAAGAATTGGTGTATGATCGCTCATCCTGTCCTCACTTGATATTGTATTTAAACGGTTGCGTAAACGTTTAACTCGTGATTTAACTAAAAAATAACACAGGCACATGTGCATGTCAACAACTTTCTTTTTGCCATGTCATGTCATTGCGAGCATAGCGCGGCAATCCACCTCCACAGTCATTGCGGGCTAGACCCGCAATCCACCCACGGTTTCTTGACAAAACTTTCATTTCTATATAAAGTTGGGTTAATCGTTTACAAAACAAATTACAGAAGGTTTTCAAAACTTATTATGACGAAATCAAGTATTCATGACGTGGCAAAATTAGCCGGAGTCTCAACGGCGACCGTTTCCCATACGATCAACAAAACGAGGTTTGTCTCAGAGGATACGAAACTCAGGGTTCAGAGCGCAATAGATACGCTCGGATACATTCCAAACGTGCACGCCCGAAGCCTGCGCACCGGCAGAAAGAAAACGATAGGATTCATCGTTCCCGATATTTCAAACAAATTCTTTGCTTCCGTGATTGAAAGCGTTGAAGAAGTCGTCTCGGAGCAGAAATTTCATCTAATCATTGCAAATACGCGGGAGACCAAACAGCGCGAATTGGCCCATCTGAGATATTTCGCGTCCGGCGTAGTCGATGGCCTCCTTCTCGCATCCACCCTTGGGGATTACTCGGAATGTGCAAACATCATACCCTCCAGTCTGCCCGTCGTATCGGTTGACAGGGAACTCAATCAGGCCCCCTACGATTCCGTGACGGTCAATTCCTTCAAATCCGTCCATCAAGGCGTCCTGAATTTGATAGGCAAAGGAAAGAAACGCATCGGATTCATTACTGGACTCCCGCACCTCAGCACAACGATCGAACGATTGAGCGCATACGAACACGCCATCATAGACGGCGGACTCGAGCTTGACCCGAGTTTGATCACGGTCGGAAATTCGATGGAAAACAGCGCATACATCTGCACGAAGGAACTCCTCGACGCAAAATGCGATGCCATCGTCGTCTCAAACGGCATCATGGCCGACGACGTGATAGACTACCTGAACAGAAAATCCATCATCATCGGGACTGACGTATCTCTCGTCTGCTTCTACGATTACAACAAGCCCGCGTTCCGAGGCATGGACATCGACATAGTGGAGCAACCCGTAGTGGAGCTGGGGCAGCAAGCGGGCAAGCGGATCCTGAACAAAATCAAGCACCCCGACGCCGCCCACCAAAACATCATACTAAGCAGCAACTACATCCAAAACGCCGAACTATAAACACATTATTCTCCGATATCAATCGTGAATTCGTCGCCATCTTTCACCTCGCCCCTGATGATCTGGGAGGCTATGTCGGTTTCGATATTCTTCTTGATATAACGAGCGATCGGCCGCGCACCATAGGTCGGCGAGTAAGTCTCCTTCGCGATGAAATGCTTCGTCCTATCCGTGAAATTGACCTTGATATCCCTGCTTTCGAGCCGGTTTTGAACCTCCTCAAGATTGAACTCAACGATTTTCACGACGTCGTCCTCTGTCAATGGCGAGAACACGACGATGTCGTCGATTCTGTTCAGAAACTCCGGTCTGAAATGAAGTTTCATCTCCTCGATAACGGTCTCCTTGACGCTATCGTCAATGCTGCCGTCGCTGTTTATATTGTCGATCAGATAGGGACTACCGATGTTGCTCGTCATGATGATGATGGTGTTTTTGAAATTCACCGTGCGGCCCTGATTGTCCGTCAGTATCCCATCGTCGAGAAGTTGTAGCAAAACGTTGAAAACATCGGGGTGCGCCTTCTCGATTTCATCAAAAAGAATGACGCTATAGGGTCTTCTGCGAACCGCCTCGGTCAACTGTCCACCCTCTTCATAGCCGACATATCCAGGAGGCGCTCCGACGAGCCGCGACACCGAGTGTTTCTCCATGTATTCGCTCATGTCTATTCGAATCATATTCTTTTCCGTGTCGAAAAGGGCCTCCGAAAGCGCCTTCGCAAGTTCGGTTTTTCCGACACCCGTAGGACCGAGGAAGATGAACGAGCCGATAGGCCTTGTGCCATCGCTGAGTCCCGCCCTCGATCTGAGCACAGCCTCGCTCACCGCAGTTACCGCCTCGTCCTGCCCGATTACCCTCCTGTGCAGAATTTCCGGAAGCCGCAAGAGTTTCTCCCGCTCGGACTCGACTAGCCGCTTGACCGGCACACCCGTCCAGCCCGCCACGACCTCGGCGATTTCCTCCTCCGTTACCTCCTCCTTGAGAAGCCGCCTTTCCTCCGCGGCGTCGGCCCTGCTCTGTGCCGCCTCAAGCTCCTTTTCGAGCGCCGGAAGCTCCCCGTATTTCAGCTCGGCGAGTTTCTCGAGGTCGTATGCCCGCTCCGCCTCCTCAATGGCGAGTTTGATGTCCTCGATCCGCTGCTTGCTCTCCTTGACCTGCGCGATCACGCTCTTTTCCGCCTCCCACTGGGCGCGCATCGCGTCATTTTCGGCCTTCAGCTCCGCCACCTCGTTGCTTATCAGAGCAAGTCTCGCCTTCGAAGCCTCGTCGCCTTCCTTTGAGAGGGCCTGTTTCTCGATTTCGAGTTGCATTATCCTTCGCTGTATCTGGTCGAGTTCCTCGGGCAAACTATCGATTTCCGTCCGTATTTTCGAAGCCGCTTCGTCCATGAGGTCGATGGCTTTGTCTGGCAAAAACCTGTCGCTGATGTATCTGTCCGACAATACCGCGCAGGCGATAAGAGCAGGGTCAGTAATACGGACGCCGTGGTGGATTTCAAACCTTTCCTTGAGCCCCCGAAGTATCGTGATGGTGTCCTCAACCGAAGGCTGATCGACGAGTACCTTTTGAAAACGCCTCTCAAGTGCCGCGTCCTTTTCGATGTACTTTCTGTATTCATCGAGCGTCGTAGCTCCGATACAGTGCAGTTCTCCCCTCGCGAGTTTGGGCTTCAGCAGGTTTCCCGCGTCCATCGCGCCCTCTCCCGCGCCGGCCCCGACTATATTGTGGAGCTCGTCGATGAAGAGAATTATTTCGCCGTCAGCGTTCTCGATTTCGGTAAGAACAGCCTTGAGCCGCTCCTCGAATTCGCCTCTGTATTTTGCACCGGCAATCAGCGCCCCCATATCGAGTGCAAATATAGTCTTGTCCTTCAGTCCCTCAGGCACGTCGCCCGCCAATATTCTCTGGGCGAGGCCTTCGACCACGGCGGTCTTACCGACTCCAGGGTCGCCTATGAGCACAGGATTGTTCTTCGTTCTCCTCGACAATATCTGTATCGTCCGCCGTATTTCCTCGTCCCTTCCGATGACGGGGTCCAGCTTGCCTTCCCTCGCCTGTTGCACCAAATCCCGACCGTATTTGGTCAAAGCCTCATAGCCCTCCTCTGGATTTTGGCTTGTAATCCTCTGGTTGCCCCTTATCTTCGTGAGTTCCTCGAGAACATTCTCCTTAGTAATGTTGAAGTCCTTGAATATCCGAGCGGAAGGCGTGGCCCTCTCGTCGAGTAATGCCAAGTATAGATGCTCCACGCTGATGAAGTCGTCCTTAAACTGCTTCGCAATCTTCTCCGCATCCGAGATGAGCTTGCCGACCCGCCGAGTAGGATAAAGCTGATCTCCGGCATTGCCCGCAGAAGTCTGCACCTTGGGCAGCTTGTCGAGTTCCGCCTCAACCTCATGCACGACATCGCTGACATCTATGCCCCTAAGTTTCAAAATCTTAGGAATAAGCCCCTCGTCTTGAAGCAGCAGCGCAAGATGCACATGTTCCGAATCAAGCTGTTGATGCCCCATCTGTATAGCAATATTCTGGCTCTCCGCCATAGCGCCCTGCGCATTCTGTGTCCATTTCTCAAAATTCATAAAAAATCACCCCTTTTCAAAACCGTCATTGCGAGCGTAGCGAAGCAATCCACCGCTTCGCCATTTAGGCTCCTATATATATTATACCCAATTATCAGCACTCTAAACAATTGAGTGCCAAAAAATAAATTATTTTTCGCTATAATCTACTTAATTGAATGAGGGGACAGGTGATTGAATCGGAAATTAAACTTGATAATCACAAAACACAAGACTTGAAAATCATAAAATACATGTCATTGTGTCCCACTGTGCCGATGAACATGTGATATAATTTACCTGCAAATAACAAGGAGACCATCATCCGAATTTTCCTTGAAAATAATGTGTATAAAAATATACATTATACCACTTTACAGTGTGTAATATATTGTGTAATATATTATATAGGAAGGACATGAGATTGAAACAAAGGGATTTGATAAAGAAGTTCGAGAAGCAAGGTTGGTATTTTCTAAGAAACGGTGGGAATCACGACATCTATACCAACGGCAAGGATAAAGAAAAGATACCACGCCACAGGGAAGTAAGTGAGGGATTAGCAAAGGATTTGATAAGAAAATGGGGACTGTAAAAGTTCCCTTAAGGAGGAAGCAATGAAAGAAATATATACAGTAATAATTACAGAAACGACAGATAAGAAAATGCCATATCTCGTATATGTGCCGGACTTTGATGTTGTTACTGAGGGCAAGGATTTAAATGACGCACTTTATATGGCGGAGGATATAATATCGCTTTGTGGAGTGGATTATGAAGACGATGGAAAGTTTATACCAACGCCAACAGCTATTGATAGTATCGATATGAGTGTATCTCACTGGGCGGACGTCTGTGAACCCTCTGAAATTATTACGGAATTTAAGACCCTCGTGCCGGTGGACTTTGACTTGTATCGCAAGAAATTACAAAATACAGCAGTTCGCCGCAATGTCTCCCTTCCGGCGTGGCTCGATGCGGAAGCAAGCAAAGCTGGCATCAATGTATCGGCAGTTCTCCAGAATGCCCTCAAGGCAGAATTGCATACTGTATAAACCCGTTACTTATCCAAGTGCAATCATAACAGGTTCGTCTTTTAACAAACCTTTAAGTATTTTGGTACGTGTATGACCAGCACACTTCTTACCATCAAATTCATTTGAACCTTCAGCAAGTGATTCAAGATGTGTCTCTTGCTCTTTACGGTTATACACTATACGGCCGTCAAACCGTTTGTCACTCCCAGGGTTGTACCCAACGATTATTTCATCGTCATTTTCACTTATTTTTTTAATCATCCAAAGCATTTTGCGATTTCTCCAAATATTTTTCAACTATTTCAAATTCTCGTTTTGGATAAAGGTAATCCTCACCCTCTTCATCTATGACGCGATAACTACCATGCTCTTCAGCGAGCACTTCATAAATATGTCCGTTTCTCAATGTAACGGGATCGTCCCTCCCCAACCACTTGACCTTCATCAAAATACCTCTTTACTTTATGCTTCGTATTGCAAGCACTCTTTACCTTCTAAAAGAACGGAAATTGTCAGCTATCCTTTTTAACTAAAGTTAATTCATCTGGTGTAAATTCCATAAATAAACTTTCCATAATTGTTTCATTGTCAGAATCTAAAAATTCAACAGTATATGCCTCGCCATATGCCTCGCCATCATTATGGATATACACAATGGCACCAATATCATTAGAAGTGATACCAAGATTTATTTTTGGACTTTTAAGTTTTACAATGTCAAATAGATTAAACATTTTTACCTTTTTTACTAAACGTGACTGTAACTAATCGTGGAACATCTGAATCATTTGTTATAATCCATATGGTCCTTAACATTAGACTTGTCCCTTTTTCGCCTTCTATTGTAACATTTGTTTGATATTTTATGCATACTTCGTTTTTGATATATTTCTCGGAATTTCTATGCTCCGAGAAGTGCTGCGGGGACTACGGCTATCCCGTCAGGCCTTCGATATGCAAAGGGCCCAGTTGTTATAATAATCGCATCTGCAAGGTACATTCCCGTTTTTTCTTTTAACCAAAGCAAGTGTCTTACATCGCGGTCTTCAATATATGGCGCAAGTTTTACCTCAAAAGCAATAAATCTCAATCCCTTTTGAACTATGAAGTCAATCTCATGCTCGGTTTTATGTGTTGCCGCATATGATAAGGATGCATCGTTGACACTTGAATAAACTCTGAGCGACAGCTGCATAAGCGACTCAAAAAGGCGACCGAGAATATCTCCGTATTTTTTATTAAATTTATCTGTCCCAGGTATTTCACTTCCAGGGCTTTTGAGAATTTCCTCGGTCAACCCCAATAGATGAACGGCAAACGCCGGATCAGCCAGATAATGCTTTGGAGTGGATTTCAAACCTGTGAAAAATTCACTGCCACTTACCCAAGCCTGAAGCTCGTCGAGAAGCCAAAGGTTACCCAATGCTTCCCTATAAGCTATTGTCGTCTTTGCCGATGGTTTGCTTCCTTCACCGGCTGTAGATGCATCCAGTATCTCTTCGTATCCCGAATTTGTGGAAGTCGCCGCAGCATATGCTCGTAGCCACCGAAGCAAAGTCTGCGGCTGTCTGATTTTCACACCTTGCTGCTCAAACTCATGGGATAAAATATTATCAAAAAATGATTCGAACGCTTGGCTGCGAAATTTCTCGGATTGAGCTCGAAAAGCCGGTAATCCGGACATGACTATTTCAGAGATGTATTGGTCAAATTCAACACTTGTTTCCCCACCTATAGGCGTTACAAAATTCTCATCACTTGCAAAAATTTCAGATATAGACACTGTCGGTGTCTCCAAATTTCTTTCTTGTAATGAGAGAGGGTACATTTTTTTTCTGATAATCCGTCCTGCGCCGGAGTGAATGTCCGTATTTGTGTTTGCAATAGAGCCTGTGAGAAGGTATGAACCAGAAACAAGCTCATCATCGACTGCACGCCGGATATAATCCCAAACTTCCGGCATCCGCTGCCACTCATCTATAAGAACCGGTTTCTCGTTAGTTTTTAGTTTTTCTAAATTGTTTTTCAGGAGTGCGAAGTCCCTCGCTCTATCAAGTTCATAGACTGTATTTGCAATATGCTTTGTAGAAACTGTCTTACCAATTCCTTTTAGTCCGTCTATTGCAACGGCCGGCAAGTCGTGCATAAGCTCTGCAATATATGGCTCTATTAACCTTTCATATTTCTCTTTCATATCACTAATTCTACCATATTCCAAACATAAGTCAACGATTTGGAGCGATTTAATCCAACGATTTGGAACGATTTAGTCCAATGATTTGGAACAGAGCTTGGTAGATTGAAACAAGCAAGGAATTTAACCCTCGTTATTTCAAGTTAAATTGACAAATTGAAATAACACGACTATTATGATTTCATTTATCAATATCAAGGGAAGATTATGTGATGTCAGAATACTGGAAAAAGTGTCTGGCAATAAGCGTAATAGGCTGTTCTCATATAAAAGCTATCTGGATATTCTCAAGGAAGGAACTTGAGACCTTCTTCGTCTGCAATTATAACATGTGATATAATTTACCTGCAAATAACACGATTCAGATTGTTGAGGAGGAAAAACGATGTTCAAATATTTTATACCCACAAAGGTAGTCTTCGGACAAGGATCCCTAGACAAACTTCACAGGCAAAAGCTGCCTGGCAAGAAAGCACTTATAGTAATTACTGCGGGAAAATCCATGCGCGGCCAAGGTTACTTGGCGAGGGTGGAGGAACAGCTGGACAAGGCAGGCGTGGACCACATAGTCTTCGACAAAATCCAGCCAAATCCCCTGCTTGAACACGTAACGGAAGCCGCGGAACTTTCCAAAAATGAAGGCGTGGACTTCATACTGGGCTTGGGCGGCGGAAGCAGCATTGACTCGGCCAAAGCCATAGCGGTGATGGCCGCAAACGAAGGCAACCTCTGGGATTACGTAGGGGGAGCCACCGGAAAAAATCAGCCCATACCAAACGCGCCTCTGCCGGTAGTAGCTATCACTACCACAGCGGGCACCGGCACGGAAGCCGACCCATGGGCAGTTATCACGAAGACGGACACGAAGGAAAAACTCGGCATCGGCTGGGATTCCACCTATCCCGTCCTGTCAATCGTAGACCCCCTCATCATGCTTTCGGTACCACCAAAACTCACCGCTTACCAAGGCTTCGACGCCCTCTTTCACAGCACCGAAGGCTATATCGCAAAAATAGCGAACCCTATCAGCGAGCTCTACTCAATCGACGCAATCACCCGAGTCGGCCGTTCGCTCGCAGAGGCCGTGGACGATGGCAGTAACGTAGAGGCAAGAGAGGACGTAGCCCTTGCAAACACGATAGCCGGCTTCATTCAGTCTATCTCGAGCTGCATTTCCGAGCATGCCATCGAGCACGCACTTTCGGCCTATCACCACGAGCTCCCGCACGGCGCGGGCCTCATCATCATCTCTCACGCCTACTACGAAACGCTGATAAACAAAGGAGCCGTGCCCGAAAAATTCGTGAATATGGCGAAGGCTCTCGGCAAAGAGAACGCGACGAAACCGGAGGATTTTCTCACAGTCCTGCTTGACCTGCAGAAGGCCTGCGGAGTAGACGACCTCAAGCTGACGGATTACGGCTTCACGGAAGACGAACTCCCAGGCATAGCGAAAAACGCCCACACGGTAATGGGCCACATGTTCCCGCTCGACCCTGTGGAGATAGACGAGGAAGCAACCCTAGCATTACTGAAAAAGTCCTTCAAGTAAGCCTTTTACATGAAGCACTCAAAATTTGGATATGTGCAGTACATCGTCGCACTGCTGATAATGGCAACGAACGGGATTGTTGCGAGCTATATCCCGCTGAATAGCTACGAGATCGTCTTTTTCAGACTGGCGACCACAAGCCTATTTTTGCTGGCAATATTTCTCGTTCGCGGCGGACGATTTTCATTCTGGAAATGCAAAAGGAGCATGAAATGGCTGTTTCTGGCCGGCATTTCCACAGGCATAAATATCATGTTCGTATTCGAGGCTTACGCACAAATCGGCGTGAGTCTCACCACCATACTGAATTACTTGGCGCCCATTATCATCATTGTCATTTCGCCCGTGGTCTTCAAAGAGGCGCTGACCGGTATCAAAATCGCTGCGATTATCGTGGTTTTCGCAGGCATGTTAATGGTCAATTTTCAAGCGCTCGAGCAGGGGAAATCCGCATGGGGAATAGCCTGCGGCATTCTCGTTGCAGTAACGATGGTGACAAATCTCGTGTTTCTCCGAAAGGCCGAAGGAATCGCCAGCATGGAACGCGTTACCTGCCAACTCATCATAGCGTTCATCACCGTCGCGATATTTGTGGGGGTAAGACAGGGCTATCACTTTGAAATACACGCGGATTTCATACTGCCGCTGCTCATCATGTGCTTCGTGAACGGGGGAATTGCGTTGTCATTCTACTTCTCGGCATATATGAAGATTCCGGCACAAAGTGTTGCAATTCTGGGCTATATAGAAATTCCGGTGGCTCTTGGCCTGTCCGCCATCATTCTATCCGAGCGTCTCAGCCCCATGCAATTCATCGGCGGTGCCCTAATAATAGCAGGAGCAATGTTTGCCGAACTCTACCGCCGAAATGTTGCATTACAAATATGAATGTAATACATTAATAATATGCGTTTTACTTATATATGCCAAGGTGTTAGATTAAGATTAAGAAAAGAAACAATGCCGGCCGGCAAAACCAAGTTATCCTCATCAAGAGATAAAAGGAGATCAACATGGCAAACAAAATAGTAAAAGCAGTAAAGAACATCGGAACAAAAATCGCTGACGCCTACAAGATCGAAAAATAGCCCAGACAGCAGAAAGCAGACAAGCAAACAAAAAGCTCGCGGACGTGTGAAAACGCCGCGAGCTTTTTCAATTCCATTACTTTTTTACTTACTTTTTTCTTACTCCTGCGGCTCGATCAGAAACTCCACCACCTCGGGGCAGTCGGGGCACTGAAAGACGAGCTCGTCAAAGCCCAAATCCTCAGCTGTCAGCCCCTTGCGCACAGCGTAGACAAAGTGGAAAATCGCACCCATAGCAGCAAAGCAGACGTTCGCCGAACGCTCCTTGTCGACGAGCGGGCCGTTGAAATAGACTACATCGCCTGGTTTGTAGAAATCGCACTTCGACGAAACAACAGTGACTTTTGCATTTTTCTCAATCATAACTTACCTCCTCAAACTCACTCCCAAACTCATTATACAAATCTAATCCCTCGTAGCCTCGAACTGAATGTCATTCATCAAATCCGAAACCCTGAAGACATCTTTGTCATAGGTATCGTAGACGAAAACGGAGACGTCCGAAGCCGGAATCACCTGCTTTTCCTCAAGATTTGCCTCTTCCACGAGGTCATAGTAGACGACGACCGTGTAGATAGCACCCGTCTCAGACTCCGTCACATATTCGCCGCCACCCACCGGCGTCCCCTCAAACAGCTCATAACTCCCCTTCAGGAAAACCCCATCGGGTTCCTCCCAACGGTATGAGCCATCTTCGCCGAGTTCAACCTTGCAGCCCGACGTCGTCGTATACGAGCCGGCCACAGGACTTTCCGAGACATCGACATCATGCCCTCTGAGCATCTCGTTCATACTTCCCAAAACATCATCTTCATCCACGCCGGATTCGCTACCGGAAGTCGTTTGGTTCTCGGCCCCATCTCCGGAGCCGCTTGCGCACCCCGTCAAAAGTGCGGACATACTCAGCACCAATGACAAAGCCAACGCGAAAACAAGCAATTTCTTAAGTTCGATATTTTTTCTCATAGGTCCTCTCTTTCATCGAATCAGTATCAGTAGTTTACAGACTTAGTCTATATCATATCACACATAAAAAGCCCATGGTGCTTGCCACGAGCTTTTGATTATTAAATATTTTTTTGAAGCTAAGTCTTAGTATAAGCCGCCGAAGCCGCCTACTCTACTGACTGAACGTGGTCGTCATTTCTCCGTCAACCGCCCAGTATCCGTTCTTCTTGTCCACGGTGGCTGATTCAGTCTTCGCCTCGCCGGTGCTGCTCCTCCAAACACTCGCTTCCGCGGTCAGCTTGCTTGGGCTCAAATTCACATCAGAAAACGTGATGTGAAGTCCTTTCTTATCCTTGAAGGATTCGAGGTCGCCCTCCTCAAATGTCCATCCGCTATTCGTACAGTAATTTTCCACCATCTTCTTCAGTTGCTCAGGGTCCTTCACATCGATATTTGCCATGTCGAGACCGAGGATTTTGCCGGTATTTTGGGTAGCGAACTTCTTGATGGCCGCAAGATATGCCGCCGAATCCGAGCCTTCCTCACCTTCAGGGATTTCCTGAACATAATTTTCGTCCCCGTTCGCCTCCGTTATTTCGACATCGCCTGTTTTGTCTTCGGACTTTATTACTGTGCCCTTGCCTATCCCCGAGCAGCCCGCGAATGCGAACATCAGTGCAAACAAAGTAATTAGAGTAACCAGTGTTAATTTTTTCATGATAGCCTCCCATTTTTGCCTGACCTTGCCACCCTTCTTGATTGAAGGCTCCGCAAAGCCATTGTCCATGAGGCTATCTTACTGCACGAACCATAAGTGATTCTAAAATGCCATCGTCATTCGTCGTCTTCGAGCTCAAAGCCGAGCTCACGAGCCTGATTTTCGAGTAATGCCCAGCCCTCGGCGTCTATGTCGTCTATGCTTTCGATATCGCCGACCTCCGCATCCACCAGAACGTACTGGTTCTCGTCCTTCAGCACAAATCCATGAATGTCGTCATGCCACAAATATGCTTTTCTAGCCATTTCATCTCCTCCTAAATTACGCAATCACGTCCGAAATCACGTCGAACTGGCTGTTGTAAAGATTCGCATAGAAACCGTCAAGCGCCATAAGCTCGTCGTGCGTCCCCTGCTCAATTACATCACCCTCGTTCATTACCAATATGATGTCGGCGTCACGGATTGTCGAGAGCCTATGCGCAATCACAAAGCTCGTGCGGCCGTGCTTGAGGTTTTGCATCGCCTTCTGAATGAGCTCCTCCGTGCGCGTGTCGACCGAAGACGTCGCCTCGTCGAGTATCAGTATCGGGCTATCCGCCAGTATAGCACGCGCGATGGTGAGAAGCTGTTTCTGGCCCTGACTGATATTCTCGGCGTCCTCCGTCAGCTCCATATGATAGCTCCCGGGGAGGGTCTTGATGAAGTGATGCACGTGAGCCGCCTTTGCAGCCTCGTAGACCTCCTCGTCCGTCGCATCGGGGCGACCATAGCGAATATTATCCATGATAGTGCCCTTGAAAAGCCATGTATCCTGAAGAACCATACCGAAATTTTGACGCAGACTCGCGCGCCGAATCGTCTTGATGTCATGGCCGTCAACGATGATAGCACCATCGCCCACATCGTAAAAGCGCATAAGCAGCTTGACGAGAGTGGTCTTTCCGGCGCCGGTCGGACCTACGATAGCAACCGTCGAACCCTGCGGCACGGACTCCGTCAAATCCTTGATGATGGTCTGGTCCTGCTTATAGCCGAACTTCACATGCTCGAATTCAACATGACCCGTTGCAACTCCAAGCTCTACGCCATCCTCATCGGAGATCTCCTCCTCCTCGCCGAGAAATTCGAAGACGCGCTCTGCGGCGGCCGCCATACCCTGAAGCATGCTGCCTATCTGCGCAAGCTGAGTGATTGGCTGCGTGAAATTTCTCGAATACTGAATGAAAGCCTGTATATCGCCGACCGTGATTGAGCCCTTGAACGCGAGCACCCCGCCGAAAATCGCAACTCCCACAAACCCGAGATTGCTGATGAAGTTGATGATCGGCATCATCAATACCGAGAAAAACTGGCTCTTCCACGCCGACTTATAAAGCTCTTCGTTGGTCTCGTTGAATTCCTTCTCAGCCTGCTTTTCATGATTGAATAATTTGAGTATATTGTGTCCGGCAATGTCTTCCTCGACCTGTCCATTGACCTTGCCGAGAAGTTTCTGCTGTCTGAAAAAATACTTCTGCGAAAACTTCATGATGACCGCAATGATGAGCACGGAAAGCGGAAGCATCGCAAACACGACAAGCGTCATGAGAGGACTGATCGTGAGCATCATGATTGTAACGCCCACAATCGAGGTTACGCTCGTTACAAGCGTGCTCACGCTCTGGTTGAAATTTTGCCCGAGCGTATCCACATCGTTCGTTATTCTCGAAAGCACATCGCCTATGCTGTTGCCCTCGAAATACTTCATGGGCATGCGGTGAATTTTCTCGCTTATCTCCTCCCTGAGCGTGTATCCGACCTTCTGCGAGATGGTCGTCATCACCCAGCCCTGAATCATCGAGAAGAGCGTCGCGACGAGATAGAGTGCGAGCAACGTCAGTAGAATCATCGCAATCTTTTCAAAATCGATAGCACCCCCGTCGAGGTATTTGGACGTCAACCCGTTGAACAGCTCCGTGATGGCCTTCGACAGGACTTTCGGCCCGACGATGGTGAAGACGGTGCTCCCGATTGCAAATATTACCACCACAGCGAGGCTGATTTTGTATTTTGCGACATACGATAGAAATTTCTTGAGCGTCCCCTTGAAATCCTTCGCTTTGTCCGTCGAATGTCTCATGCCAGGACCGCCTGGTCCCCTTCTCCTCGGGGCACTTTTGTTTGTGTTTTCTTCTGCCATTCCGTGCCTCCTTTCTATGCGCCGAGCTCTTCTTCCGAGAGCTGACTTTCTGCGATTTCTTTGTAAACTTCGCAGGTTCTGAGTAATTCCTTGTGTGTTCCCATGCCAACCAATTTTCCTTCATCGAGCACTATTATCTTCTCCGCCTGCATGATGGTGGATATCCTCTGTGCGACGATGATCACGGTCGAATCCTTGATATTGTCGGAGAGTGCCTTCCTGAGCATGCTGTCCGTCTTGTAGTCAAGTGCCGAGAAACTGTCATCGAAGATGAAGACCTTCGGCTTTTTGGCGATTGCTCTTGCGATGGATAGCCGCTGACGCTGTCCACCAGACACATTTGTGCCGCCCTGCGATATCTCCGTGGCATAGCCATCTTCCTTCTCGTCTATGAAGGCGGTCGCCTGTGCTATGCCGGCCGCAAACATCATATCCTCGTCGCTGATCGTATCGCCCGCATATTTGAGATTTGACTCGATAGTGCCGCTGAAAAGTTTGCCCTTTTGCGGCACGACGCCGAGCAGTGAACGCAGCTTGTTCTGGCTCACGTCCCGAATATCCACACCGTCGATTGTGATACTTCCGCCCGTTACATCATATATTCTTGGAATGAGATTTATGAGCGTGGACTTGCCGCTTCCCGTAGAACCGATGATGGCGGTCGTTTCGCCTGGCACAGCCTCAAAGCTGACATGCTCGAGGGTATTTTCCTCGGCGTCGAAATATTTGAAGCTGACATCGTTGAAACCAACCCTGCCGGAAAAATCCGTTTTTTGAGAAAGTTCCTCATCGGGCTTGTCCTGAATTGTCGTCTTCTTTTTTATGACCGCGAGCACCCTGTCCGCCGCAACACTGGCTCTCGGCAGCATGATGGTCATCATCGAAAGCATCATGAAACTCATTACTATCATCATCGTGTATGAGATGAAAGCGAGCATGTCGCCGACCTGCATCTCGCCCGCGTCGATACTCTTGCCGCCGAACCAGACGATACCGACCGTAACGAAGTTCATCACAAACATCAGTATCGGGAAGAACATGCTCATCGTTCTGCCAGTGAACATCTGTGTCTTGTAGAGTTCATTGTTTGCCGCCGTGAATCTCTTTTTCTCGTAATGCTCCCGCGTGAAAGCCCTTATGACGGGAAGTCCCGTGAGAATCTCTCGGCTCACCAAGTTGAGTTTGTCGACCAAGACCTGCATTCTTCGAAACTTCGGCATCGTGAGCCCGAGAAGCACTCCTATGACAGCTATCAGCGTTCCTACGGCCGCCACGACGATCCATTCGAGGCCGGTGTCGGTCTGCGACAATCTTATGATACCGCCGACCGCCATCGCAGGTGCGAAGAACACCAATCTGAGTGCCATTCCCGTAGCCATCTGTATCTGCTGTATGTCGTTCGTACTTCTAGTAATAAGAGAGGCTGTCGAAAATTCTTCCACTTCCCTACTCGAGAATGAAAGTAAATTTGTGAAGCTCTTTTTGCGAAGCCTTTTGGAAATCTCCGAGGAACTTATGCTTGCCAGAAACCCGACGAAGATGGAGCATGCACCCGCAAGGAGTGTGAAGAGAATCATTATTCCGCCCACATGAAGCATATAATCCAGTTGGATTTTCTTCATATCCTTACCCATCTCTTTGTATTCATCAGAAACGTAGGCAGTAGCCGCCGAGCCCATCATGAGCTCACCCATATCTCCGAGCTTTTCAGTAACAGTTTCTCTGATGTCAAGGAGGTCATCCTTGCTCATCATGCCGGCCTCGTAGGCTTGCTTGATTTGCTCCACATCGAGGCTCCCCATATCGGCAGCCTGTTCTTTTGCCGCTTCACTCTGCTTATCTATGTACTTTCCTGCCGAAAGCATCAGCATAGGCAATTCAAAGATGGCATTCAGCTTTTCGTACTTTTCTTTGTCGTTTGCCGCCTTGCCTTTGAGCATGAGGATATCGTCTTTTCCGACCTTCTCCCTATAAGCACTTTCGACCGTATTTATTTCTTTTTCATTCATAAAGAGTTCGAGGCCATCGAGACTCTCCCTGCGAATTTCAAGCGGAACGGCATTCTCTATACCGCCCTGCATGATGCCGACGTCCACTATATCAGCAGTGTATTTCGGCAGCGTAAGCTCGCAATAAGCCTGCACAACCAAAAACGCAATGATGACAAAAGTAATGATCGCCGTCCGCCTAGTACTAAATAATAAACCAAATATCTTCAAAAATTCTCTCCTCTATTCCACTGTCCTAAATTCCGTCATTGCGGGCTCGACCCGCAATCCAATCCCGTCATCATTTTCTGTTTACCGTAACAACTATTTCGTCAACCGAGGCCAACTTCCCCTTGCCGCTGTCTCCGCAAGCGAGCACTCCCTCCTCAGGCTCAACAAACTCATATCCAAAATCCTTAAGCATAGCAATATTGGCCTGAACTATTGGATTTTCAAGCATCGCCGCGTTCATAGCCGGACAGATGATGGTTCGCTTGGCGTGTGCCGCCATCAAAACAGTAGTGAGCAAATCATCGGCAATCCCCGAGGCGAGCTTCCCAATCAGGTTTGCCGTAGCCGGAGCGATGAGCACGATGTCCGCCCTCTTCGCAAGCGAGATATGCTCAACGGAAAAATCCTCAATGGGGGCAAAACTATCGATGTAAGTCTTCCGCTTCGTCAGAGTCTCAAACGTCAAAGGAGTGATGAACTCCTGAGCGTTCTTCGTCATCACAACATCGATGCTGTGTCCATCCTTAGAAAGTCGGCTAGCGATATCCGCCGCCTTATAAGCAGCAATGCTACCACAAATCCCAAGCAATATATTAGCCATCTCTACACCTCCGCCAATGTCCGAGCCACAATAAGTTCCGCTATATGCGTCTTCCCAACCGCCTTCTCCGTCTTCCCATCCTTGCCGATGAGTATGCCCGCATGAGCATCCGTCCGCACCGTGGTCATGTCATTCGCAAGCACGAAATTGCAGTCGTTCTTCGCAAGTAGCTTGCCACCCACAGCAATCAATTCCTCATCAGACACGCCCGCAAGGAGCTTGAACCCGACGATTACTGCATCGGGATTGAGCGGCCTCAGCGTCCCAATGACCTTGGGGGCCTTCTCAAGCACGACGATGATATTCTCCTTGTCGCTCGAAATCTTCTTGTCCAAAAGCTTCGGTGGATTGAGAAGTCCGGTGCTGATAACCGACGACGGCTCATTCGAATCGCCGTCGGAAAGAATTCGCCCGAGTATATCCTCGCTCATAAGCTTCTCATCGCTCACAGCCGCGACCGTATAATCGCCGACGGCCATACTGTGGATGATGATGTCAAATCCACCGACGGAAACGGACAGATCCGTAACCGCACCGAGAAGCTCCCGCACGCCGTCCACCGTGTGGACGATAGCCTTCTTGCTATGAGGTCTAACCGCATTCTCCGAGCATACATAATGCAAGTCTAGGGAAGCATCCTCCTCCGCAAAAGTATCGGCAATCAAAGCACCGAGCCTTCCCGTGCCTGAATTCGTGATACGCCTGACATCGTCAATCTTCTCGGAAGTCCCTCCGGAAGTAATGAGCACCGTAAGTTTCTTCATATTATTTCTGTGCCTCCTTCTTCAGTCTCTCCGCTTGAATTTCGTCCACAACGTCAGCAAGTTTGTTGACGAGGCGAATGAGTTCAAGAGTGTCGTCCTCGCCAAAGGACGAAATCAAATTGTTCACCATTTCATTCATTTCTTCCTGCGCGGTATCGAGCACGGCCTCGCCCCTTTTCGTGAGACTCACATTCACCTTCCTGCGGTTTTCCTTGTCCGTTTCCCTCGTTACATAGCCCTTCTTCTCAAGCTTGCCAAGCATCTGCGAGATGGCGGGCTTACTCACAAAAAGAAAATCCTGCATACCCGAAATATGCTCGTGAGGCGTAGTAGCATGGTGCATCATAGCGATTTCAACAAAACTGACGTCCTGATCGCCGTCCCTCATCCTGCCGATGAGCTTCGTGCCCATGTGCTTGCTGCGAAACAGAGCCTTGATGAAATCACGCTTGAGCTCACTATCAAAATTGCCGCATAATTGACTATTGTTTTCCATTTTCGACATTCCCATTTGAAGTTAATACTGTTAATTAAATTAACAGTTAGACAAGTTAATATTTAAGACATTAACTATACTACCCCCAAAAAACGGATATGTCAATAGGATATTAGAAAAAAAACACGATAAGAGAGGGGACAGGTCCCCCCTCTTGCCCTTCAGCCCACTATGCCTACAGTCTACTGGGTTTGCGGCGGCGCATGAGCATCAGGAACAATAGCACTGAAAGCGAAACGATAGAGAGCCCAAGCATGATGTCGATAAGCGTATCATCGCCTGTCAGAGGGGCAAGTGGTCTGATTTGAGAGCCAATCCCATCAGGGTCGCCCTGCTCGCCATTCACCTCAGCCTCGCGATTGACGACGATATTTGCCTTGCCGCTCTGAACCACATTGATGTTCGTGGTGGGATCGGAGAAGAAGACGACCAGCTCATGAGTGCCGTTTGCCAGCCTATCTGAGAACTCCGCAGGAAGATGTACGATTGCGCTTCCCTCGGTGATATTCCCTATCACGTCGCCGTCTTCATAAATATCGTAGGTGTTCGTGCCTGTGGCGGTAATGGGATAAGAAATGCCGTTGAGGGCAACTCCTGTAACGTCCCTGATATCTCCTTTGATTTCAATGTCCACCTCTTCTCCAAACGCTGTCAAACCGGAGCTGTGCGAGTGGCTGACCAGTGGATGATTATGCTTTGACACCAAAGTGTCGAACGCTGTAGTCAAGTCCAAAAGCGCCTGATCGACCTCACCCTGCGTTGCAAGCGTGTCAGCCAAAACCAACTTGGCGGCAAGTTCCGCATTTCTAAGTATAAGCACATCGCTACTAAGATAGTTGTCCTCATGGATAGCAGGAAGGCCTGTGCCGCCCGCATTGCCAACGATAGAGTCATACTCCGCCTGAA
>JAISKC010000066.1 GCA_031261345.1 Eubacteriales Family XIII. Incertae Sedis bacterium | reverse complement strand
GTTTCGGGTTCGACTCTTATATGCTTAGTAAACCAGTTCTTAAGGTTTCTTGGAACTGGTATGCTAGCACTTTTGAATTTCCCCTGTAGAAACAGCACTTTATCCTCGATATTCGAGCTATCGCCGCCATATCCATGATTGGTAATGAACGTAGTGAGTGCCTTGTCAAAAGGTCTGAAATGTGAAACCATCTCGCGTAGCTTTTCCTCATAGTCATCATCATCCGGCGAAATCGTATATGCTAAATCCTCAAAGAATTCTGTATATTGGCTCATAGTCGCCCCCATTCTCGTTGCAATAAGAACATTTCTAATATATTCAAAAATCTGATAATATTTTACTATATTAGCAAGAGCATTTGGAATAAATCTATCCAAATGCTCCTCAAATTACATTTTGTCCATATTATTATCAATAAATTCCACAAAAAAAGGATACGCCCAAAAAGAAATAATCAAAAACAAACCTGTAACTTTGGATGGAGTTGTGTATCTACCCGCAAATATTTATTTCCCGAGATAATAACATGCGTATGCCGACAGTCAATACCTATAAAACCGACTTATCTTGTTGTACCGTAATAGGGGAAACGAGTAAGCGAAAAAATCTCCGCTCTATTCAGGACCTTCATCAAAGCTTGAAACTTCAACTTCTCTTTTTATCCACGCTTCTCGCAAGTCAATAGATGTCTTGGATTGGCTTATTCTCCATTCATTGTCCACTAACTCATATCCAAGTTTCAATAAGGTTCTTGATACAACTTCTTCAGTAATACCTAAATACTTCATCACTTCTTTTGTTGTCCACGCAGTCTTAGTATCAAAGAAATCTCGAAATTGTCTCATTGTTTTTATTCCTCGCTTCTTCCATTTGTGGACAATCATGTCTTTGACTGCTTTTGTGAACTTCACGGTTGCATGACTAGCAGTGAGCAAGCCGTAACCGCGTAAAATCCAATCGACAATCCAGACTACCTGCTCCATGCAAGAGCCACCGCCAACGCCCTCCGCAAATAGGAATCGTATATGATTCTTATTACCACTTAAAATCCCATTATCTATTAATTCATCGATTTCTGCCAAAGTCCAGTTGTGATAAGATTTCTCATTCAAATCGTTGGCTAAGAACTGAATTGTACCATCAGGGTTAATTCCATATGAAATTTCCGTTTCGCAATTTTCTAAATAAAACCAAATCGGGGGATTTTCGTCAATAAATGTAGGATTATTTGTTAGCAATTCATCATCTATCTTACCCATAGAATCTCTTGCGATGTCGATTGCAATGCTACGCAGACTGTCACTTTGCGATATTGCCTTTTCAACCGAATATTCACAATGTCCACCAGTTGTATTTAATCCAAAAAAACGATAGGTTATTTTTACAACTCTATTCATTTGCTCCCCTCCCCCCATTAAATATCAAATTCAGTTAAAATCATTGATTACTTATTATACACAAAATTCATTTCTTTGTGGTAGCAATCGAAATTATATTGTCACAGAAATGAATAAAAGGATGATTGCGAAACATTGAAACAGTTTGCCGCATTTTTTGATGTCAGCATTGATTACTTATTAAATTTTGGCATCCCTCTAATCTCCTCTCGAACATTGTTTTACGTCATTGCCAATAGTAAATAACTACCCATATTTCGAATTATTCGAATTCAATCAAACTTTATCATTTATTCTAGTAAACTATGAAATCTAATACTTCGGGATTATCTGAGGTTCCAGTTACCTTACATTCAACCACAGCATCTAATTTCGTTCCGTATTGATTTTTCACTGTACAATTTGCTTTCAAAAACCAAGTGTTATCATCAAATGGTTCTTCTGCAAGCATTCCTGTTATCATATGAACTTTGAACCCATATGGATACTGGCTGTCTCCGTACATACTTAATGCTCCCCATGCATATGACACGCCCAACTTTGCAGCTTGACTATTCTTGGCATTTCCTTCATCTATCATCTCTTGTGTATTAATATATAAAGTTACTGATTTGCCAATTGGCGCATCTTGATCTGTGATAATAAAAGGAACATCATCATAATCCACAGAAATTGTGAAATCCATACCAGTAACTGCATGCAATAATTTTACCTCATAACCCTGTGCAACTAATTCATCTCTTGCTGCTTTTGCATCTTTGCCGATATAATCCGCAATTTCAGGGGATGTTTCATTTGTAACCTCTTCTGATTCTTCAGATTCTTCTTTAGCAGGAAATGTATGATACCTTATTACTATTTTAGCATCTTTTGCGAACTTGCTTCCTGACGTATAATCAGTCTTTCCGTTCACCGATACGTCCTCAACATCTCCATCGTTCGTTACCCAGCCAGTAATTAAATCTTCTATAGGCTCCAACTCTATATTTGTAAAACCGGCATTCTCTAATTCGGTATTTACATCTTTATAGTTTTTCCCTTGGAAATCAACTGCTGATTCCGGTATTTTTATTCCATAATTTTCAGTTTCGCCACATGCTCCTACTCCTCCAGCTATTCCTCCAACAACAAGTACTACGATTAAACAAAACCACCACTTCCTGAATATTGATTTCGAATTTTCCTTATTGATTTCACTCATTTTTCTTTCTCCTCTAAATAAACCTACAAAATGCATACAAAACCTGTTTCCTAATTATAAACCACAAAACGAAGAAATGAAACTCATATTGAGGTAAAATTAAATTTACATACAGGACCTCTTTATAATCATAATAGAGGTGAGAAATGCTGTGAGACTTGGAGATATATTACGTAAATTACTAGACGAGAAATCCTTATCGCAAAAGGACATGGCGGCCGCTCTACAGATGGCTCCATCTACGCTCGGAAATTATATCAGAAATGAACGGGAAGCTGACTACGAAACGTTGAAGCGGTTTGCCTCCTTTTTTGATGTCAGCATAGACTACTTATTGGATTTTCCAACAAGGAACGCCAACAATTCACAAGAAAATGAATTACTGAGAATTTTCCGCGCCCTCACCCCTGAGCAGCAAAGGGTATACATAGAGCAAGGCAAGGCCTTCAATCGAAAATAATCCACACCCTCCATACAATTTTGCGGTGCTTATTAACACACTGACGATAGTCGTTATTCTTTGATTTTCATCATATCTGCAACTTGAAGAAAATACTCACGGCTCCAAATGTTGAGCTTTGCAGCATCGTCAACAAATGGCATTACATCTTCCTTTATTCTTTCAATATCGGCATTGTGAATCTTATCTCGAAGCAATTCTTGGAATTGATTTGCCGTGACAAAAGCAGTAGCGTTGCCGTTTTGACAAGCGCGCATATTGTAATGGGCGAGATCCATTGCGACGCCACCACGAACATACCATTCAAAATCATACCAGTCTCTTCCCTTGACACGATTTCGCCAAGCGCGAAAAAGCAATGCGCTCATCTTGCCGGCAAATGAGGAAGGTAACGTGTAGCATCTGGTCATAAAGGAATAGGGCTGCATCAGCAATTTGTATTCTGTGTCGAAACCCGAAGGCGGATTTGTATCGACCTCTATCTTGATTTTCGTGTTTGGCAGTTGTCTGCCTTGCAAATCAAAGATCCTCGTATTGTCTTTTAGAAAGGCTGAATTCATAGAAGTAACTGCGGTTTTTTGCTTCTCTGTAATCCGGACTTCTCGACCGACTATCTTAAATTCGGCAACCAATGCATCAAAAAATGGCGATAGTGAAAATGTTTTCGATGGGGATAGAAGCGAAAAATCCATATCCTCAGAAAACCGATCCAATCCATAAAATATCTTCAAACTTGTTCCGCCATAAAACGCGGCATGCTCAAAAAAACCACCTCTGTTCAATCCCGCCAAAGCGATTTGTTGCATTACTTCTCGCACGGCATTTTGATGTGCAGCACTACTCTTCGCATCGTAGGCGTCAACCAATTCGTCAAACATTTTTTCTGTCATTTTCAAAATACTCCTTCAGCAATGTCAGTTCACGGCGCTTTGCTCCGCACCCAATCGCTTCATCAAAAATTGAGATGTCGACATCGTCCAAAACGGAAATGTCAACTCGCATATCCTCTTCGATGTATTCTCGCATAGCTTTCGCAGACTGGATTCTTAGCCCTGCTGTAACGATAATAGTATCACACAATGCCTTCTCGGGCGATGCGATAAGAAATGCAACATTATGTTCCTGCACTCTGCGAATGCCTATAGAAAAATAATCGGATTTTGCGGTAAAATACTCAAAAAGGCCGACTGGTGTCTGGTATTCCCTGCTCCGCTTTGTTGTCATAGAACGGCTTACAAATACACGCTCCGGAATCAAGCCATAATATGATAATCCTGTTTGTAAGGAAACGTAAGATGGGCCATATAGACGATTTGCAATGAGGTTCGTTGAGAAAATTTCACCATTCTTTTGTGCCGGCAAATAGAGCCCCTTCTTGAGGCGAATAAGTTCACCACTTGCCACCAATCGCGAAATTTTGTTTTTGGGAAAGTGATAGTCGCGGTACTGTTCTCGTAGCACCCCGTATTCAATCGGTACAAGCAAATTATTAGTAAATTCTGCAATCATAGTTGCATTATAATCAACTATCGCTGCAAAATCAACTATTTATTCAGGTAACTGCGGTTGGTGAGGGAGGCGCAATAGTTTCAATGAGAGTAAATCCACACTTCCGTTTTGTAATATTTTATATTTAATGGAAAATTTTAGTTGACAAAGTATAAACAGCATGATACCTTGTCGTTAGCTTTTATATAACAAAGCACTTGACAATACGCATACAGGCGCATAGTCTTTATACAGGAAACGGGGATATAAATGCCGGCGATATACATAAAAGATGTTTTGACATTGCTGAAAAGGAATGGCTTTGAAGAAACCAGATGTACGTGCGACCACCATCGCTTTGAGGATGGTGAGGGCCATAAGGTGAGTGTTGCATATTCAAGCATGAAAGATACAATACCGCCAAAAACATATGGTTCGATACTTGCCCAAATGGGGCTAAAATAGTCATTTGGAATTGAGGATAAGGAGAAAAACAAAATGACCAATAAAGATTATGTGATTTATCCAGCGGTATTCGAGCTTTCGGATGAACCAGACTTTGAAGGTGTATACAATGTATCATTTCCCGATATTCCAGGTTGTCTGACTTTCGGCAAGGGTATTGACAGAGCTATGTATATGGCACAGGATGCATTGGGCCTTCTTCTATATGATGAACCGAATTTGCCGACGCCGACGCCAATAGAAGATATTCAGGAAGCCTTTTCCGACAAACTTGTGAATTATGTAGGTGTCAATCTTGTGGAAGCGGCAGAGAAAGTGAAGGTGGTTACTGTCAAGAAGAATACAAGTATTCCTATGGATCTCGCCAAACAGGGCGAAGAATACGGCATAAATTTTTCCGCATTACTCACGCGTGCGTTGAAATCTGAAATTGAGCATATTAGACAAAATGAAAAGTACATATCAACTGATGGTGCTGCCATTACCAGTAAAGTTGCTGAAAAGATCAACCCAGACTTTTACGAAGCAAAATAAATTTTATATTCCATTCTTCAATCCCTCTCATTTGTAATATTTTATATTTATTGGAAAAATTTAGTTGACAATATTCAAACAATGCGATACACTTTGGTGCAGTACTAATAATATTACTTGACTATCGATAGCATAAATGCTATCGTATTTTGAAAGAAGGTTATCGTGGGATTATATGAAATAACGTTTTATGAAGATGCAAATGGAGTCCGCCCTGTTCAGGATTACATACTAAAGTTGGGATTGAAAAAAGGCAAAGATAGCCGAATAAAATTCAATAAGATTCAGGACGAAGAAGGAAGGTTTTATACTTCTTCACCATTTCATGAAGGAAACGCAAAAAACGCCGCCAAGAGAAATATTAATTGCCAAAACGCGTTTGCGGGAAGCTGAGGAGAAAGAGGATACTTATGAACAATAAACATGTTGGGGGCTCTTGGGAGGAGCTCGAAAATGAGTTGATTGAAGCAGGGGCCCTTACTCAGGAAGAAATAGCAGAAAGCCATGCCAGAGTTGCCATCATCGGCGAACTCATAAAAGCCCGCAACGAAAAGAAAATATCACAAAAGCAGCTCGAAGAATTGACCGGCATTCGCAAGTCAACCATTGCACGAATTGAAACCAGAAAGAATTCACCGACCATAGACACAATGTTGAAGATTCTATCGCCGCTAGGCAAAACCCTAGCAGTAGTGCCAATGCAAAATGTAGCCATCAATCCCGCAAACACCCAATCGGCACAACAAAGATTCCATCTTCGGTAGTAAATGCAGTTTCCCCGCCATTTATCACCATATAGAAATCTGGTTCGGTGACAATCGTTTTACCGGAAATATTATTTTTTTCTCTAATCAAATCTCGTAGTGTACGAAGCTTTTCAATGGCCTGATTCGTTTGCGCCGAACCAAGTTTTGTCTGGACAAGCCCATATTTACCATTGTTGAAGTGAATTACATGATCGCACTCCAGCCCCGACCGGTCGCGATAGTGGCGGACATATCCCCCAATTTTGTTGACATAAACATTCAAGTCACGATTCACCAGATTCTCAAAAAAGAAACCGAATGTATTTGGGTCTAGCGACAATTGCTTTGGTGAGATATCCAACGCTGCTATTCCGATTGACGGATCGACAAAAGACTTTTTTGGGGAAGTTCGCATGCTTGTTTTAGAGCGCAAGTTTGGATTCCATGCCATGACCTCATCAATTACATATAGCCTCTTTAATGCGTTCAAATAATCAACCAAAGTTTGGTCAGTAATGGCTCCGTATAAAGCACGAACATCATTATAAAGCGCGACATCTGAATCAATGGTTGAAATATGTCGAGCATAGGAACGCAGGAGAAATCTTGCGAGTGCAGGGTTCCGCTTACGACCATCAACATTGGATATATCCGATTCACATAAACCGTTTACATATTCCTTTGCAATTTCTAAAGCAATTGTTTCGCTCAGACCTTGTGCAGACGGCCAACCACCACGACAGGTAAGATATGCAAGCTGCTGATAACTAATATCCGATTTTTGACCATGAACAACGGCTGTTCCTTCCACAATATCTGTAAGTGAGACTGTACCATTACTTTCGCCTGACTCAAATAATGTCATTGGCTTCATTTCTACAAATGACATCCTCCCAATGCCTGTATGCAACGATTTATCATCAACCGGCGTCGTCGATCCGGTTAAGATATATAGCCCCTGTTTGTTTTGCTCATCAATATCCGTTCGCACTGCATTCCAAATTTCGGGTATAACCTGCCATTCATCGATCAAACGTGGCAAATTTCCCTTCAAAAGCAACGATATGTCATTTTCGGCAAGCTGTCTGTTTGTTTCAAGCGTTTTTGTGTTTTGCAAATCTAAAATGCTTTTCGCAAATTGTTTTGCGGTAGTGGTTTTCCCGCACCATTTTGGACCCTTTATGACAACCCCACCGGTCACTTGCAATTTCAATTCGATTGTTGCATCAATTGTTCGCTTAATATATTCCATAGCCATTCTCCTCCTTACGCAGTTTGACGTGACTATCATAGTATCATATATATTTTAAGAAATTGCAAGAAATCATCAGTACAATTTGGAGAGAATCATCATAGTAATTTGGAGAGAATGATTTTAGTAATTTGGAGAGAATCAAAGTCCTTCGATCCTAGCCATGATTTTCCTTTTGAAGATCAGGACAACTACCAAGATGACCATGAAGACTGCAGCCAGTATGATTGCCGTCTTGAAGTCGCCTTTCGAGAGGCGCTCGCCGAGCCATGTGAAAATGAGCACGGACGGGACGCTCGCGGCGGCGATACTTAGAATATATCTGCCGATGGACACCTTCGACTCGGCGAAGATGTACGGCAGGACACCGTTGGGCAGCCCGGGGATAAGGCAAAGGAAGAATGCCACGTATTCAGGATGCTTCATTCTGTTCAGGTTTGCCACGCTTAGTTTCTTGATGGGCTTCGCCTCTTTCGCGCGCTCCTTGAACAGCGAACCGAACGCACTTCGGGCTTGCCTGATGAAGGAGAAGACTATGAAGTTGCCGAGAACGCTTCCCACTATGCAGATGATAGCCCCGCGCCAGATGCCGTAGCAGAGTCCGGAAAGTAGCTGTATCGCAGCGGCAGGAACAACTGTCAGTATCACTTGGAGTGCCTGAAGCCCTATCAAAATCGGAGCGCCTTTCGCCCCGTAGGCGTCTATATATTTGATCATCAGCTGCTCGTTTTTGGAGTCCTTCAGGACTTCCCTGAGCAGTGGAATGAGTTCAACCAACATGATGACGATGAGGGCCAACATGATTGCAAGGATGGCGAAAGAGAATATTTTTTGCCTTCTTGATTTCACTTGCATGAGATCGCCATCAAGCCCTGTTCTAATTTCCGAACATCTTCTCTGTCAGTTTAGTAAACTTGCTCTTTTTTGCGTAAGACTCGGGCCCTATAGCCTCCGCCATCGCTTTGACCTTTTTCTTCTGGTCTCCATTGAGTTTCGTAGGAACTTCGAGTATGACCTTCGCGTAAAGATCGCCGTGTTTGTTTCCTCTCAGCGATTTCACGCCCTTGCCTTTGAGTCTAAAGACCGTGTTTGGCTGCGTGCCAGGTGGCACTTTGTATTTCACCTTCTCGTTCAGAGTCGGCACGATGATAGTGTCGCCGAGCGTCGCCTGCTCAAAAGTGATAGGTATGTCAATCTTGAGATCGTTGCCCGACCTCGTGAATATTTCGTGGGGCTCCACTCTGATGACCACATAGAGATCGCCAGCGGGTCCGCCGTTTGAACCAGCCTCACCATAGCCGCGAAGAGGAATGACCGAATCATTATCAACGCCCGCAGGTATGTCAACCGTGATGGTTACGTCCTTCATTATCTTGCCGGTACCGCTACACTGTGGGCATTGCTCATCTATGATATAGCCTCTGCCGTGACAATCGGGGCAGGTGCCAACGTTCGTAAAGGAACCGAAAGGCGTCTGCTGCTGTTGCTGTACCTGACCGCTACCGTTGCAGGTTGGGCAGGTGTGCTTCGCCGTGCCGTCCTTCGCTCCATTGCCGCCGCAGGAAGGACAATCCTCCTGCTTCGTCATCTTTATCTTCTTCTTTGTGCCAAAAGCCGCCTCTTTGAAGGTGATCTTGATGCCTTGCTGAAGATCGCGACCCTTCTTGGGACCGTTTCTTCTACGACCGCCGCCGCCACCGCCAAACATTCCGCCGAACAAATCCCCAAAGAGATCGCCCGCATCAAATCCGCCGCCGCCGCTGAAGCCAGAAAACCCACCGAAGCCACCTGCGCCACCGCCGCCAAATCCCGCATTCGGATCGACGCCGGCATGACCGTATTGGTCATAGAGATTTTTCTTTTCCTTGTCAGACAAAATCCCATAAGCCTCGTTGACTTCCTTAAACTTGTCCTCAGCAGACTTATCACCCGGGTTTTTGTCCGGGTGATACTGCATAGCCTTTTTTCTGAATGCTTTTTTTATTTCGTCGTCCGTGGCACCCTTTTTTAGTCCGAGAACCTCGTAGAAATCACGTTTTTCTGCCATTTACTAATTCTGCTCCGTCTCCGCTTCGTCGTCATCGACTACTTCAAAATCTGCATCTACAATATTGTCGTCCTCGGCCGCTCCGCCACCGGCTCCTGCGTTTGCGCTCTCCGCACCTGTGCCAAATCCGTCAGCACCCGGCACCGGACCTGCACCCGCAGCACCCTGTGCCGCCTGCGCGTTCTGGTAGAGTTTCTCGCTGAGCTTGTGAAACTCGTTTGTGAGAGCCTCTGTCTTCGCCTTGATGTCGTCGATATTTCCAGCTTCGAGAGACTTCGAGAGGTCATCCTTGATAGCCTCAACATTTGCCTTTTCCTCCGCCGAAACGCCGTCGCCGAGGTCGGTCAGAGTCTTCTCGGTCTGATAGATGAGCTGTTCCGCCTGATTCTTCGTGTCGATTTCGTCCTTGCGCTGCTTGTCCTCTTCGGCGAATTGCTCCGCCTCCTTGACCTTCGCGTTGATTTCGCCCTCTGAAAGTGAGTTCGAGGAAGTAATCGTAATGCTCTGTTCCTTGCCCGTCCCCAAATCCTTTGCCGATACGTTGACGATACCGTTTGCGTCGATGTCGAATGTAACTTCGATCTGTGGCACGCCTCTCGGTGCTGGCGGAATGCCCGTGAGTTGGAACTTTCCGAGGGTGATGTTGCCGGCTGCCATCTCGCGCTCGCCCTGCATGACGTGAATGTCAACTGCGGGCTGGTTGTCGGCCGCCGTCGAGAACACCTGACTCTTCTTTGTAGGAATTGTCGTGTTTCTCTCGATGAGTTTTGTTGCAACTCCGCCGAGTGTCTCTATCGAGAGTGATAGCGGTGTAACGTCGAGGAGAAGCACATCGTGGACTTCGCCCGTCAGAACGCCTGCCTGCACCGCCGCACCGAGTGCCACGCACTCATCGGGATTGATACCCTTGAACGGGTCCTTTCCGGTAACTTTGTGAACCGCATCCTGCACTGCCGGAATTCTTGTCGATCCGCCGACTAGTATGACCTTCGCGATGTCATTTGTGGAGATACCCGCGTCGGCGATAGCCTTCTTCATCGGCTCTATCGTCTTCTCGACCAAGTGCGCCGTGAGCTGGTCGAATTTTGCTCTCGTGATGTCCATGTTCAGATGTAGAGGGCCTGCGTCGCTTACAGTAATGAACGGCAGGTTGATGTTCGCCTGCTGCTGACCTGAAAGTTCCTTCTTTGCCTTTTCCGCCGCTTCCTTGAGTCTCTGGAGTGCCATCTTGTCGTTTCTGAGGTCGATACCGTTCTCCTTCGAGAAGCTGTCTGCGATGAAATTCATCAGAGCTTCGTCGAAATCGTCTCCGCCGAGCTTGTTGTTTCCGTTTGTCGCGAGCACTTCAAACACGCCGTCTCCGAGCTCTAGGAGGGACACGTCGAAGGTGCCGCCGCCCAAATCATATACGAGAATTTTGTGATGTGTCGTGTCCTTTTCAAGACCGTAGGCGAGTGATGCCGCCGTCGGCTCGTTGATAATGCGCTTCACGTCGAGTCCCGCAATCTTTCCCGCGTCCTTCGTAGCCTGCTTCTGGCTGTCTGCGAAGTAAGCCGGCACAGTAATGACAGCCTCCGTGACCTTCTCGCCGAGATATGCCTCCGCGTCAGTCTTCAGCTTTGCGAGAATCATCGCGCTGATGTCCTGCGGTGTGTACGACTTGCCGTCGATCTCGACCTTGTAATCAGTTCCCATCTCTCTCTTGATTGAAGAGATTGTCCTTTCCGGATTTGTGATAGCCTGCCTCTTTGCAGTTTCGCCGACGAGTCTTTCGCCGTTCTTTGCGAAACCTACCACCGATGGTGTTGTTCTGTTCCCTTCTGCGTTTGGAATGACTACCGGCTCACCGCCCTCGAGCACCGCCACGCATGAATTTGTAGTTCCTAAATCGATTCCTATTACCTTACCCATTATTAATCCTCCTTATAAACTTGTCTTTTTCGTCGTATACTTCGTTACTGCTCTCTCCTCCTCGAACACATACGTAGAGTATGCTTATCTCGTCGTCGTTCACGTGCCTCGTCTACAACAAAAAATCCTGCGTTTTACTTTCCCTTTCTATATTTTTTATTTATATCAAAAACGGTCTGTGCCGTAATGATTACTATTTTCATCGAAACTACTAAATAGTTTTGTCAGTTTTGTTCAGGTCGGGTTCTGATGGTTTGTTTGGCTCACCGGAGCGTACTCTTTGCTACGTGAGGAAGCCGAACATGCCAGCAGGTTCCGAGCTGAGCAAAAATGGCGGAACTGTTTCGTAGTTACCTCATTCAGCCACTTTCACCATCGCTGGCCTTATGACCTTATCCTTCAACTGATAGCCCTTCTGCAAAACCGCCGACACCGTGCCGTTACTGAAGCCCTCTGCCGGTTCCTGCATAACCGCGTGGTGCACATTCGGGTCGAATTCCTTCCCGACAGCATCTATCTCAGTCACGTCGTTCTTCTCAAGCACGCCCAGAAGTTGCTGGTAAATGAGCTCGAGCCCCTCTACAAATTTCGCGTCCGCATTCTCAGTGATGTCCTGAGCTATCGCCCTCTCAAAATTGTCTATGACAGGGAGCAAATCCTCCGCAAAATCCTTCTTGCCATCCGCGTATCGCTCAAATCTTTCCTTTTCGGTCCGCCTCTTGTAGTTCTGAAAATCCGCCGCAAGCCTCAGATACCTCGTCTCGCCATCCTCAGCCTTCTCCCCAGCTTCCGCCTCATCTGTCATTCCGGGCTCATCTGCAGTCTCAGCATCAATGTCATCCTGCGCGTCAGCATTATTGTCATCCTGCGCGTCAGTCGCAGGATCCAGCCCTTCATCCTTCTCCTCGGCCACAAAAGCCTCCTCAGCCTGATTTTCCTTCTTATTCTTCGTCATCGTCATCTCCTGTAAGTGCCCCATCGGGGTCCATCCCATTTTCTATCATTCTAAACGTCCTATCCAAATTTCCGGACATATATTCTATCACCGAAGCGATCTCGCCGTAGCGCATCCTCGTCGGTCCGATAACGCCGAGCTTTCCGACCAACTTTCCGTCCACGTGATACGTCGCAGTAATGATGCTACTGTCCGCCGCCACCCTGTTCGTGTTCTCGTCGCCTATCGTGATTGAAAGTCCATCCTCCCTCTCGGACAAAACGTCCGAAAGATTTTCCTTGTTGTCCACCATCTCGAGAAAGTTCCTCGCGTGTTCGATGGTGTTGTATTCGGGGTGAGCAAATATCTTTGTCATTCCCTCAAGGAAAAGATTCACACTCTGCCTGTCCTCAATCGTTGCGAAGCTCGTCAGATTTGTGATCTCGGACAGTAATTCCGATGCGTGCCTGACGGTCTTTTCGAGCTGATCGAGATTTGTTTTCAGCTCTCGCCTGATGCGAGCCTTCTCGTTATGCTCAAGCTCATATTTCTGCATGAGCTGATTGACATAAAGCCTATAAGCCTTGTCGGATGGCACCCTCCCCGACGATGTGTGGGGGTGATGCAGATAACCCATATCCTCAAGGTCCGCCATCTCATTTCTTATCGTCGCGGGACTTATTCCCATGTCGTATTTTCTCGAAAGCGTCCGCGAGCCAACCGGCTCCGCATTCGCGATGAAGTCGGAAATGATAGCCTGTAATATTTGCAATTTTCGTTCTGTTAAGTCCATTTGCCATCCTTCTTTGTTGTCAGCACTCATAAGCAGTGAGTGCTAATTTCTATTTTTTATTATACACCCCGAGGGGTGTTTGTCAACCGCTTATTGGGCCTCTACTATATATATACCCAAAAAATCAGACTTTAAACATTTTTCCAAAGATTATTTTCAACATGTTTCGATGGATTGCTTCACTACGCTCGCAATGACGACTATCTCACGTCATTGCGAGCGTAGCGTGGCAATCCATCTATTCATACAGCATTTTGCCTGCTCTACAGAAACTCAAGTGTGATAGACTATATCGTAATGCACGAACCTCTATTAAATGAAGGGAATATTAAATGCTACAAATTTATGATGTGAAATTGGACGTGAGGAAGGACGAGAAAGCTCTCCCTTTTCAGATACTTAGCAAACTCCATCTCGACGACAGAATATGGGGAGTTTCAGATTGGAAGCCAGTAAGGAAGTCGCTGGACGCCCGCGATAAGGAACGCCTACGGTGGGTTTATACCGTCAGGTTTTCGCTGAAACGAACAGATGGCAAAAAAGTTGACGAGGCTCGCATTCTCGAACAGGCTACTTCACGCAAAGTGAAGATAGAGATTTCTGCTGAAAACAATTATTCCATTCCACTTATACAAGGCTATGATGGACCGAGGCCGGTGATTGTCGGATTTGGCCCCTGCGGCATCTTCGCCGCCTACGTGTTGGCAAAGGCAGGACTGTGCCCGATAGTCCTCGAGCGGGGCAGATCCATAGAGGAGCGCGCCCATCACGTGGAGGCTTACTGGAAAGACGGCATACTTCGGGAAGATTCAAACGTCCTCTTCGGCGAGGGCGGCGCGGGGACTTTCTCCGACGGCAAGTTGACCACAGGCATTGGAGACGCTCGCAAGACCTTTGTTTTGGAGACTTTCTCTGGACTTGGCGGCGGCGATGAAATCCTATATTTGGGCAAACCACATCTGGGGACCGATGTTCTGAAAAGCGTCGTCCGCAATCTTCGGAACGCGATAATCTCCCTTGGCGGTGAAATCAGATTTGGGCAAAAACTTACCCAAATCTGCGTAGACGAGACCGGCGTTTTGACCAAAGTGATTTCCGAAAACACGCAGGCTGCGGCAGGCGCCGAGGCTAAAGACAAAACGATTACTGAAATAGAAACGGACGACCTAGTACTTGCAATTGGACACAGCGCCCGCGATACGGCAAAAGCACTTCTTGAGCAGGGTCTTATTATCGAGCAAAAGCCCTTCTCAATGGGCGTAAGAATTCAGCACTCGCAGGAATTGATAGATAGAAGCCAATACGGCAAAGAATACGATAAAAAATATGGAAAACTTCCGGCGGCAGAATACAAATTGTCGTGCAAGGCGGCCGATGGCCGAGGTGTCTACACATTCTGCATGTGCCCGGGCGGCGAGGTCGTGGCGGCCGCCTCGGAGGCGGGAACCATCTGCACCAACGGCATGAGCGAGCGGGCGAGAGACGGGCAATTCTCTAACAGTGCGATTTTGGTGGACGTCAGAACCACAGACTTCGAAAGTAGCCACCCGCTAGCCGGCATGGAGTTTCAACGCAAGGTGGAGGAGAAGGCCTTCGCAATCAGGCAGGAATTACTGGAAACGGGCAATGCGTACACGCCGCTTGCCGAGACCGTCAAGGAGTTTTCAAGCGAAGAAAGCATACTTGCTAAGTGCTTGCCGAGCTTCATTACTGATGGAGTAACAGACGCCTTGCCAATCTTCGGCAGGAAAATCGCGGGCTTTGACGACGAGAGAGCGCAGCTATTCGGCCCCGAAACGAGAAGCTCATCGCCGATCAGAATCCTAAGGGATGAGCACCTACAGGCAAACATCCCGGGCGTCTATCCATGCGGCGAAGGCGCGGGCTACGCAGGAGGCATCATGTCAGCCGCGGTCGACGGTATCAAAGCCGCCGAGCAGATAATAAGGGAACTGACCGAATAAACATGAATTACAGATTGATTCGCACAAAACGAAAAACGATTGCTCTTTACATCACGGACAGCGGGCTTGAGGTCAGAGCCCCAAAACGGGCGACGCTTGCGGAAATAGACCGCTTCGTCCGTTCAAAATCAAAGTGGATAGAGAGCCATTTGGAGGAGAGGGAGAAGCGCCTGAGTGCCAAGAAGGAATTCAAACTGAGCTACGGAAGCAAGGTGCAAATAAGAGGCAAAGAATACCCCATCGTCAGCGCTTCCCCTCCAAAACCCATATTCCGAAACGGCGAAATCCTGCTGCCGCAAAATCTCGATAGCGATCAAATCCGCTCAGCCCTAGTCGCCCTATACAAGGATCTGGCAACCGAGAGAATTCGCGAACGTGTCCGACATTACTCCTCTATCATGAACGTCCGCCCTACCTCCGTCCGCATCGGCTCGGCAAAAACCCGCTGGGGCAGCTGCAGCGGAGACAACCGACTGAACTTCACATGGTTTCTGATAATGGCAGACGACGAAACTTTGGACTACGTGGTCGTCCACGAGCTCGCCCACACCATTCAGCACAATCACTCGAAAGCCTTCTGGGAAATAGTAGCCAAAGCGGCTCCGACCTACAAGGAACAGCGAACGAAACTAAAAGTCCTTCAGCAGCGCCTATCACAGGAAAGTTGGTGAATCAAAAAAGCAGGAGAGAATTCTACCATCTCTCTCCTGCTCATTTGCTCAGTTACTTCGGGAAATCACCCTCGCTTGGCTAAAAATCCTTCTTGATGACTGACATACAGCGTGGGCACACTTTCCTCCCCCGAAAATCATAAGTGCCGATTTCCTTCTCGCATATCGCGCACACCTTGCGGGAAACCGCCTCACTTCTCATCTCATAACCTACTGCTGCATTTTTGTCATTTGTTCTCATTTTCTTTCGTCCTCCTATGTTTCAATTGCGGGAATCTGCATGATTGCCTCTCCCCTACAATAGATAGATACCCAAAATTCGCAGTTTGAAACATGCTATTTTAAGCAATGCACCATAACAGTAATGAAATGCAACAATACCGAAGTTTATTTTTGAAAGGTGCAAATGAAGGCTGTATAGCTGTTGAATAGCACCCCGAAAAAGCGTATGCTTATAAAATACTCCACGATATCCCTACGAAAAGCATACGGACAGCATTGGAGGCACCTATCATGTATTCCCAAAGAAAATGCACCATTTCAAACAGATTTGTCACAGTTCGCCTTCTTTTCGATGACATCCTTTATGTACAAAAGGATTTGCGAAGGGTTCTGATTGTAACGAATCAGGAAACCTACTGGGAATATTGTTCCCTCCCCGAAATTCTGTCGCGAATGGACACGAGATTTTGCCCGTGCAACAGAAGCCTTGCAATCAACCTCAATCAAGTAAGAAAGGTCTTCAACGGGCGCATCTTCATGAACGAAATAGGCGAAATCGACGTCAGCCGAGCGACCTACTTCCTCATAAAAAAGGCCCTAAACAATTACGAAATCAAAGACGATTGAGCGAGAGGATAGGCTACTTCCCATTATGCAATGGCACAACAGCGAGCGTTTTTCCGAGCGGAGCCAAAACCCTCAGCACCGTGTCAAGTGCAGGGCTACTTTTCCCTGACTCCATCCGAGCTATGACAGGTTGCCTCACACCAGACATTTCTTCAAGTTTGCGTTGGCTGATTTTCCCCTCATTACGAGCTTTAATAAGTTCGTTGAGAATGGCTACTCTCGCCTCGCTTGCATCAATTTCCGCCTGAGTGATGAGCCTGTTCGATAACATCTCTGCCTCAAACTCTTCAAAAGTTCCACCTATATGTTTGTTACCCATTGTCTTCACCCTCTCTCAGCTCTCGCAATCTTCGAAGAGCGATATCAATATCCCTCTGTGGTGTTTTCCGTGTCTGTTTCATGAAAATATGCAATAACACAAACCCAAATTCCTCCTCGTCCCACACAGCAAATAGTATTCGATTTCGCAACGGACGCAGTTCCCATATATCACCTTGCAAATGCTTGATATAGGGTTGCCCTGCATCTTTTCCATTATCACGTAATACCCTTATGTAGTCGATAATTTTATGATAATTTAATCTGTTGTCCTTCCCTTGTGTCTTTAGTAATCCCTGCATGTGCTCCCAAACGGGAGTCTTGCCTCTTGAATCTACGTAATAAGTAATCTTGTACATGATTGTCTCGCTTTCTACATGATAACTATTCAGTTATCATAAGTCAAACGAAAATGTGGAACAATGACAACTATGAGTAAGTTTATCATTATTTATTTACAATATCAACCATTATTTACATTTATTTATATTTAGTAAATTCCCATGAAAAGGCATCCCTGCACCATATTGCACATTTTCAAACATACTCAACGAAGACGCTGTTGGCTAGGTCTAGCCCTAGCTCGGTCAGACGCAGTTGCCCGTGGGCCTCTTCAACCTCGAGCAGCCCCCTTCCGATGAGGCTCTCGGTCTCTTCCCCATAGGTCTCCCAGAAGTCGCGGCCGAACTCCTTCTTGAAATGCGAGAGGTTTATGCCTTCCGTCTTCCGCAGTCCGAGAAAAACGTATTCACTCATGTTTTCGCCCCGCGTATTTTTGTGAATGAAGTCGATCATGTCGATGGATTTTGCGGAACTCAAATAATCCGTCAACTCCGACGTATTCGAAAATCTGTGGCCGCAAACGTATGAATGTGCGGCAAGACCAACGCCGATATAGTCCTGAAGCGACCAATATTTCAGATTGTGCTTGGATTCAAAACCAGGCTTCGCCGAATTGCTTATCTCGTAGTGGACGTAACCGCTACCGGAAAGAAGCTCCTTTGCGATATGATACATTCGCCTGTCGTCAAACTCATCCGCCTCAGTGGCCCGACCGCTCATGATGTCGGAAAAGACCTGAGTCCCCTCCTCGATTTGAAGGGAGTAAAACGAGATGTGAGCGGGACCTACGCCGAGCAGGGTTCGCACATCTTCTTCCCATTCCGAAAGCGTCTGCTCCGGAAGCCCGAAGATGAGATCCACATTGATGTTGGAAAATCCCGACGACACCGCATCTTCATAGCAGGTGAATATATCGGACGCATCGTGAATTCGCCCCAGATATTTTAGGTGTTTTTCGTTGAAAGACTGCGCGCCAATGCTCAGCCTGTTCACGCCCGCCGTCCTGTATTCTCTGAGCGCGTAGGAGTCCACCGTGGCCGGATTCACCTCGATGGTTATCTCGCAATCATCCGCCACATTGAAGCACACGTAGATCGCGTCCGTTATCTCCTCTATCAATGAAGGAAGTATGATACTCGGCGTGCCACCGCCGATATAAATCGTATCGAGAAAATAGTCCGCCGCGAAAGTCTCCGCCTTAAACGAAATCTCCTTGATGAGCTTCTCAACGTAGTCGCGATGGATATGTGGGTCGAGCATGGCAAACGACGCGAAATCGCAATACCTGCATTTCCGAGCGCAAAACGGTATGTGGACATAGAGCCCGAGGGGATTTTTATTTGTTTTCATCGTATTTGAGCACTGCCGTAAAAGCCTCCTGCGGGACCTCGACCGAGCCGAACTGCCGCATCCTCTTCTTGCCTTCCTTTTGTTTTTCCAGTAATTTTCTCTTACGTGAAATGTCGCCGCCGTAGCATTTTGCAATGACGTCTTTGCGGTAAGCCCGAACCGTCGCACGAGCGATGACATTTTGCCCGATAGACGCCTGAATGGGCACCTCAAACTGATGGCGGGGTATGATTTCCTTGAGTTTTTCGCAGACGAAGCGCCCACGATAATACGCCTTGGATTCGTGCACGAGCATCGAAAACGCATCGACAGGCTCCTTGTTCAAAAGAATATCCAGCTTCACGATCTTCGATTTCTCGTATCTGATGAATTCATAATCGAGCGAACCGTATCCGCGCGTCTTCGACTTGAGAGCGTCAAAGAAATCATATATGACCTCATTCAGAGGCAACTCGTAGTGAAGTTGCACGCGAGTTTCCGTCAGATACTCCATGTGAAGCATCGTGCCGCGCCTGTCTTGGCAAAGCTCCATGATGACGCCGACGTATTCCTTAGGTATCATGATGTCAGCCTTCACAATCGGCTCCTCGATGTGGTCTATCAGGGCAGGATCCGGCAAATTCGACGGATTCTGAATCATTTCCACGATACCGTCCACCATGCAAACCCTGTAAATTACTGAAGGCGACGTAGTAATAACGGCCAGATTGAATTCTCGCTCAAGCCTCTCGACGATGATTTCCATGTGCAGAAGCCCAAGGAAACCGCAGCGAAATCCAAAGCCAAGTGCGGTCGAAGTCTCCGGCTCAAAGTGAAAAGCTGCGTCGTTGACCTGAAGTTTCTCAATAGCGTCTTTGACGCTTTCGTACTTCTCGCCCTCGGCAGGATAGAGCCCACAGTAGACCATCGGCTGCACATCCTTATATCCTGGCAAAGCCTCTGTAGTCGGATCAGCAGCAAGAGTCAGCGTATCGCCGACCTTCGCATCAGAAACGCGTTTGATGCTCGCGGAAATATAGCCGACCTCGCCCGCACCGAGGCTATCCATCTCAATCGGCCCCGGCGAATAGACACCGACCTCCGTTACTTCGTAGTCCTTGCCGCTATTCACAAGACGAACGATGTCGCCCTTCTTCACATGGCCGTCAAAGATGCGAGCATAAATCACAACGCCCCTATAATTGTCATAGTAAGAATCGAAGATGAGTGCCTTGAGCTTTCCGTTCGGATCGCCGGAGGGTGCAGGGACATTCTTTATCACGTCTTCGAGCACGTCGGAAATACCGATACCCTCCTTCGCGCTGATCTGCGGAGCTTCGCTGGCGTCGATACCTATCAGCTCCTCGATTTCTTCAGAAACCCTTTCAGGCTCGGCACTCGCAAGGTCTATCTTGTTCAAAACCGGAAGAATCTCAAGGTCTTCATTCATAGCGAGGTAGACATTGGCCAACGTCTGAGCTTCGACGCCCTGAGTCGCATCGACGACGAGCACCGCACCCTCACAGGCGGCGAGGCTACGCGACACCTCATAAGTGAAGTCCACATGCCCGGGCGTATCGATGAGATTCAGAATGTACTCGTGTCCATCGGACGCCTTGTAGAGAAGTCGGGAAGTCTGGAGTTTGATAGTGATACCCCTCTCCCGCTCAAGATCCATATTGTCCAAATACTGCTCACGCATGTCGCGGTCAGACACCGTGCCCGTCAATTGCAAAATCCGGTCAGCCAAAGTTGACTTGCCGTGATCTATATGCGCTATTATCGAAAAATTTCTAATATACTTTTGCTCAATCATTACCTTTAGAATACTGTATCTACCCCCACTTTGTCAAAATTCACCCCGAAAAAACGGCACACCCCACAGGATGTGCCGGTGATAGCCAAGCCATGCAAGCTCCGGATTCATGGGCTACTCTTCGAAAGGTTCTTCTATATCCCCATCGACAACCGTTTCGATACGCCCCTTGATAATGGCCCCGTTCTCAATGCTTATTGAGCCAGTAACAATATCTCCGAGATAATATCCGTTTTCTTTGATGACGACCAGATTGCCAGCATCGACATCGCCCTTCAATCTTCCGTCAAGTATGAGGCTCTGGGTCTTCACATCACCTATTATCAAAGCGTCGGTATCAGCAACCACGCCTGCACTCGCCTCAAGGTTGCCCCTGATGGTACATTTGTAGAGGCCTATTTTGCCACCGCTGATATTGCCCTTGATGTCCCCTTGCACGGCGACATTGCCTTTTGCTTCTATATTGCCCTTGACCTTGCCGAGAATCTGGAGATTCCCCCTCGTCGTGATATCTCCCTGAACCGTCGCTTCTTCTGAAATGTGAGAGAGCGTCATTCTTTCTCCCGAATCATTTTCAGTATATTGTTCTTCTTCCGGCGTAGTCAATTCATTGTTCATAGTTTCACCGTATCCTTCTTCCATAGATTCAGATTCTTCATTTTGCGGGGACAGACCAAGCAGCCTAAAAATCATTTTTTTAATACTTTCGAATATGCCCACTTAATGCTCCCTATATACTATTAGATATATACTAAAGAATATATATGCTTTTTGGTGAAATGTCAATTTCGTAAATTCCCAAAGTAAGTTCCACAGTAGTAGGAGGCGGAATTTACATTGAAAAATCAATAGAATTTAATCAAGGAAATGATTGAAAAGATAAAAAAGCGATGTGGTTTTAAGACA
>JAISKC010000064.1 GCA_031261345.1 Eubacteriales Family XIII. Incertae Sedis bacterium | reverse complement strand
GTCTTAAACCCACATCGCTTTTTTCATCATTTCAAGCATTTCCTTGATTAAATTCTATTGATTTTTCAATGTAAATTCCATCCCTTACTACTGTGGAACTTACTTTGGGAATTTACGATCGTCAAGAAACCCCGCGGGTGCGGGGTCTCTTCGCTCTGTTTGCCAACGGGTGGTATTGTTAGCAAGTTGTTGCTTGTTTTGCTGTAGCCTGAGCCTTCTTTTGTCTCTTATGCAAGAGCTATAGTATCTTCCTTTTCCTCTAGCTTGCGTGTGTTTTTTCTGTAAACGACGTGTGCAATGAGGTTGACGATGAATATGATTGCCACCACGAGCGTCCAACGGTTGACCATGACCATGGGCTGCGTCAGATTGTCGAAGTAGAGCCAGACTGCCGGAGTTACTATGCCAGCCAATACGCTGAGAATCAATGAGATTCTTCTGCGTGCCGGATGGTTATTCTCGTCATCGTCGGCATCCTTTGCATATCCTATCGAGCGGCTATATTTGATGCCTCTGATGATGAGCATTACTGCCGACAATATTGCGAGGAATGAAAGAACCAAGCTGATTAGGCTCCAGTCGCCCGTGGTTCCGCGCGGTGTATCGCCGTCGTCAATAGTTGTGCCGGGGTCGAGTGGCACCGTCGGGTCAGGAATTTCCAAATCATCCGCCACCTGCTGTGCGAATGTCGGTGTTGCCGCTCCGCCCGCTGCTGCAATCACTGTTCCGCCGTCTGTCGGCGTAGGCGTCGGTATCGGCAGTATCACAGGAATCTCTTCCCACTGTGCCATGAGCGTGATATTGTTCGCCGGCATCTTGCCAGTGCCGAAGCTCCACTCGCTGAGCGCCGGTGTCAGATACCATCCGAGGAATTCATATCCGTCACGCGCCACAACCTGAGTCGGAACCAATCTGCCCGGCTTAAGCGTGATAGTAGCCGCACCCGTGCCCCAGTCGCCTGCTCCTCCGTTCGGAAGATAAGTAACCGTGTATTCAGGTGTATCTCTCAATCCGGCGTTGAGTTTGTTCTCGCTGTTCACGCCGTTATTCACGGGAGCTGTGCTCGCACGCTGATAGTCGTTCACGAGACCGCCGCTTGCAGACTTACCCTTCATCGCCGTAGCCGCATGGTCCTTGCCGGCGACCGTCCAAGTGAACTTGTCGTTATCGGGATTTACAAACTCGACGCTGTAGTTCGCATTGCCTTTTCCGGCAACAGGTGCGACGGTGCCGGAAAGTATCTCATCGAAGATATACTGACCCTCAGCATCGGTCGTCGTCCTGCCGACCACTTTGTCCTTGGAGTCAACGAGTCGAACAGAGATACCCTTGAGTGCCGCTTCCGCGTCGTCCCTCTTGCCGTTTTGCTTCGCGTCAGTCCATGCAAATCCTGAGATATGCACGTAAGGCACGATACCGGCATTCTCCTCATCTGCTATAGCTGCGTAATCAAGTTCTGCAATAGCTTCCGTCGCTTCATCTCCATACCTGTCTGTGACCGGTGTTGCGGAGGGTAAGATTGCCCACTTGTAGCTTTCGAGGTCAGTAACAAGATTGCCCTTGTCGAATGTCAATACATATCCTCCCTCTGCAGCTTTCTTGAGCTTGTCATCAGCACCAAAGACATATTCGCCGTTCTCGCCTGTCTCGAATGTTGCTTCAACGGCTGCCTCGGTAATATCGGTTCCACGGAGCGTGACATTCACGCCTTCCACTCCAGGCTCACCCGAATCCTGCGAGCCATTGTCGTTGATGTCTCTGTAGACAGTTCCTGTAACGGCACTGTTCTGATAGAGTCCGGCGTCAAGATCATGAACCTGATCGTCGATACCTTCTATCACATCGTCAGTTGAGAAGAACCAACTGTGTAAACCACTTGACGCCGGCGCGATGAATTCTACCTTATAAGCCTTATCCGTGCCGAGGTCTACACCTTTGCCATCTTGTTTTTCGCCTGTGAAGCTGTAGGTTCCGTCAGCATTTGTCTTCGTTGTTGAATATACATCTTCGTCATAGGTATTTCCACCGTCTGCCGACTGATATAGGTTCACAACTACGTTCTCGAGTTCAGTATCAACTTCGTCCTGATTGCCATCGTAATTCTTATCTTCCCAAACCACTCCGTCCAATGTCTTCGGCACAGCCACGATACCGGCGTGTGTTGCCGAATTCGTAAGCCCGTATTCAAGCTTCGTAGCACTATCGCTTATAGCTGTATTCGACGAAAAGTCCGAATCTGTCGGCGTCGGCTTAGCAATAGAATCATGGCCAAGCGGCGACCAGTTGTAGGTTTCCTTAGCGTGCTTCACATCTGCCTTATCAAACGTCAAATAGTATTCATAAGGCGTCCAAACGCTATCTACATATGCACCTGTGCGTAAACCGGTAAATGAATAACCGTTTTCGTCTGTGATGACTGTGCTACCTACTTTATTCGTGCCAGCCTCGGCGTCGGCCTTGCTCTTGAAGAGTGAGACCTTTACCTTCTCGACCTTCTTGTTTTCGTCAGCGTCGAGGACTCCATCCTTGTCAGTGTCATACCAAACGGTACCTTCAAGTGCACTGAGCTTGTAGACGCCTGCATTTTTCGTTCCGCTCACATTGAGAGTGAACGCATCTGTCTTTCCTGTCAGGACGCCCTCCACAACATCTGAAGTCGTCACGTCGGAATCATTATCGCTATCCGTGAACTGGTATCCTGCATAAGAGGCAGCAGGGAACACGTAACGCAACTGATATTGGATAGCAGGGTCATAACCATATGATGATGTCAAACCATCGAAGCTGTATTCCCCATTCGCGTCAGCCGTATCTGTAGCCACGCTGTGCCATGTGCCACCTGCATTACTCCAGACTGATACCTCTGCTCCGGGTGCCGGCCCGTCGAGCGAGCTACCCTCGATACCATCGTAATCTTTATCGTCCCAAGCCACGCCATCAAGCGCTACATCAGGTGCGTTGAAGATTGTGCTGACCTCGTTGCTAGTATCGTTCTGTTCCTCTCCAGTATAGAAGAATGAGAATGTTCCTTGATTTTTTGCCACGACGCGAGCGTTGTCTTCGTAAACCTGAGGCGTGATTTCTGTTTCCGCAGGAAGTGCTGTCGTCTTGTATTCAACCGTTAGCACATCGCTGTTTCCAAGCTTTCCGCCGTTCTTCTTCAAAACGAAGTTGAAGGTTTTGCCGCCGTCAGGGCTAGTAATTTCGTAGTCCTCCGGCGCTACAAGAGGTGCAGACTGGCTCGATAGCTTTACAACAGCTTCATCCCATGTCCAGCCTGAAGTTAAGGGTGTCCACTCTGTTGGCAGAGTATCGCTTATCCTGACGTTTTCGACATTCTTAACAACGCCTGCAGGGAATCCATTGCTGAGCACGAAACTGTAACTGATTACATCGCCGGGGTATACGTCCTGTGGAATAGTGCCACTATACCAAGCCTCACCATTCACGCTGACGCTCTTGAGGTGACGGATATCTCCCGTCTTTTTGACCGGAATACTCGTGGTAGCCTTTACGAACAGACCCAACCCCTTATCAGTTCCGTTGATGTTTTCTCCTTTGAGAGCCGGTATCGCAGTCAATTTCGCGTATTCTGTCGCATTTGACGACTCTGTCGCCGAAACGACACTCTCCGAACCCATTGATGTAGTAAACGATGCACCTGTCGGGAATTTCGGCGCCGACGGAATGAGCGGTGTCTTAGCACTCGTTCCATAAGCTGTATTCACCAGCGTATCGCTCACGACAATCTGTGACAACACCGTTGTTACTTTTACTGTTATTACACCGCCTTCCTTCAGGTAGCCCGGGAACTTCCATACTACAGCATTCCCGCTTTGACTGAAGGTAGCCTCACCTGTTTCGTCTGTACCCTCTACCGTATAGATAGGTTTGCTATCCCCGTCGAGTGCGATTGACATACCCTCCGGCAGATAATCTACAACGATTGGCTCCTGAAGGGGTAGGTTGTTAAGCAAATTTTTATCACCATTATTCTTCAGCGCGATTTCGTATTCGACCAGTGTCGGCTCGCCTTCTTTGGATGGAGCGTAGCCCTTCCCATCTGATGGTAACGGATATTTGTTCGTAAGTTTTTTGGAAATCTCCACATCCGGACGCGGATCCGTTGAAAGCGCGATCACAGTAGGCGTTGATGTTGCAGTAATCTTTTTAAGATCCTTATCTGTCGCGTTTGAAGTCCATGCGCTTACCGTTGCCGTATTATCAATCTGAGTGATTTCAGGCTGATCGTTGGCAGGGATAAACTTCGTGAAAACGGTGTCGATTTCTATCTTGCCAGGCTTGAAGTCAAATCCAACCGTCGGTGTGCCCGCCCCTGGATTCTCTTGACTATACTGAACATTCAAGGACTTCGTGCCCGCATCAAGCTCGACCTCTATGAAGTCTTCCTGTGGGTCGAATTCCGCCCAAGCGAGATTGTTCACTTTGACCAATACAGGTGCGTCGCTTCCTTCGGGTGTAATCTTCGCTGTAGACGGGAAGATGCGAACTTTCGTATACGCATACTCAGGCTGAGTTCCGTTGAATTCAGTCGGCGTATCTCCACCCTTGAATACGATACCGTCGTCCTCGACCGCATACTTCTCCATTGGAAGAACATTGTTTGCCGCCGCAGGAGTCAGCGTGTATGTCGTTCCAAAACCTTCTTCGCTCAAAGGTTTATCAGCGGCAGTAACAGAAGTGCTCTTCGTGATGCCTATTGTGCTGGCTGCAAGTTTCTTGTTCTTGAATACAGCTACAGGTCCTGGATTACCATCTTGCTTGCTGTACGTTACATCTTTGCTGACAGAGTCATAATACTCCGAAGCGACATATTCAGCTTTTGGTGATATTTCCTTGAGGTAGTACTCTGCATTGTTCTCAATATAGACCGGCGGGAATATCGCAAGACCATCGGCATCGGTTGTGATGTTGCCATTGCTCGGTGCTGTGTTAAACATCTTTTCATCAGGATGTTCCTTACCTTCGCCGTCGACCCAACTCTTCCTGTAAAGGGCAAATGTTGCACCACTCAGAACCTTATCGGTATCGTCATAATCCACCTTCTTTGCAGTGAAGCGAATACCTCTGAATCCATTTGTGATAATCATCAAGTTCTTGGGGTACCATCCGGCTACAGCCCCCTTAGGAATTACTTTTTCCTCAGGATGGTCTTTCTGGTAATCCTGAAGATCCGCCAGCGTAACGCCGATTGGATAATTGGCAATGTCATCCGATACAACATCCAGTGTATTATCTTCCGTATTATGAGTAATAGTTATAATCGGTGTATTCTGCAGTGCTGTGAAATCCACGTTCGTGGCAAGATAGTTATGCCCCGCATCTACAGTCTCGAAAACTCTGTATCTGCCAATGCCCAAGTTTTTGAATTCGTAGTAACCGCCCTCACCATTCGTATCATGAGTCTCTACCAATTTCCAATGTGAAGTGGAAGAGCCCTCGGGCGTGGAGATGATGCCTTCGCCCGCAGAGGCAACTTCTTTGAAAATCTGAAGACTAAGACCGCTTACGCGAGCTCTTTCGGATTCGACGATTGTTGTAGCGCCTTCCGTGATTTCATCGTAAACCGTTTCCTTCGCTACACTGATTTGCGTGAGCGGAGCGTCCAATATAGCAATCTTGTTCGTCTTTTCCTGCGCACCCTTAGCGTCATCAACGTTGTATGCCGGAAGAGTATTGGTGAATGTGCCTGTTGGATTCGTATGCGGTTTGACCGTCACCTTGACGAGGTCGTCGCGCAGTGAATGATTTGCTGGTGCCTTTATCTCTTTAATCCAGTAAGAAGTGCCATCTTCATCGGCATCAAGATTGACCGAATAGTCTGTTCCTGAAGCAGGAGCTATTGTAGCCACCGGATCACCACTACCCGTGGAGGTTTTGTAAATCTCGAATTGTGCACCGGCAAGAGCCACAGGTGTTGTAGCACTACCATATTTCACAATCGTAAGTTTGCCCTGATCGCTGTAGTTATAGAATACAGGCTTCGTCGCATTGTTGTTCGTTATCGGGTTCTCCGCTGTGGAACCCGCACCGCTACTCGGCGCATTGGTTGCGTATACAAAACCGCTGACCGTAGTAGGAGGTTCAACCTTTACGTATACAGGTGCCGCCGCAGGAGACCCCGCAATATGATATCCTGTTGGGGCAGGACCGACTTCCTTCACCTCATACACACCAGCATCAAGCGGTGTTACGATTTCTCCATAATTTTTGCCGTTTGCATCAGCAGCAACGGCCGCCTTGCTCCATGTGATATTGATGGGTGAACCCGTAGCCTGTCCTGATGAGTCCACAGGTGTAGCTGTGAAATGGGCCACGAAATCATTTGGCACTTTAGATGCCTGATAGGTACCATCCTTAAAGAATGTATTTGCGGTATTTGTCTCACCATTGGCAAGAACCACATCCTTTCTGATAACCAACGAGCCCTTACCGGGGTGATTGACATAGACAGTAAAGACCTGTAGCGGTGTGTTTGCCTCACCCGTACTCGCCTGTCCCAAACCTTTCTTATTCGTTGTTACGAATGTCGCCTCGGCTTTAGCAGCTGTCGAAACATCCATAGCGGTGTTTAGTTCAGCCTCTCCAACCTTTAGAGCTTTTGCAATGCCCTTCTCAACTTTGAAGCTTAGATAATCGGTACCCTTAAGTGCAGCGTTTGCAGTATGTGCAAATGCTGCTCCACTGGTCGCGGGATTTGTATCATCCCCACTGATATGAGTCAGCTTAATCTTGTAGTCGCCGTCAGGCAAATTCTTAAAGGCAGCTACAGCGTTTGCCTTGATTGTGAAAGCCTTATCATTACCACCTGTTGCGACTTCAACATTGGTACCGGTAAGAGTGTTGGTCGACACGGTGAAACCTGCCGGTGTCTCCACAAACTCGTAAGTTGCCGTCAAAGCGGTATCAGATTTTGCAACACCATTCCAGTAATTGGTAAGTTTGATCTGCCCAAACGGGTGATCCGTGACTGCTACTATTGTGTTGCCCTTCGTGTTGTCGGTCAGAACCAAGGGTCCGATGTAGTCGCCCTCATCAAACGGTTTATTCGCAGCGTTATTTGCATTGTAAGCAGGTATCTCACCTGTAGTGCCATCAGCCTTCGGCGCAACGATGCGGTAGCTACCTGAAATATTGAAATTCGCAGGTGCGGTGAGTTCCTTTAGGTAGTAATATCCTGGCTCAAGTTTCTCGTAATTGTTGCGAGTGGACTGAGGCGTGATGTTCTTGAGGAACTGCTTGGTTGCATCGGGTGCAGCTGATTCTGCCTTGTAGAGCGCAAATGAATTCGAAACGGACTGCAATTTGCCGTTGACGATATTTGCAGGAGTCCTGTTTTCATAGGCGACCTTGAGCAGTTCAAGTCTTGACTCTCCTCTGAGATTCTTTATCGACTTGGTTTCGGCATATTTCTCCGTATCCGAAAGGGTTGTATCAAAGATACCTTCCTCTGCGACCTCATCGTCCTCTGCCCTGATATTTTTATTATCATAGTTATGCTGCAATCCGTTACGAGGAATATCTATTCCAAATGTCTTTGGATATGACTGCGTAAAGTTTGCAGGAAGTCCGCCGATTTCTTCCAAGGCCAAATGGAAATCTTCTGTACTGACCCATTCGGAAGTCGGTTCAGTTTTTGGACCTGTCATTGCCACAAGCTCAGCGACAGCGGCTTTTGCATCGGCTGAAAGGTCTACATACTTTGTATAAGTACCGGTGTATCCTTCAGGCGGTTCTTCATTTCCATTTATATAGTCTAGGATAGACTTAGCTATGAAGAACTTGATGGACGAGAAGCGACCGGGATCGGGTTTGTCACTGCCCCATGTTCCACTACCCCAAAGGTTTCCAGATTCGATGGTGTGCTGTATCGGGGGTCCAAATTTCACATAGTTGCCCGCGGCATCTTTGTATGCAGGATATAAATCAAACTTCACCCCGTTGAGCAAGCCATTATATTGAATGCTGTCAGTAAGTTGGGTCCAACTGGTCTTCGTGCCCGTCAGTTGAACTAATGTATCACCGTTGTATGCTCCACCGCCAAGGGCGTTGTTCAACATTCCGGTGTTACCAACCTGAATGTTTTTATATATATCATCAGGATCTGTACCTGTCAAATCGACGATGAACTTAAGTTGCTTCGGTGCTGGTTTCCAATTAGGAGCGTTGCTGTCTGTGTCAGCGGTCCATGTGTTGCCACTTTTATGGTAGTCTCCTCCTTTGTTTATATAAAGATCTGTGTCCTCACCGTTTCCTGTGTCGTCGCGCCATCTTTCCGTAACCATATAATAGCCCGCAGGAAGATTGCCTGAATAACCGCGAGCACCCTCCAAGTTGTCCGGATTGTTGCCCATATCGAGCCATGCACTGACATCATACCAAAGGCTACTATTATCCATGTCAGCATCTGATGGCGGATTGTCGTTACCACCCCTCCAACGCTTGACTATGAATGATCCACCGAGAATCATCGCGGGCTCTGCTGCGGATGCAGGATCTATTTCATCGCCATCAGCACCCTGATAAGGAATACCTACATTATCAGGATCGCTTTCGAAAGCATATTTTTTGGTCTTAAGTGCAAGCTTTTGCAGTGACAGATAATGCGGCTCAAGGACATTTGTAATAGTGATTGAATTACCTACGTAATCAACCTTAATGTCATCTGACCAATCAGAGTCTGCATCCTTTAGTTCGTATTCGGCATGATAGTTAGCATTCTCTGCATACACAACATAGCCAAACGCAAATTCAATCGGGTTGCTCGGCATTTTATATTCTAGGTCAGGAGCTCCCGGTACTGCCGGAGCAGAAAGCTCAAGTAGTTTATAGTCCTTATTGGGATTTGGATCAAAGGTCAAACCTGTTGGAAGAACCAAATTGCCAGTTGCATCTGTTACCACTTCACCGCTATTGGTCTTTTTCCATGTACCGTCTGAGCCGGCGTAGAAGTCCACGCCACTTTCCTCATAATAGAGCTTAAATACTGCTCCACCAAGTTGCTCTCTTTCATTAGTTCCTGTTCTTGAATCTATTTCCTGTGTTTCGCCCAATTTATCAATTCTGATAACAGGTTTCTTGGCGTTGGAGAACTGTACCGTGACAGACGTTGCCAAGTCTCCTGTGGAGCCTGTGGTAGTCGCAGGTAATGTATTCGCACGCCGAGGTGAGCCATTCCATGTATACGTCTTGTCCGCATTTGCATCAAGCGTGATTTCCAAATAGTCGTCGCTGAGTACGTATGTACTATCAGAGATTTCCGTTTGAACCACCTTGTATTTGTGTCCCGCAAGAAGTCTATTCGGGAAGGACGGAGTAGTGCCTGTAGCCACTGTAGCAGAGGTATAGGGCTCTGCAAAATAAGTACTATTGATATCGTCGTACTCATATACCTCGTATTTGGCGGTGCCGGGCAGATTGACACCTGTCATCGCCTGCACGGTCTTTATCTTCAACTCTGTAGAAGGCACATTGACCACATTTCTCGGAGAGAAGCTCAAGGACTTTGCAGCACCAACGGCTGTAGACTGATAGTCTCCGGTAGTGATGACGACCTTAGGAACGTTTGCAGGAAGTGTACTTTCCTCAACAGACGACTGCAGTGCCGTTCCGTTGTAGAAATAGCTACGCCATGCAGGGGCTTCATAGTTTGCGGGTACACCGGTCTCCACCGCGATATATGTTCCGGCTTTCAGACCTTCAAATGTAAACGGCGTACCTGTTTTGGGAGCAGGAGAACTCTGCACTTCATATTTGCTTGTGTCTTCATTCAGCTTAAACAATGTAAAGGTAGCACCGGCAACAGGCGTTTCCAAAACCGGAGTAGACTTTGTACCCGTTACATTCGGAAGCTTCGCTTTCACGAAACCGGCCGTCTGTACCTTTTCTGCGTTAAGAGCCTGACCTGTCACCTCATAACCTAATTCAGCATGGGTGTTGGCCGCAACAGAGACGGATTCTGTGTTCTTTAAGTCTGTATTGACCTCGGTAGTGCCAAGTGCTGTAGTCCTTGTTATTTTATAGTCTCCAGCAGGAACGTTCAGCTTTGCGATACCGTCCGCTCCGGTCGCAAGAGTATAAGTTTTGTTTGTATCAGTATTCTTTGCTGTGAATTTGTCATTGTTGATTGGGTTGTCGCTCGAATCATCAGACCTATCGACCCAGAATGACTGAACCGCAAGTTCACCATAGGTTGACTTGTTGACGAGGGTATATGTGTCGTCATCAGGATCTGCGGTTTTTTCATCATGCAGCAAAAGGTCCGCAGGACCCGTAGGACCGGCATAATAGTATCCACCTTTTATAGTGACCTTGACGCCATCCGTAGGATCAATTCTGTCGTACTCATCATCTTCTCCACCGGTGCCAAACTTAAGACTTGTTTCCTTGAGGTAGTATGTGCCTTTGGGAATGTCCTTTTGAACCACACCAGAACTGGTGATGTCTTCGGGAATTCTAAAGGTGATACCCGATGATACATAGGTTTCATCTTCCTTTTTGAAAAGCTCTATTACCACATGGGCATCTGCTCTTGCAGCAACAGTACTGTCAGAAAACGGCCCTTTGAAGCTCTTGCTGAGCTTAAAACTACCTGAACCTTTTGCATAACGCAAGGTTGCATCTGCAAGACTCGATGAAAGAGTTATGCCTGTTACGCCACCTTCGGGTTCTATTACAAAGCCTTCTTCGTCTGCACCTGTGAGCGTATATGGCTCACCACTGGAAGGAACATTGTGGAAAATAGCCTCTCCAAGGTTGTTCGTGGTTGCCGTTTGCGTGAAGTCGCTTCCTGTCAAAGTAATAGCCTTATTCTCGAAGGCTTCAAACATCTCTATTTCGTAAGGCTTTTGTTTTTCAACTTTGACTTTCAAATCACCGACCGCTGTTGATTTGCTTACGATGGTGATTGTGTTGCCTTCAAGGCGAGAGTCTGAACCTTCACTGACAAACGTTGAATGACCCTGTGCATCAGGTCCCGAAACGACAATCGTCGCTGTTGCTAAGCCGTCAATGGCAAAAGTTCCGCCTATGCCGATTGTTTCCGTAAGAGTATATTCACCGGGGAGAAGCTCCTCGCTGACCACATTACCCTCGGGACCGATTGTCAATTCCTGAGTGTAATTTGGATCGCCCGGATGGTCTTTCTCTGTGAGCGTGAACCGAACCTTTGCATTGTCATTAACTGCGGTAGCTTCATATCCATATAGAAGTCTCAATGCTTCGGTATATGCAGTAGGAAGCAAGTTCTTCGCCTCAATTTGCTTGTTGATTGTGAGCTTTGGCTTGTCTGTCTCCTGCTGTGTCCAACCGAAGAATGTCTCAACAGGTTCATCAAGGTCTTTATCCTCGGGCACGCCAACGACAGGATTTGTTGTCAGCTGTGCAGTATTACTGAGTTTCGCAAGTCCACTCGGCAGTATCGGTGCTAGCGTAGCAGAGTTTGTATAGGTATCTTCGTTGACAAGCACGGTGACATAGATGTCTCTATTGTTTGTGGGGGCTGATTCAGAGCCGGGCACGGTGAAGCTTAATGTACTGCTTTCGGTACCCGGAGTGTATGTATAGCCGCCTTCTCCTTCAGGTATTATAGTTCCTGTATCAGGATTGTCGTATCGAACACTATCAATAACGGGAGCATTTTCAATGCCTTCAAAATATCCTGAAATAGTATCGACTACAGAAAGGTCTTTCTGATAAATGCGGCCTTCTGTATTCGTGTTGCCGGTTGTCTTCAGTGAGAGTTTGTAAGTTATCGGATATGTATCTCCATTTCCAATATCTGTATAAGGACGCTCGATGAATTTTCCTTCCGTAAACGCCGGCGGAACCTTTTCTAAAACAACACCCTTTTCAATGCTCCAAGAATCATTCGGAACAGCCGTGATGGCCAAATCTTCGTTGATCTCTGTTGTCACATCGCCGGCTATCAAATAAGCTGAAATAGGTATTTCTTCCCCTGCTTTGGTGATGCCGTTTGCAAATTTGAACGTTACATCCAAGTCAGATAAGCGAATACCATCTTTATTTTCACCAGCGGCTGTCAAATGCAGAAAATCGCCGCTTTGTACAGCGCCATTGAATGTAGGGTTGTGTTCGATTACTACATTAGAACCCGACAGAACGCTATTATAGCTACCGGTGACGCCGTTTTTAGCGATGAAAGTAGCTGCTCCTTCGTTATTCGAAAGTAGTTCAGGAAGCAGAACATAAATATTCAAAGCTAATCTAAGTGGTGCTTTAAATGTAAATGTTACCACCTTTTCGGCAGATCCCGGAACGAGAGTCCAACCGTCCGCATATGCTTTGATGGATACATCGGCAGGTGCATCTAACGCCTTGATATCACCGTTAGGTTCTTCTGCCATAACGCTAAAAGGCATTACGATTGTGAATATCATCGCGAATGCCACCAAAAGCGCTACAAATCTCTTTCCTCTCAAATTTGTACTCATTATTCTTTTTTCCTCTCTAATACTAGCAATAATTTTTCACAGGCCAAGGCGTGCATAAAAAATAAAATTGCAGCTCCCCAGCTTTAATCCCGTTGTTTGTACTGTTTCCACAGTACGCTTTAATCCCTTTGTGCTGTTTTGCTTCCCCAGCACTCAATTTTTTCCCCAGTACTTTTTCCTACATAAGTATAAGAGAGAAGTACTTCGGATTTTGTTGCCCGAATCCCCGTTTTTTATTTTTGGAAAGTTTTTTAAAACACTTGCGTGTTTTTTAGGCCCCTTCCTTTGTTGACGCTTTTGCAAATAAAACCATCTCTACACCGAGAATTATAGCCATTATGGGTGTCCACATATCCAGAAGCACGCTGTCTGCGCTCATGTCCTGTGTCAGGAGGAACAGACAGATTGCCGCTAAGGCACAGGCTGCTGAAATGATCAGCTTTTTGCCTCTGCAATATAGTGCGGATATCGCGAACAATATGATACAGGCGATGGCAAGGACCAAATCGAGAAGCGACCACGTGCTTGCGCCGCTTCCGCCTGCTAATGGAATCCCTACGCCGCCGATACTTGCTGTCTTCGATGCCAGACTGTGGCCTCTGCCACCGTTGACGCTACCAACGCCATTTGCCAGTGGGGTACTTCCGTTTTCGAGAGTTTCCGCTTCCGCTACAGAAGCATTTTTCTTCTGTGCTCCTGCCTTGACTTTCATCGTAGTCGTCGTGCTCGGAAATACCTTGTGCTTATTCACGTTTTGCGTGACTATCTCACCGCCGATTGCGATGTTTCCAAGCTCGAGTCCGCTTGCAATTTGACCGCCGCCGAGGGTTTCCCCGCCGCCGTTATTTGAACCGCCCGTGCCGCCGGTGCCACCTTTTTGACCGCCACCTTTATGACTGCCGCCCTTGCCCGCGTCAGGATTGAGCTCCGGTATTTTCTCCGTATGGGTGTTTTCCTTCTCGTCAAGTCTCGCCTGAGTGAGAGGGAAAGGCTCTGAATACTCCACGTAGTATCCTTGATTGTATGTGCTGTCCGCCCTGTCGTAATTGAGATCGTTCCAACGGTCGGATCCGCTCAAGGCAAATTGCAGACAGTACTCATTGCCGGAGTTGTTTGGCTCGCCGGAGTTGAAGTTGTTGTAGTCACTCTTTGCCTCTTCAGAGGCAGTTGCCTGACTATAAAACGCCTTTCCTGCTTCTGGGCCGCATGCCCAATACCAAGTGTTCGCCACTTTGGCGTCTATATTGTAATCCTCAATCTTTTCAGAAATAGCACCCTTCAGCTCGCCTATGGGCTTCGGTTGCTCTACATCTTTTTCTATGAAAAGCATCCTCGTACCACCGAGCCACCCGGGATATTTTGCGATGGAATTGTAGATGAAGTCTTGTTCTTCCTGACTCGTGATGGTGGAAAGATAGCCGGAAAGCCCTTCATATGAACGTTCCCTTGCAAGGTTGAAGGCCTGAAGCCATGTAACATAGTAAGGCTTTTCCGTGGAAGTCTCTTCCGTTTTGACAAATTCATAATAATGAATGGTCCCGTCGTTTATATAGGCGGATATTTTCTTTTCGTCCAAACTTATTGTGATTCTTGCTTTGCTGTCCACGGTCTTGCCGCTCGGCAAAGTGAACGATAGGCTCTTCACAAGTGATAGGGTTTCGCTCTTTGTCTTCAGAGTATCTCCCTTGATGATGAACGCCGAAGAGCCGCCGCTCGGATTTTTTGTCACGTCCCAAGAGGCCGCTTCCGCTTTGTCGTAGTCCAGAGTGAATTCCTTCGGCCAGGTGATGTTCACTGCGGCAATCCCCTCTTTGCCTATGCTGATATCTTTTAGGGTCAGCACCGTGCTTTTGTCCTGCTCGTTTTGATTGACCTTTATGTTGAAGGAAATGTCGTTGTTTCCCGCAAAGACCGTGCCCGTGCTTTCAATTGAAAGTAGAGAGGTGATCAGTACAGCAAGAAACAGCAGCATCGAAAGATACCACTTGCTTCCTTTCTTAATATTGCAAATTTTCGTCATGACCCCTCTATCCTCACAAATACTCACCCGCTTCAATCACGCCTGTGTTGATTGTGAATACTCTGTTGAGAGTATAATCATAGCCGTCTTTGCTCTCGAAGTCAAATTGCAGGTCGTAGTCGCCGTCTTTTCCAGCAGCATAAAGACCTGTCAGTTCCGCTGAAACGTCTGCGCCTGTGCCTTCTGCCACTATATCAAAACTTCCGACCTTCGTTATCTTATAACGAACAGCACCCAATTCCCCTTCGCCCGTGATACTCGCCGACGTCGGATTCAGATGTCCGCAGACACATTCGTCTGAGACAAATCCGATTTCAAACGAAGCCGGACTCACCGGCTGCACAGGTTCATATGGCGTAGAGACCTCCGCCGGTGCTTCAATAGCATCCGCGGGCACGATAGGCGCGCCTACCATAAAGACGCCAGCCGAAGTCGCAATGGCAACGGAAGCAACGGTAATAGCCGCTGTCTTTGCCAACTGCTTGACCTCGTTTTTTCGTCTCAGCTTTTTTCTTGAATGGATAGGCACGTTATTTGCCAGTTTCTCTGTGAAGCTCCCCATGATACTTGCTATGCTCGCATCGGGATAAAGTCCGATGGCCTCAAACTCAAGTGCCGCTCCAACAACCGTTCCGGCTGCTCCCGCCTTCCCCATGGTGGGATTTTTCTTCATCTCTTTCTCCAGATCTTCCTTAATCATTTTTTTTGCCCTCATTATCCCGGTTGACACCGAGGATATGGCCACGTCCATCGCTTCTGCAATTTCTTTGTAGCTCAAATCATCATAAAAATACATGATGATCATTCGCTTCCTTTGCGATGGCAATTTGGAAATTGTTCGGAGGATGATTTCCCGAAGCTCGCGGCTTTCCGCGAATTCTTCCGGTAGAAATTCCTTGTTCTCCTCACAGATGATGTCCTCAAAATCATCTATATCCAATTCCTGATCTCTTTTGTTTGTTCCCCGTAATACCCTATAACATTCGTTTGTAACTATTCTACCTAGCCAAGCGTTGAACGCCTCCGGATTTCTGAGCTCCGGCAACTTCTTGTAGACTATCAGCCCCACTTCCTGTGCCACATCCTCAACTTCCGTCGGGTTCTTTATGTAGCTACCAATATTGTACAAAATCGAACGTAATTTGTGTTTGTACAGCTCCTCAAAAGCCCCTTTATCCCCAGTTTGAGCGTGTTCCACAAGTTGGCGAAGATATTCCCTCTTCTCTTCGCCATCCACCTGCGTTCCCTGGGCCAGCACTTTCCCCTTATTACTTATGAGAGTATTGTCCGTCATTTTGTTGCTTCTCCGGCAGAAATAATTATTAATTTTTTTTCCGCTATATCCCCCATTATCTTTTCGTTCATATCCGCCGTCGTGATGAACAGCTGATTGTCCTCGAAATTTTCAAGCAAAAGTTTCTGCCTGTCCCTGTCGAGTTCACTGAGCACGTCGTCGAGTAGCAGAATTGCGTCTTCCCCCGTTTCCTCCTTTATCAGCTTTTGCTCCGCCAGCCGCAGTGCGAGGCTTGCCGTCCTCTGCTGACCCTGCGACCCATAGCTCTTGAGCTCCCGTCCGTTGGTTTTCAAAAGTAGGTCATCTCTGTGAGGTCCTACCCCCGTCGTTCCGTACAGTATATCCTTTTCCCTCTGTTCTGCCAAAATTTCCAGTAATTTTTTTTCCTGTCTTTCCTTGCCGGCCTCTCTTGGTGCGCTCGGATTGTATTCAACTTCGAGCTCGTCGGCCCCAGCAGAAATCTTTCGTGCGGTTTCCTTCGCCGTTTTGGATAGCTTGACGATGAAATCAGCCCGCTGCTCCATCACCAATGCTCCGGCTTCCGCCAAATATTCGTCATAGACTCTCAAGAGATTTTCATCCTTGACGCCGTCTTTCGCTTCCTTCAGTAACAGGTTTCTATTTTTGAGAATCTTCTTGTATTTCCTCAAATTTTCGTAATAGGAAGGTTTGATAAGAATCAATTCCCTGTCCAAAAACCTTCTTCTCCTGTCTGGCTCGCCTTGGACTATCTTCAAATCCTCCGGCGAAAATACAACCGTGTATATTCCGCTGAAAAGGTCTGTAACCTTCTCCTTCTTCACGCCGTTGATTTGGTATTTTTTCTGAATGGACTTCCCCTGCTCGAAAAATTCTATATCCAGTATATAGGGATTTCCGTGTTTTGAAAACTCTCCCGACACCAAAAACCTGTCTTCTCCGTGTGCAATCATTTCCGTTTCCTTCGTCGTGCGAAATGATTTTGCCATCGAAAGCAGGCTTATTCCCTCTACGAGATTTGTTTTTCCCTGTGCATTCTTCCCCGCTATAATATTTATTTTTTCCCCAAACTCAAATGCTTCGTCCGCATAATTCCTGAAGTTTTTGAGTCGTATTTTTTCAATATACATTATCTATTCCTCAGGTTCCCCAAAATGTCCTTTCTGTTTCTATACCTGTATCGTCGATAATCTGACAGGGAGTATGATGTACAGATAATTCTCTCCCTCTTCAGGCTTGATGAGGCAGGGGCTCACGCTCGTGTTGAATTCGAGCACTATTTTTTCGTCGTCTATCGCCTTGAGTGCGTCGGTCACAAATCTTGCGTCAAAGCCTATTTCGAGATCCTCTCCCGTTTTGACGATGCTGACCTCTTCTCTTGCCTTGCCGTCTTCTGCCCTCGACGAGACGACCAGAAGCTCGTCGGTAACTGAGAACCGGACGAAGGCACTTTTGTTTTCGCTCTTCATCATCGCCGCCCTCTCGACAGCCTCAGACAGTTCTTTTCTATTCAATACCACCTTGATTTGGTTGTCTTTCGGAACGACATCTCTGTATTTGATGTATTCGCCCTCGAGTAGATTGAGCCTTATCATGGTGCTTCCTATTTCTATCTTTGCCTTTCGCTCGCCTATGAAAAGATCGACTTTTTCCTCTTCCTCTATATCCGATAATATTTTCGCTACTTCCTTCATCGTCCTTGCGGGAAGTACAATTTTCTCCTTGCCTCTTCCGAACGCAGCTTTTTGCCTGATGGCAACCCTATAGCCATCGAGTGCAACCATCGTCATTTCTTCGCCTCCTATCTCGTAGAGAAGTCCCGTGATGATCCCTCTCGATTCGTCAAGACTCGCCGCAAAGGCTGTGCCGGCTATCATTTCTCTGAATGAATTTTTGTCTATGCTTATCTTTTCGCCGTCTTCTCCGCTCTCTATTCTCGGAAATTCTTCTTCTTCTATTCCTGCGAGGTCAAAGTCTGAATGCTCGGTCTTGATCTTGACGCCGTTTTTTTCATCGGTTGATATGACTATGTCGCCAGCCGGAAGTTTTCTGATGATGTCCGCAAATCTTCTTGCCGAAACGACGACACCTCCGTGTTCCTGAACGATGGCATTCATTCCTGTCTTGATGGAAAATTGTATATCCGTTCCGCTGAGGCTTATCTTCGTGTCTTCTTCCGTTTTGATAAGAATCCCCCTCGTGATAGCAAGGGCAGATGTTTGAGAAATTGCTTTCCCTACAATATTTAGAGCTTTGTTCAAATTTTCCTGTTTGCATATGATCTTCATTTTAGATAATACCTTTCCCTAAATACGCGCGACTTCTTCTTATCATAATATATTGTTTTTGTTGTTATGCCTATGTATAAGTGTATAACTCTTGTGGATAATTGATAAATAGCGGAAAAACCCGTTTTTTTGCTATTGATAACCCTGTTGATAAAAATGAAGTTATCCACAACCTAAGTCCATTTAGTAATCACTTTCTATTTTTTCGGCAATTCTGTCTATAATTTCTTTTAAATTTTCGTTGCCATTCACCTCGTCTTTTATTTTATTATATGCGTGAATTACTGTCGTTGAATCTTTCCCAAAGGCCTTTCCTATCTTCGGAAATGAAAGGGACGTCAATGTTCTGCAAAGATACATCGCAATCTGGCGAGGCTGTGCTATGGCGCGTGTGCGCTCCGCAGAGTCTATCGCATCCACGCTGATATTGAAATATGAGGCGACGACTTTCTTGATATCCTTCGTCGAAGGTTCGGCGCTCTTGATCTCGATGACGTTTTTGAGAACGCTCTTCGCCAAGGCCTTAGTAATGGGAATGCCGCCGAGGGTGCCATGGGCAACCACACTGTTGAAGGCGCCTTCAAGCTCTCTGATACTCGACTTGATATTTTCCGCGATGTAGGCGATGGCGTCTTCGAGACCTGCTGTCAGGGCAATGCCGTCAAGCTCTGCCTTTTGATTCAAAATGGCAACTTTGATCTCGTAGGCGGGGGGTTGAATATCGACGATGAGACCCGACGACAATCTCGATATGAGCCGCTCGTCCAGACCGAGAAGATCTTTCGGTGCTCTGTCGCTGGTGAAGACCATCTGTTTTTTCATCTTGTAAAGGGTCTCGTATGTGTAGAAGACTTCCTCGATGGTTTTTTCCTTTTCACTGATGAACTGAATGTCGTCAAGCAGCAGAACATCAACGTTTCTATACTTCACTTTGAAGTCGTTCATCTTCTTCGTTTGGCTCGCATTGACGTATTCGTTCGTGAAAGCTTCAGAGGAAATGTAGAGGACATTTTTGTTTGAAAAATGATTGATGATATATAGACCTATCGCATTCATCAGGTGGGTCTTGCCGAGACCGGAATCACCGTAGATGAAGAGAGGGCTATAGGCATTGCCGGGAGCTTCGGCGACTGCGAGAGCTGCACCTTTGGCGAAACGGCTGTTGTCGCCTTCAATGAAAGTCTCAAATGTGTATCTGGGATTGAGCATATTTTCGGCTGGGAAAGACTCGTTTTCCGGAATATGAGCATTTCTGTCTATGACAATGTTCGTTTCATTCGGAAGGAGAAATTGCACGTTCATCTGTTTGCCGAAGACCTCGGTCGCAACGAAAGAAATGACTTCTCTATACTTCATTTCGAGCTGAGCTTTTTTGAACTCGGTATCGGCTGCAAGAAATAATATATCCTTTGAAGCATCGTGCTTCAGCAAGGTAAGACCTTGTATCCATGCGGAGAATGACAGAGGTTCAAGTTTTTTTTCTAACAGGGCGAGCGTCCGGTCCCAATTGTCTGTAGTTGTGGTCATTTCGTTCCTTTTGATGAAATGTGCTATAACAGGTAAGTCTAAATATCATACGCTAACGAGAAAATTCTTGCAACCAGAAAGTGGCGAAAATCTGGGAGTCGTTCGGGTGCTTGCTTGAGGAGTTATCCATAATAATTTTGGGTTATCCATAGGGATTTGGGGATAGTTTTTTGGCGAGGGGTGGGCGGATGCCGGTGCTTATGCATAAGAAAGGGAAACTATGGATAAGTCGTGCATAGGGGGAATGAAGGGAAACTGGATTGCCGCGCTACGCTCGCAATGACCAAAAGTTTGACAGGGTTTTCTGTTTCCCATATAATAGTACAGCTTATGCACTATTGCCGTTCTCTTAGGGGATTTGCAAGGTGCGGGATGTGAATGTTAATTTAGATTGCATCCGAAAGGGCAGAAAAAGCCTTCGCGAGAGGCGCGAGGCAAGGATTTGCCGGACTGGCCGGCGAATTACTATTACTGATAGAAGGAGAATTATCGCATGAAAATGACTTACCAGCCGAAAAAAAGGCAGAGAAAAAGAGAGCATGGCTTCAGAAAAAGAATGAAGACGACGAGCGGCAGAAACATTCTGAAGAAGAGAAGATTAAGAGGAAGAAACAAGCTTTCAGCATAGCATGAGAGAACCGGATGTACTCAGAGACAAGAGAGATTTCACCCGACTTTACAAGAAGGGAAAAGCTGTCCACGAGAAGTATATAGTTTTGTTTTACATAGAAAATGGTCTTGATTACAACAGAAGAGCATTTTTGGCAAGTAAAAAAGTCGGAAACGCGGTCCATAGAAACAGGGCGAGAAGACTGATGAAGGAAGCGTTCAGACTGCATGCGGATAAGGTGAAAATCGGTGTAGACGTCCTCTTCATCGCCAGAAACACGATAGATGGCAAGAAGATGCAGGATGTTTGCGAGTGTGAGCTAAGGGCTCTTAAAAAAAGCAAATTGATAAAATGAAAAAGGTACTTATCTTTTTAATAAGAGGATATCAGCGTTTTATATCACCCGCATTGCCGGCTACATGTAGGTTCTATCCGACCTGCTCGACTTACTTCATTCAGGCTCTCGAAAAGTACGGCTTTTTCAAGGGAAGCTATCTCGGTATCAGAAGGCTGCTGAAATGTCATCCGTTCCACCCGGGCGGATACGACCCACTCGTTTAACACCCCAAAACATGGAGGGAAAAATTTGTATAGTATTTTCGGCTTTATAGCCAAACCTATGGGATACCTGCTCAGCTGGATCTACAGCATTGTGGGCGATTACGGTATCACCATCATGTTGTTCACCATTGTCGTCAGGCTCGTTTTGTTCCCGCTTTATGCCAGTCAGATCAAGAATCAGATCAAGATGACGGACATACAGCCGAAGATGAAGTCTATTCAGGCAAAGCACAAGAACGACAAGAACAAGCTCAATGTTGAATTGCAGAAGCTTTATAAGGAAGAGAATTACAATCCGGCGAAGGGTTGTCTTCCAATGCTTATCCAAATGCCTATCATCATGGGGCTTTTTGCGCTTTTGAGAAACCCGATAATGTTTCTCGGCGACAATGCGACGATGCTCCTCGCTGTTCATGAAAGATTTTTGTGGATACCGGATCTCTCGCAAGCAGACACGTGGATACTGCCTATAGCGGCGGGTCTTACTACGTTCATATCTTACAGAATCACCATGACGCAAAGCAATCCTGCGGGCGGCGATGCGGGGGCGGCGATGGCACCGATGATGAAGGTCATGCAGGTCTTTTTCCCCGTAATGATACTCATGATGGGGCGGACGGTTCCCGCGGGACTGACGATCTACTGGTTCCTCGGAAATCTTTTCACGATAGGGCAGACTTTCATTCTCAGGAGAATGAGGAATCAGGCAATAGCGAAGGCGGCGGCTGCGAGGTAGGCGATATCAGCAATAAGCGGTATCGGCAATAGCATGGGTAGTTTTAGGTAGTTTAATAGTAGGAAGTTTAGAAGTTTAATAGTAGAAAGTTAATTGAAGGCAGGCGGGTAAGTTGCGGTTTGGTCGGGCGGCCGCCTGAATAAGGGTATAAGGAGAAACTAATGGCAGAGTGGACAGAAAAATACGGAACCGACGTCGATGATGCGGTGAAATTGGCTTTAGATGAATTGAATTTGACGGAAGATCAGGTGATGGTTACGGTGATCGAGGAGCCGTCGAAGGGATTTTTGGGCTTGGGCTCGAAGCTCGCGAGGGTGCGCGTTGAGAAGCTCTCAGGCGAGGAAGTGGTGGAGGAAATCTCACAGGCGGAGGCCCTTAAGCGTGAGGAAAAGAAGCAGCCTGTGAAGGCAAACCACGATTTTCGGAAGAAGAATAAGGTCGAGGGCCGGACGGAAAGAGCCGAGAGGCCCGAAAGATTTGACAGGCAGGATAGGCCCGACAGGAAAGAACGCGACGGAAACAGACCGCCTCGCTCAAACGATAGAAAGCCGCGGGAGAGAGAAGAGGTCGTCATTGAAATAGACTTTGATGAGAGACAGTTACTGTGTGAGAGGCCGGAGGATTTGGCCGCTGCTCCCGATAGTGAAGCCTTTGCTTTCGTAAGTGATATTCTTTCAAAGATGAACCTTGACGTTGAGGTTTCCAGTTTTGCGAACGACGATTGTTTCTACCTGGAGATCACGGGCGAGGACTCCAAGATGGTCATTGGCAAGAGGGGGCAGACGCTCGACTCGCTTCAGTATTTGACAAATCTCGTTTCCAACAAGGGGCAGGAGGAGTACAAGCGGGTCATCATCGATGTTGAGGGCTATCGTTCGAGGAGAGAGAAGACCCTTGAGCAGCTCGCGGTCAAGCTGGCGAAGAAGGTGCTTCGTTCGGGACGGCTCGTCAAGCTTGAGCCGATGAATCCTTATGAGAGAAAAGTGATACATGCGACTCTTCAGCAGGTTTCGGGCGTGAAAACGAGAAGCGAAGGTGAGGAGCCCTACAGACGAGTAATAATTGAGAAGAAATGATCGGGACGACCATAGCCGCAATATCTTCGGCGATAGGCGAAGGCGGGATCGGCGTCGTTCGTATGAGCGGGGAGGATTCTAAGGAAATCCTCGCGAAGATTTTCGAGCCGGCGGATAAGGGCTGGATTGCGGGTCATACCCCGTTGGGGCACTTAGCCCGCAATGACAATGACCTTGAGCCGCGAAAAATGAAATACGGACACATCGTGAGTTCCTCGCCTGCGGAAACCGTAGACGAGGTTCTTATTGTTTATATGAAGAAACCTCATAGCTACACGGGCGAGGACGTGGTGGAAATCCAGTGCCACGGGAGCGTCGTGAGCCTTCGGAAAATCTTGAGCCTTTGCTATGAGAACGGCGCTGTTCCGGCGGCTCCGGGCGAATTCACGAAGCGGGCTTTTTTGAACGGACGACTGGATCTCGTACAGGCGGGGGCCGTTTCGGACATGATACGGGCGAAGACGGACAGGAGCTACGCCGTAGCCAAGGACCAGTTTGAGGGAAGGCTGTCAACGGCGGTTTCTTCTATCCGCGAGGATCTTCTGGGTATTTTGGCGGAGTCCATAGCGAGGATAGACTATCCTGAGGCCTTCACGGGAGAGGAGCAGGATTCTGCAAATAACCGCAAATTTTTGGACGAACTACTTTTGGTTTCTTCGCGAATCGAGGGGCTGTTTGCCTCGGCTCGGACGGGGCGTATGGTCAGAGATGGGCTCAGGATTGCGCTGATAGGCAAGCCGAACAGTGGGAAGTCTTCATTTATCAATGCTATTTCCGGTGAGCAGGCGGCTATTGTCACCGCCGAGCCCGGGACGACGAGGGACGCTATCGAAGTCTATCTCAGCGTCGATGGGCTTCCTGTGATAATGACGGACACGGCGGGTATCCGCGAGGCGGAAGGCGAGATTGAGCGAATCGGTATCGATAGAAGCCTTTCGAGTTATGGAAAAGCGGATATGGCGTTTTTCATTATTGACGGGAGCGTGCCGCTTTCTTTGGAGGACAGAAATATCGCGGGGCTGTTAGATGAGGGAAAGCCTCTGGTGGTGCTAGTGAACAAAAGCGATTTAGCCCAGAAAGTATCTGATGAGGAAGTGGCTGCGTTGCTTAGCGGCTATTCCCCTCCTATGGAGGGGTTGACCGTATGGGCACAGCACGAAGTGCCACGAAGTGGACGGGGTGGTCTGATTGGAGGTAACTCAAAGATACTGCATATTTCCGCAATGAGCGGTGAAGGGCTGGGCGCGGTAACGTCCATAATTTCCGACTTCATCTATGGCGGGAAAGTCTCTTCTGACGATAGCATTATCGTAACAAACGAGAGGCACAAATATCTACTTGAGGCGGCGCTCTCGGAGGTCTCTATGGCAGCAGCGGTGCTTTCTTCCGGAGATGCGGCTGAGTTTGCGGAAGTGAATATAAGAGAGGCTTATGATAGGCTTGGCGAGATAGTAGGAGAAACCGTAACCGATGATATTTTGGACAGGGTTTTTGCGGATTTTTGCATTGGAAAGTAGGGTGGATGGATTTGATTATTCAGGGTGTTGATGAAGACCTTTTGATGGAGGCTTATGACGTCATCGTTGTCGGTGCCGGTCATGCGGGCTGTGAAGCGGCTCTCGCTTCGGCTCGGCTCGGGAAGAAGACGTTGCTTCTGACGATAAGTCCGGAGTCGATAGCACATATGCCGTGCAATCCGTCTATTGGTGGCACGGGCAAGGGACAGCTCGTCAAGGAGATAGACGCGCTCGGCGGCGAGATGGGCGTGAATATCGACAAGACGTTCATTCAGAGCCGTATGCTCAACAGTTCGAAGGGACCGGCCGTGCACTCGCCGAGGGCCCAAGCCGATAAGGAAAAGTATCATATTGAGATGAAGAAAACTTTGGAGGCGGAGGAAAACCTGCATTTGAGGCAGGGGGAGGTTGTTGAGCTGTTGTTTGATTCCGGCTCGGGGGCCGGAATGACAAATGATGAGGCTGGAACGACAGAGGCTAAGGGTGGAATTTCAGAGATGGATTCCGGCTCGGGGGCCGGAATGACAGTGGCGGAGGCCGGAATGACTGGCAGGAAGGTTTGTGGTGTTCGGCTTAAGAGTGGGACGGTTTATCCTGGGGAGGCGGTTGTGCTTGCAACTGGAACGTATCTTGGCGCCTTGGTTCACGTTGGCTCACGCGAGCACCACTCGGGACCGAGTGGCTTTTCGCCCTCTGTCGATTTGGCAAAAACGCTAGCGAAGGACGGCATAGGCTTGCGGCGGTTCAAGACAGGAACGCCTGCAAGGGTGCTTGCAAGGAGCCTGAATTACGAAGTGATGGAGGAACAAGCAGGGGACGATCAGCCTCTGCCCTTTTCTTACTTGAATGACGAAATCGGCGGCAACCAGATTTCCTGCTGGCTTACTTGGACGAACAAGGAAGGGCATCAAATCGTCTCGGACAATATTCACAAGACCGCACCGTATGGCGGTTACACAACGGGTGTCGGGCCGAGGTATTGCCTCTCGATTGAGGACAAGGTTGACCGGTTTCCGGATAGGGAGCGGCATCAGCTTTTTCTTGAGCCGGAGGGCACGGATACTGACGAGGTCTATATTCAGGGTATGAGCACGAGCCTTCCCGAGAGGATTCAGGAGGCTTTTTATCGCACGATTCGGGGGCTCGAGAATGCGGTTTTTTCGAGATACGCCTATTCGATTGAGTATGAAACCATAGATCCGCAGGCGCTCAGGCTTTCGCTCGAATATAGAGAGATTGAAAATCTGTTTTTCTGTGGGCAGGTGAACGGCACATCGGGCTACGAGGAGGCGGCTGCGCAGGGCCTCATGGCGGGAATAAACGCGGCACTCAAAGTTTCGGGAAAGGATCCTTTCGTGCTCGAGCGGTCCGAGGCCTATATCGGCGTGCTCATAGACGACTTGGTGACGAAGGGGACGAACGAGCCGTACCGCATAATGACGTCGAGGGCTGAATTTCGGCTTGTGCTTCGGCAGGATAATGCGGATATACGGCTTACGGAGAAGGGCTACAGGCTGGGTCTGGCGTCGGAGCTTCGGTATCGGCGCATGACGGAGAAGAAACTTGCGGCCCAGAAGGAAATGCTCAGGCTCAGGGGAACCAAGGTGTCTCCTGTTGCTGCGAACGAACTTCTCTTAGGCCTTTCCGCTGCACCGGTAAGTGATGGCGTGACCTTGGCGGCTCTTTTGAAGAGGCCGGAGGTGAGCTATGCGGGACTCGTTGCTGTCGATCCCGTTGGGTTTGACGCTTCAGGAAAACCTGTGATTGGGCGTGCGGCCGCGGAACTTGCGGAGATTGAAATCAAATATGAGGGCTATATCGAGAAACAGGAGAGACAGATTCGGAATTTTGAGAAGCTCGAAGAAAAGAAGCTCCCTGAGGGTATAGACTACTTGGCGTTCGAGGGGCTGCGGCTTGAGGCGAGGCAGAAGCTCGATCAGATAAGGCCGACGTCTCTGGGGCAGGCGTCCAGAATATCCGGAGTGTCCCCGTCGGACATCTCCGTTCTAATGGTACACTTGGCGAGGGGAAATTCATGATTGATGAAAAAGTAGTTTTTGATTGCAGAGAAATTTTGAAGATAGCTCTGGCCAAACTTGGAGTTTCCGATGTGAACACCCAAAACAGGCGAATGGACAAGTTGATGCTCTTTATGGAGCTTGTGCTTGAGCGAAACGAAGTGATAAATCTCACGAACATCACGGAACCGGAGGAATTCACGAAGCTTCATCTGGTTGACAGCCTCGCTTGTTTTGGTTACGAGGAAATAGAAAAGGCTCATGATATCGTCGATGTCGGAGCGGGACCAGGGTTTCCGGGCATTCCTCTGGCGATAATGTATCCTTATAAGAGTTTTGTTTTGGCGGACTCGCTTGAAAAGAGGACATTGTTTATCACGGAAGCTGCGGAGAAGCTCGGGCTCGAGAACATCAAAGCCATTCATGCTCGGGCGGAGACACTCGGTCAAGACAGACAATACAGGGAAAGTTTTGATCTTTCGGTGTGCAGAGCTGTTGCGGCAATGCCGGTGCTCATGGAGTATACGCTGCCGCTCATAAAGGTCAATGGTAGCTGTTATGCGTATAAGACAATCACGGCGGAGGGTGAAATCGAAGATAGCGAGCTCGCGAGAGAGCTCCTCGGCGGGTCGAAGGCTGTCGAGGTTCGCAGGTATGCGGAGCTTTTGCCAGGGAGAAATCACGCTATATACGTCATAGGGAAGGAGCGGCCGACGCCGAAGAGTTACCCTCGCAAGGAGGGCACGGCGAAAAGAGTCCCACTTTAGGAAAGCCCCTTTGTAAACAACTGGAAATATCTGGAAGAATGTTTCACGTGAAACATTTGAATTGTTGTATAGATTGCCGCGCTACGCTCGCAATGACTAAAAATAGTTTCACGTGAAACACTACTAGTCATTGCGAGCGTAGCGTGGCAATCTATGCTTTTATGAGAATTGTTTCACGTGAAACACTGTTGCAATCAGGGGGCGGTTTACAAGTTGGAGAAAGCGTGCGATAATCTTTTTAAATCAGGCTACAGGGTAGAGACAATTGCTCACCGGTAAAGAGGAGAGCAAGAAGTAGTAAGGAGGAAGTAACTTGGGCAAAGCAATAGCAATATTCAATCAAAAGGGCGGCGTTGGAAAGACAACTACGAATATCAACTTGGCGGCCTGTCTGGCACAAAAGGGTAAGAAAATTCTAATCATGGATATCGACCCGCAAGGCAATACTACAAGCGGAATGGGCATTGCAAAGAGGTCTCTGGTCAACACGCTATATACGGTGCTGATTGATGACGCGCTCGATCCGCATGAAGCCATAATCAGTACGGGAATACCAAATCTGTGGATACTTCCGGCGAGCGTAGAGCTTGCAGGTGCCGAGATAGAACTCGTTGAACTTGAAGGAAGAGAACATAGGCTGAAAAATGCTCTTGAGAGGATAAAGGGGGACTATGACTATATTTTCATAGATTGTCCACCTTCACTTGGGCTTTTGACTATAAACACGTTGACAGCTGTAGATAGTGTGCTCATTCCTATTCAATGCGAATTTTATGCACTCGAAGGTGTCAGCCAACTGATGAGCACCATTGATCTTGTCAGGCAGAGCCTCAATCCAAGTCTGGAGGTGCAGGGCGTCATACTCAGCATGTTCGATGGCAGGACAAACCTATCCATACAGGTTGTCGAAGAGGTCAAGAAATACTTCAAAGAAAAGGTATACGCAACAGTCATACCGAGAAATGTAAAGTTGGCGGAAGCGCCAGGGTTTGGACTTCCTATCACACATTATGATCCGAGCTCAAAGGGAGCGGAAGCCTATATGGAATTTGCGGATGAATTTCTCGATACCGATGGGAGCGCTGATTGATGGTCGCAAAGAAAAAAGCCTTGGGACGGGGGTTAGATGCACTGTTCGGTGAAATCGAGCAAGCGAGGCCTGTCAATAGAGATGAAGATGCATCTTCTGCGAGTGGTAGCGATTCGGAAGCTCTCAGCGAGGACGAATTTGACGAAGACAAGATAGTCTATATTGAAATTGACGATATAAAGCCGAATGCCATGCAGCCTAGGCAAAAGTTTGCTCCGTCTGAAATCGAAGAGCTCGCCAAATCTATTGAAGAGCATGGTGTGATACAGCCCGTCATACTGAGAAGGTCGGAAAACGGCTTTGAAATGGTCGCTGGCGAGAGGCGCTGGAGAGCAGCCAGAAAAGCCGGACTCAGAAGACTACCCGCAATAGTACGTGCCCTCGATGATACGGAGAATGCACTGATTGCTCTTATAGAGAATATGCAGAGAGTGGACCTCAATCCAATCGAAGAAGCTGAGGCTTTTGAGAATGTGATAGAAAAGCATAAGCTGACTCAAGACGCACTTGCCAAGACTGTGGGCAAGAGCCGTCCGTATATCTCAAACACTCTGCGAATAGTCCGAATGCCCGTTGAGATAGTGGAGTTTGTGCGGTCAGGAGCGCTTTCAAGAGGTCATGCAAATGCAATCGGAAGCATCAAGGACAAGGACAAACAGCTTGAAATTTCAAGGTTTATCGTGAAAAACGGACTTTCCGTCAGAGAGGCGGAGCTTCTTTGTGCAAAAGCAGTTGATGGGGCGGCGGCAGGCAAAGAGAAGAGAAAACGAGCGAAGGAAGACGGCAAAAGTCCTGAGCTAAGGGCGGTAGAGGACGAACTTACAACCCTGCTCGGTGCGAGGGTGCTGGTGAACAGCCCCGGAAGCTCCGAAAGCGGAAAGCTCGAAATTCATTACTTCAATAAGGAAGAACTAAATGATTTGATAGATACTCTCAGAGGGCTTAGATAATGTCCGAGACGGTGCCCATTAGCCCTGAAATAATATCCTTGCTGGAAAAATTTCCCGTACCTGCGAGAATTATAAACCTTTCAGGTGTCATAGCATATATGAACAAGGAGATGCGCGACACTTTCGGAAACTTGGTGGGTGAAAAAGCCTCCATTATTTTTGAAGACAAACCTTCGAGAATAGATACGATATGGACACCCGACTATGCTTATGAGGTTGTTCTTTCCGATGTTACCTATCGGGTGATCGAGTCGAGCATCACGGCAGAAACCGGCGAGGAATGGACACTGGAATTCTTTGAGGATTTCTCCGTGATACACAGTCTTCAGGTGAAACTCATGGCGACATTGGCCAAGGTGAACAAGGAAACGAAGGTCGCAAAGTCTATACAACAAAGTTTATTGCCGATAAACGATGAATATTGGAATATCATAGATTATCACGCAATATACCTGCCTGCGGACGACTTGGGCGGAGACTTTTATGACCTTATCAGAATCAACGAAGACGAGGTTTTGATGTACATTGCAGATGTGTCGGGGCACGGTATCCAAGCGTCGCTTCTCACGATATTTATACGTGAACAGGTGAAGGCAAACGCTGCGGTTTCTGCGGCAGGATTGGACGAATTACTGAAGAAGGTGCTTGAGGAGTTTCGCGATCTGGAAATCGATCCGACCCTCTATGTAACGATGCTTTTGTGCAAATACAATAGGAGAAGCCACGAGCTATCCGTGTCAAATGCAGGACACAACTGTTTTCCCGTCATAGTCAGAAACGGCTCCAGAGTCGAGGCGATTCCTATCAAGGGTATGCCAATCAGCATCATAAGCGAGGCTGATAGTTTCGAGGAGGAAACGGTCGGGCTCAAAGCGGGAGACAGGGTCATACTCTACACGGACGGATTGATAGAAGAGTATAGCCCCGTGCACAAGAAGGAATTCGGGCAGGAGGGAATCAGGCGAACAGTGGAGGCAAACCTTCACCTCGATACTGGCAAAATGGCCAAGGTATTACTGGATGAATCGGCGAAATACATCATGTCCTACGCGAAGGACGATCGAACAATAATAGTTGCGGAGATTCTGAGTTAATGGCGAATGTTATCAACATATATACGGATGGGGCGTGTTCCGGAAACCAATACGACGAAAATATTGGAGGCTGGGGCGCTATTTTGGAGTACGGAGTCCACAAGAAGGAGCTGCACGGCGGCGAGAAGAACACCACGAACAACAGAATGGAGCTCACGGCTCTGATACGAGGGCTTGAGGCTCTGAACAAAACGGGTTACGCCGTGAATGTTTTTTCCGACAGTAGCTATATCATGAATTGTCTGAGCAAACGCTGGTATGAAAATTGGCGGAAAAACGGGTGGAAGACGAGTGCGAAGAAGCCCGTTGAGAACAGGGACCTCTGGGAAAAAGTTCTGTCGTATATCGAGTCTTACGATTTCAGATACTATCTCGTGAAGGGTCATGTGAGCACAAAGGCCTCTGCAGAAACGCTGCAAAAAAATTACGAAAAATTCAAAGGGAATAATGGAAATGGTTTTTCATATGACGAATATTTATATATTACTGAAAAAAATAACAGGGCTGACGAGCTGGCGAACGTCGGTATGGACGAGATAAGATGACGCTTTCACTCTGTTCATTTGCTAGCGGAAGTAGCGGAAATTGCTACCTCGTGAAGACGGCCGCGGGGGCAATCATCATTGATGCCGGCATTTCGGCGAAGCGTATACTTGAGGGGCTTGCGCGGACGCGGACCAAGAGGGAAGACGTGCGGGCGATATTTGTCACGCATGAGCACAGCGACCACATAAAGGGTGTTCGCGTGCTGTCAAAGAGGCTGCCCAATGCGAGGATTTATGCGTCGAGCGGCACGCTTTCCTATCTCGCAAAAGAGGTTCCGGAAGAGTCGCTTGTGCCTCTGGTAGCAGGGGTTTCTATAGAGATTGAGAATTTCTATGTGGAGAGTTTTCACATTTTGCACGATGCGAGGGAGCCGCTTGGATTCACGGTGAGCATGGGCAAAAAGCGGGCGAGCATAGTAACGGACACGGGTGAGATCACGGAGGAGATTGTCGCGGCGGTGATAGACTCGGACATTCTCGTTCTCGAGGCAAATCACGATACCGAGATACTGAAAAAGGGGAGTTATCCCTACTATTTGAAGCAGAGGATTTTGGGGGCCGAGGGGCATCTGTCAAACGTCCAAGCGGCGAGGGCTCTTGCTCGCATGATGCGGGAAAACGACAAGAAGCGGTGCGTGCTTCTGGCTCACCTCAGCAGGGAGAACAATACGCCAAGGCTTGCGGAAACCGAGGTTTGCAAGATTTTGGCCGACGAAGGTTTTTTCACAGGGCGGGATCTTGTGGTGTCGGTGCTTGAGCGGGACTGCGAAAGTCCGCTGTACAGCATTTAGGATTTGAGATTGACATGAAGATTGAGATAATCTGCGTTGGAAATCTGAAGGAGAAGTATTGGCGCGAGGCGGCTTCGGAGTATGAGAAACGGCTCGGACCCTACGTGCAGATTTCCATTCGCGAGATAAAGGAAGTTCGGCTGCCGCAAAATGCGGGGAAGGCCGACGAGGAGATGGTCAAGGAGAAGGAAGGTCTCGCGATTTTGGAGGCCTGTGCTCAGGGCTCGGAATTGGTCGCACTCTGTATCGATGGAAAAAAGCTGACATCGGAGAAGTTTGCAGGCTATTTTTCGGAGGCCGCCATGTCCGGCAAAAGCCACATTACTTTCATAATAGGGGGCTCGCTCGGGTTGTCCTCTGCGGTCATCAAGAGGGCGAGTTTGAAACTCTCTTTTTCGGATATGACGTTTCCTCACCAACTGATGAGGGTCATCTTGCTCGAGCAAATCTACAGAGCGTACAAAATTCAAAGAGGCGAGCCATACCACAAATAAGTGCATTGACCATGAGTAACAAATAAAAAGGTCAACCACAAAAAAAGTGATTGACCCTACCAAACTATTTCCTCAACGATTGAATGATGAAGCAATATATTCCGTATCTGCTACAACTTCTCTATCTCCTCTATGGGAAGCCCCGTCACCTTAGCAATTACTTCAATTTGAATATTCTCCGTCTTCATATTCCTAGCAACCTTTTCAGCTTTTCGCGCCTCGCCCGTAGCCTCGCCCTCAGTTCTGCCCTCAGTCCTGCCCTCATCAAGACCCTTTTGGCGGGCTTCTCTGATTTTCATGAGTTCAATAGATGCCCACAGCTCCTCGCCTCGTTCCTGTCTACTAAGCATATCTCGCTCCTTCTGATCAAGATTCACTACACGGATGATTTCCGCCGCTCGCTTGATGTATTCCGGCGCCTCATCAGGGGCAACTCCGGTTTTGAAATATGTTGCCCAAAACGCCTGTGCTTCCGTACGAACATTATCCTTCGTCAACTC
>JAISKC010000008.1 GCA_031261345.1 Eubacteriales Family XIII. Incertae Sedis bacterium | reverse complement strand
GTGCTGGGGGCCTGACTGGGGGGTGCCGGGGCCCGCCCCGCACCGGACGGGGCGGGGGCCGCAAGGCCGGGGGCGCGGAGGAGGTTTTGGGATGAGTGTGATACTTTTGGTGGATGACGACAAGGGATTTTTGAATATTTTCAACCGAATACTCACGAAGGAAGGGCACGAGGTGAAAACGGCGACGGACGGGGAGGCGGCGCTGGCAGTGCTCGCGCGGACGCAGGTGGACATCGCTATATTGGACATCGCCATGCCGAAGATGAATGGAATCACGCTGCTGTCGGAGATCAAGGAAGTGTCGCCTTTGATCGGCGTCATCATGCTGACCGGCGAGGGCGCAATCAGCTCGGCCGTCGAAGCCATGCAGAAGGGCGCATCGACATACCTCGAGAAATCGGTCGGAATTGACAAACTGCTCCTGACGATAAAGAAGGTCGAAAACGAAATTGAGGAACAGCGGCGGGAGGCCGAGACGGCTGAATACAGAAAATTACTGGATAGCCGTTATGGAGAATCTTCGAGCAATTTCAAGGAGGCGAAGCGGGAGTTTGAGAAGAATTTTCTCAAGATGGAGCTGGACGCGCACCATTGGAATATTTCCGCGACGGCGAAGGATATCGGGCTCGCGCGCAAGAATTTGCAACTGAAAATCAAGGATTTGGGGATCTATTAGCCAAAAGCGTTACTACTTGTGAAATATCACTGGATTCTGCGACTACGCGCAGAATGACACAACAAAAGAGTATTGCTATTAATCGGCGGGTTTGGGATCTTCGGATTTGGTGGGTAGCTGAGCTATGTATTCGTCCAATGTCAACTTGCTGTCATGGACTTTTTTTGCCGTCTTTTCGCCCACGTATCTGTAGTGCCATGGCTCGGGGTTGAAGCCGGTGATGTCCTGTTTGTCATCGGGGTATCTGTAAACGAAGCCGTATTTGTAGGCATTTTTTCTGAGCCAGTCGTATTGCGGCATTTCGGGTGTGATGTCGTCGTTGAATTTGTTTGCGATGTCAACGCCCAAGCCTGTTTGGTGCTCGGAAAATCCCGCCATGACCGCGTATATGTCGGCGGCTTCCTGTCCGTGCGAGGTAACGTATTGGTTGTAGATTGTGCCTTGGCGATTTCTGTCCCTGTAGGAGGAGTCGGCCTTGATGATGAGTTCCTTCTCCTCTAATATCGCTTTTGCCATCTTCTCAAAATGCTTGGCCGCGTCTTTTCTCAGCATTTGCTCGCCTGCCGAAATGTCCACAGGCAAAATTACTAGGTCGTCCGGCTCGTAATTGTCGGGAATTTTGTTGTGCTTGTTCACCAATACGAGCAAGTCGGCGGGGGCTTCTATCGTGGCCGCATCAGTATAGTTCGCCTGATCGAGCCCGATATTCACGTAGGTTACGATGTTTTTCGTCGAAAGCTCAGGGTGCGCCGCTCTGAAATTGATGTATCGCAGGAATTTGTCGTTCGCAGAAAAGCCCGTGTTAAAGATGTCGGCGATGCCATCGTCATATTTTGCTTCCAGAATGTAGTCCGTGTCTTCTTTCGAAAGATTGTTCACAATGTGGCTCGCAGTCTTGCCGCTATAACCTTTTTTCAGTAATAGGTTGACGTTTTTTTCAAAATCCTTGATCGCGTGAGAATAGCTTATATCGAAATAGTCCTTTGCGTATTTGTCCTCGAATTCGTCTTCGAAGATGGCTTTGTCGAGGGCTTCTGCGTATTCCTCGTTGTTCACCACGAGCTTGGTCAGTTTGTGTTCCTTGAAATAGTGAACGGTGTCCGCCTTGTATCCCCTGTGCTCGAGCCTGATGGTGTTCACGATGCCGGAGGCTATGACGCCTATGAAGAGTATGACGACGAGAACGAAGACTCCGATGATGAAGTACGCTTGTTTTTTCAGTTTGTATTTTTTTCGGACTGCTCTTTCCAGCATTTCAGACATAGTTTTACCTCTACCTTCTATTTTACTAAGGTAATCGGCGGTGTAATATTAAATTCTTGTGACAACCGATTTGTGAAAGTTTTGCGGAAACCTTTTGAAACGTCATTTTGGCTATTTGGAACGGGTTTAACTTACGTTTAAGTTCGTATGGTATAATTTTGGTATGTTTGGATATGTTGTGCCTGCAAAGAATGAGCTTCGGGTTCGGGAATATGAGATTTATGGTGCTTATTACTGTGCCATCTGTCATTCTATTCGCGATCGCTATGGGCAGATTCCCAGATTGTTGCTCAGTTTTGACTCCGTGTTTTTGGCGTTGGTCTACGGGTCGGTTTTCGACCTCGAGGAACGCTTGGACACGTTTCGCTGCTTTGTGAATCCCGCCAAGAAAAAGCACGTGCTTGTGAGTAATGCTTCTATAGACTACGCTGCAGATGTCATGCTCGCCTTGGGTTATTTCAAGCTCAAGGACGATAAGGAAGATGAGGGCGGGGTTTTGGCTTCCGTTGGGGAGGCTTATCTGCGGAGGATTTATGCTAGGATTGCAGGGGGATCTTTTCGTTCGGCGGAGGGGAATTTGACGGAGCGACTTGGGGCTTTTGAGGGGTTTCTTGCTGAGATTTCTTCTTTGGAGAAGGCTGGGGAGTGCGATGTCGATAAGGTTGCTGAGCCTTTCGGGCTTTTGATGGCTGAGGTTTTTGACTTTCCGGACGAGGACGGGGTGCTTAGTTTGGGGACTAAGGAGGCACTTCGCAAAATTGGCTATCATCTTGGGCGTTGGATATATATAATAGATGCAGTGGATGATTTGGACGAGGATATTTTGATGGGGCGGTATAATCCGCTTAGGGCTGGTGTTGTTGGGCAAGGGCAAGGGCACGGTCAAGGACTGGATTGCGGGTCGGAGCCCGCAATGACAGGGCTCGCAATGACGGGGCTTGGGGTTTCGCTTCGGTTGGATCTTTCTGAAATCGCTGCGGGGGTTTCACGGTTGCCATTACTGGCAAATAAGGAAATTATTGAAAACATCGTTTACGTTGGAATGAACGAGGAAACGGATCGGGTGCTCACGATGAGTGCGGAACAGAAAAAGGATTATCGGAAGAGGAGTAGGAGGCTTTATGGCAAATCCATATGAGGTGCTCGGGCTGAAGGAAGGCGCGGGCGAGGCAGAAATCAAGGCGGCTTATCGGGAAATGGTGAAGAAATACCATCCGGACAAGCATCAGGACAATTCGCTGAGGGATTTGGCGGAGGAGAAGATGCGGGAGGTCAACGAGGCTTACGATCAGCTGATGGGGAAGAATGCTGGCGGCAGCAATTTCGGCGGCGGCGGTGGCTATTCTTATGGCGGCAGCGGTGCTTCGGGCGGTAGCCGGAGTGCGGAATTTGGCGAGGTGCGGCGGGATATCGATAGGGGTGATCTTTCAGGTGCGGAGCGGAAACTTCAGGCGGCGCGAAGAAAGAATGCTGAGTGGTATTTTCTCTATGGGATGGTGAATATTCGGCGCGGTTGGTACAATGATGGGATTTCCAATATTCAGACGGCGGTCGCTATGGAGCCGGGGAATATCGAGTATCGGAATGCGCTCAATTCTATCATGAATCAGCAGCAGGGGTATAGCGCCAATGCTTATCAGAGGGGTTATTCGCAGAATAATAGTAATGATATGTTTTGTCAGGCGCTTCAGTGTTATTGTTGCGCGGATATGTGTTGCGACTGTATTTAAAATGGACACTACTGAGGGTGCGCACACACATAATGCACACCAACAAAAAATAGGAATTTACTTTAAATCGTCACAGATGCAATTCTCGAATTTCCCCAAACTCGCTTCGCTCGGACAGTGGGGAAATTGTGCGAGAATCACATCTGCACGATTTGTAAATTCATTATTTTTCAAGGATGCGCATTATGTGCGCACACATCCTCAGTCGTTGCGGTTTTAATTGGTTGATTTCTTGATTTAAGAAGTTGGATGTGGAGTTTATGAGGGATAGGAGCGTTACAACAGGGATTGCTTTGAGTGGGGTTTGTCTTGCGCTTGTTGTTGTTTTGAATTATGTTGCAGGGCTTCATTTGCTTGGGGTGGATGCGGTGCTTTCGCTTCTTGCGGGGGCTTTTGTTTATTTGATTGTTTTGCAGGTTGGGATGGGCGGCGGCGTTTTGTTTTTTGCGGCTTCGGTTTTGCTTTCACTTCTTCTTGTGCCGGACAAGCAGTCGCTTCTTCTTTATATCGGGGTTTTCGGGATTTATGCTTTGATTTTGGGGGTTTTGAATCGCCGGTTGCGTGATAGGAAGATACTGATCGTTGTGTTGAGCACGGTGATAGTCGTTGTTCTTTCGGTCGTGCAGCTGTTGCTTTTTTCTGCGGCATTTCTCGGCGGCTTGAAAATTGCTGATGGTATGGGATATGCTTTTGTTGTTGCGGTTTTGTTTGCGGTTATCTCGGGTATCGTTTGCGAGCCGATTTATGATGGCTTTGCCGGTGTTGTAACGGATAGGTTTTTGAGGAAGGGTGGCGGTTCCGCTGGCAGGGGTACTAGTGCTTCTGATGGTAAGGACGAGGCGGCGCAGAAGATTGTTTTGCCCAAACTCTACGATGAGGGGGAAGGTGATTTTGATGAAGACGATGATAATAAGGAGGACGGGCTATGATACCTCTTTCTACTCGGATGCGGCCTACTACGCTCGATGAATTTGTTGGGCAGACGCAGTTTCTCTATAAGGGTTCGCTTCTTTATAATGCTATCACGAATAGGACTTTTGATTCTGCGATTTTCTTTGGGCCTTCGGGGACAGGGAAGACTACGCTTGCTCGCATCATTGCGGATACGATGGGCGGTAATTGGGCTGAAATCAATGCTTCTACTACGGGTGTAAAGGAGCTGAAGGAGCTGATTGAGTCAGCAAAGCATAGTTTTTTCGGACTCGAGAAGAAGCAGACTTATGTCTATATTGATGAATTTCATCGTTGGAATAAATTGCAACAGGACTCGCTTTTGCAGGCACTTGAGGATGGGGTACTTCGCTTCATCGGCAGCACTACGGAAAATCCTTATTTCGCTATCAACAATGCGGTACTTAGCAGAGTTGGGCAGATATACGAATTTCGACGCCTCGCCGAAGAGGAAGTTCTTTTGCTGCTTCGTCGGGCTTTGGAGGATTCTGAGCGGGGACTCGGCAAGCTGGGTATCAAGGCCGACGAACTTGCTCTTCATGCTCTCGCCCAAATGAGCAGTGGCGACGCGCGTATCGCTCTGGACAGGCTCGGCTTCATTGCGGAAAATCTCTCGGCGGGCGAGATCATCACAGCGGCCGCTGTGGGCGAGGCGATGCAGCGTCAGACGGGGTTCTACGATAAGGGGGACGACAGATACAATCTGCTCTCTGCTCTTCAAAAGTCCATAAGAGGGAGCGATCCCGACGCCGCAGTCCATTACCTTGCACGGCTTATCGAAGGTAGCGGCGACATCATGATGATTGGACGCCGGCTTGTCGTCATGGCTTCGGAAGACGTCGGTATGGCTTATCCGCAAGCTGTGAGCGTCGTGGTCTCCTGTGTGCAGGCGGCTCAGATCTCAGGGCTCCCCGAGGCGAGAATCAACCTCGCTCATGCCGTAGTGTTTCTGGCGTCGTGCCCCAAATCCAACGCCGCCTATATGGCCTACGAAGACGCCGTTTCCGATTTGCGAAACAAGCCGCTTTCTGACGTCCCCCCGCACCTGAGGGATACGAGTTATGCCGGTGCAAAGGATAGAGGCTACGGCGGCTACGTTTACCCGCACGACTACGGTGGCTGGGTGGAACAACAATATCTGCCGGATGACCTATACAACGCAGGAACGAAGTATTACAACCCAACAGAAAACGGGAGTGAGGCCTCGTTCAAAAAGTATCTAGAAAAACTAGAAAGCCTAAAGAAGAAGAAATAGGGCAAGAGGGGGGGGCTGTCCCCCCTCTTATCATTGTGCATATTTTGCATAGTCATCGGGCCATAACTCTCGAGCTTGACTCTCATCGATAAGCTCGCTTTGGCGGTACTCCTGTTGAGTCAGTATGCGATCCATGGACCCTGAATAATAAATATTTGTCTCATAGCTTCCCGATATCTTTGAGTTGCCGCTCTCAAAATATATGCGGCCTACTGGTCCGTATGTAAACACAGCGCCATACTCTTTTTTCCATGTTATGTGAGCATACGTCCCCCCTAATATAGAAAAAATTGTAGTAGCACCATCATCAATCAGTTGTGAAGTGCCCGTCTCGTCTGGGTCTACTCGCATTGTTTGGCTATCAATTCTTTTTTTCATCTCTTCAGGATTATCCCATGGTCCAAGCGAGTCCCAAGTTTCTTCATACATCTCAAGATTTTGACGAGCATACGATTCGAGTTCCGCAACATCAACCACAAAATAAGGCGCACGGTCTTCAGATACTGCCGGTATGGTACCCACGATTAACCCTGGATATGGATCGTCAGCACTGGGTGTGTATGGTTCGTACGCCTCATCTTCATCATCTACAGAGACATACCTCACATAATTCAAAGTGATGGTGTTGCCTTCTGAGCTGAACGTGTATGATGCCTTAACACCTTGATACGTAATCGTCAGCTTGTCGCCTTCGATTTTGTACGTGCCATCACCATCACCAGTGTTGTCGGTGACAGTACCGTCCGCCGTGAATGTCAGTTCTGTGCCGAGGCCTGTTGGGGGCGTCTGGTCAGTCCTGTACGTTCCTTCGAGCGTTTGTTCTGTATCAACATCGACTCCGATGTATGATGATGTTTCTTCCAATCCTTTGTTTCCGCAACCCGCTAGAGATATCGAAAGGGTAAATGCCAGGACAAGCACCAATAATGTTGAAAAATACTTCTTGGTCATTTTGACCACCTCCTATAGTTTCTTAGTGGGTGTATGAACAATCCCCACTATTTTTTTGTAAAAGCATAATAAAAAAGCGTGACACAAAAATGTATACGCCAGTTTGTTTATATTCATCCTGAATTGAAATAGTCGGTATTGTCTTCCGATTGTATTATCTGTGAAGAATAAAGGTATCTACCTGAGAATACCCCCCCCCCCATAATTTTCCATATTTATCATTACGCTCATGTACATACCTTTCATTTGAACTGCGAGCCATCGCCACAACTTAGGTTTTTGCAAAGTTGTGTTGTGGATTTTTCAATTGTTCACTAATAGAAATTATTATACCCGACAAATGGGGTTTGGGCAAGAGGCGAACCTGTCCCCCCGTAAATTAGTTATCATTGCAAAAGTATACCGAAAACGGTATACTTTTGTCATGAGTTACTATGATGACATTTATGAATATGCGGCTGATAACTACGGATTGATTACGTCGGCAGAGGCTAAGGGCATTGGTATTCCCAATGTTGAATTGGTAAAACTTGCGCAGAGAGGACGCCTGACCAGACTGGGGTATGGTGTCTACAGGATTGAGCATTATATTCCTACGCCATTGGATAAGTATGCGGAGGCTGTAGTTCAGGTTGGGCATGGTGCATATATATTCGGAGAATCGGTCTTGGCAATGCATGGACTGGCACTTGTAAATCCAAGTGTCATTTATACTGCAACGGCAAACGCAACTCGAAAAAAACTCCCATTGCATGTCGTAAATGTACTTAGACATAACGGCGATGATATTGTGAATTACGAAGGAATTCCATCGCAGAGTGTCCGCACCGCTATTCTTGCGTGCAGCGCATCTGTAATGACAGAACGCCTTAAAGAGGCAATAACCGAGGCAAAGAAACAAGGTCTTATATCAGAAGCAGAAGCGAAAATAACAATAATGGAAATTGAAAATGAAGATACCAAACAGTAGAAGAAATCTTGATATTGCTATCGACCGTGTACTTGGCAGTTCTGCAAACACCCTACAAGTACGCACCGTACTTGCAAATACAATAATCGGTCAATTACTACCCAGTGGCGCAGTTAAAGGCGGAAGTTCATTAAAGCTGAGATATGGTGATAATGCTACAAGGTTTACGCGCGATCTTGATACGGCGAGATCTGAAGATTTATCTGTGTTTCTCGAAAAATTAGAGGGAGCGTTGAAAGAAGGATGGAATGGGTTCACCGGAAGAATTGTTCCAAAGGATCCGGCAACTCCCAAAAATGTTCCAGATGAATATATTATGCAGCCATTTGAGATTAAGGTGACGTATAATGGCAAGTCTTGGGTAACAGTGCCTCTGGAAATAGGACATGACGAAATAGGAGATACTACTGATCCGGATTACTTAATTTCCGAAGATATCGTCAATCTTTTTGAGCAACTTGGATTTCCTGCGCCAAAGCCAATCGCACTTCTGCCTATTCACCATCAGATAGCGCAGAAACTTCATGCAGTAAGCGGCGAGGGAAGTGAACGTGCCCACGACTTGATTGATTTGCAAGTAATAGAAAAGAATGAAAAAATCAACTATGCCCTTACGAAGGAAGCCTGTCTCCGACTATTTGAATCAAGGAAAATGCAATCGTGGCCACCTACCATTGTAAAGGGAACCAACTGGGAATCACTTTATGACGCACAGCTCCTTGGGTTGGACGCATTGCCAAACGTCGATGAAGCAATCAACTGGACGAATGCTTTAATTCGCACAATCAACGTCACCGTACAACCATAAATTCCAACTGATAATAGCACATTTTCACTCTAAAAACAAAGATGGAAGTGAACCCGCCCTCTTTGCCCTTTCTTTGTGACCAAGTTTGCTTTGCCAAATCTTGTTTGTCTGTTATGCTCTTCTTTGCCAGGGGAGGATATTGACGTATGGAGCCTCTGAGGGGCTTTGAAACTAAATTCTTCGATGGAGTTGTGGTATATGTGGTTTTTGTGTATAATTTGACTATGAAAGGTGGTGAAATTTATGCATATTGCAGCTTCTGCTAAAATACGAAGCAATTATAATGAGATTGCAAAACTCTGCAAGCAAACAGGTGAGCCTGTCTATTTGACGAAAAACGGTGAGGGCGATCTTGTCGTCATGGATATTCGTGCGTTTGAGAAGCGTGCGGAAGACCTCAAAATTGCGGAAAATCTGTTTCGGATAAGAGCCGCCCGTGAGAACGGTTTGACCGGTCACTCACTTGAAGATGCGAGAGCTGTCCTCAACAATACCATTGATGGAATCGGCGAGGATTTCAGATGACTTACAGAAAGTATAAGGTAGTCATTTCCGATGATGCTTTGGGAATGCTTGATGCCCATATTGAATTTGTTTCACGCGTGAGCAAAAGTGCGGCGAGGCGACTGGTTGATGCTATTTTAAATGATATGGAATCTCTATCGGAAATGCCTGAGCGTTGTCCTCATTACGAGAACAGTTTCGTTCCTCCGGATGTTTATCGCAAATTGCTTTCAAATAAACGTTATCTTATTATTTTTGAAATCACTTCGGAAGCGGTCTTTGTAGACTATATTGTGGATACCCGCAGCGATGTTTAAGAGGGGGTACAGGTTTATCAATAACTTATTTACTTGGTTATACAATTCGTTCCCTTGACATCTGTTCATGCTTGCTATATAACTAATTTATTAGAATTTTACTTAATGATAGTGAGACAATCATTTGTCTTATAGCATTAGGTGTATGGAAACCTACACGGAACTCGGCTACTACAGGGCAAATGTAACCTATCAGACGGCCGAAGAACTGGAGGGCGTCGCCCAATACATCGTTACAGCTGTCTACGCTCCCGTCTCCTCTCAAGGCCCGATTTCTATCGGAGGCGATGTGAGTAATGACGGTAATGCAGGTGATGAAGACCTTGATGAGGGCAGTAATGCAGTAATTCAAACGGTATCGGACGAGGAACCTCCCGTGCCGCTGTCAGAGGGGCACGCCGCCAACAGCCTGTCCCCTCTCTTGCGTCTTATGCTGTCTGTGTCTTGCGGCGATATGCAATCAGTGCGAGTAATGTAATGAGTGACAATCCGCCGAGCGTGAGCAGGAAATTGATGGCGTTATCATCACCTGTCTTTGTCGGAGTACCTGATGTGGGAACATCGGAAATTTTCAGGTTGATCGGATCGGACTTGCCATCTGAGAAATACGCTACAATCACATGGTCTCCCGTCGCAAATGTTTTGGCGTACGCTTCAGTCAGCGTGATTGTGGTTGCAACTTCGTCATCAGCTATGGCGAAACTACTTATTTGCATATCATCTGTAGCCAATTTTGACTTGTCGGCAATGAAATCATATTTTTGCGCATCGGGGTCAACCCTGCCGCCGTCAACTTCAATGTATAAAAATTCAGTATTGTGCAGGTCGGCTTCGACCGTTGCACTGATAGTGCCGCTGCCGCTGTATGTGCCAAAGTGAGAACTAACACCATATGTTACTAAGTCGGCCGGCGTTTTCGCATTTACTTTAAAACTTACGGGAAAAGTCGCCGTGCACAACTCGTTCGCTGCACCTGTGACTGTCACATTTGCGCTATATGCGGCTGTTCTTACGGCAAGTCCTGTCTTTGGAAAAACAGTAAAGGTTGTCTTGTCGTCCTGCGCACTCAGCTCCTGAGATGAAGTCTGAGTCACCTCAAATGCGCTTGCGTCATTGCCACTAAGGGAAACATTGAGAGTGCCTGTTGATTGGTTACCCGTGTTCGTAACAGTTACAGACTTCGGGGTAATGGCTGCATAACCGAAAGTCACACCATTCGTTCCTTCGAAATTGAAAACTCCCGTTTGGCTCAGCTCGATGGAGTAGACAGGTGCAGGTGTCACTACGTCAGTGGGATCAGATGTGACAGTTCCAAGATAACTTGAAGTGGAAACTGTAACAGTAATAGTATGTCCAATATCATCTGAGGTGAGGGTGTAGGTTGCACCTGTGCCTATCGGATCATCGGAACCGCTTCGCTTCCACACATAAGATAGTTCATCATAATCAGAAGGTTCCAGACTATCTGTATCAACCGACAAAACTTCTCCTTCAACCGGATTGCCAATAATGGATACTACTCCTGATAGTGTTGAAGTTGATAGCGTGCCTACACTTGTACCGGAGCTATCCACGCTGACACTTGCAGCATTTTTTAATATGAGACCACTGGATATTACAGTCTTGATGGTATTTTCTGCATATGTACTTACAGGTAGATAAAAATATAATTTGCTATTGCCTGATGACTCATCACTTGTGGACATACCTTTTGTATTGTAGATAATAGCACCACAGGTCGCTGCGGCTATATTTGTGTTGTTTGGAATGTCAGTCAAGGTCAGCGTTGTGAGGTAAACATTGTTAGAGTTTCCGTCTGTTGGCTGGGGCTCCAAGGGAGTGCCTCGGGTACCGAGAACGCTGCCACCGGTAATGACAGTTGCGACACCCGACCTTGCAACGTAGCCATTGCCAATATCACATGCATACCCATAGTAATCATGGCCTGTAGCCTTCACTGTTCCACCGGTGATATTGACAACGATCCACCCGGCGCCCAAACTACCCCCGATACCGCTGCCACCCGCACCAGTTCCACTGCTACCTGCTATTCCTCTAACAGTTCCGCCGTTTATATTTACGTAAGTAATGCCCGGGCCATAGTTGTCGCCACCGCCAATGCCCGCACCTGTGCCGCCACCATTCCCTGTGACTGTGCCACCATTTATAGTTATGAATCCCCCTGACAGTCCATCATCACCATATTGATTCAAACAACTTGCACCACTGCCAATTCCACTACCACTATTCGAGCTTCCAGTCGCAATGACAATACCACCATTGATGGTGATGCTACCGAAATGTTTGACTTCGGATCCGCTACTGCCAATACCGGAATTATAGTCAGATGTTGCAGTTGCGGTGAGCGTACCGGAGTCTGCAGATTGACCGTATATTGTGAGACTGTTTCCTAATGTCACTTCCATGCCACCGGTAACGGTATAGTTACAGCCATCGGCAAGGATAAGATGTGCGCCTGTTGTTGCACTCACCGTTATTCTTCCGACATGCGAAACGCTGCCGCTTACAACATACCAACCATCGGTGAGCGTAGCTGTGTCATCGGTAATGGCAGTCACATTGTTTGCAGTTTGCGGATTGCCATCTTCATCAATATAAGCAATGCCATCCGCCAATACTGTTATGTCGTCATCAGCATATGATAAATTTGGTATATAAGTTATTAGTAATGAAAGACAGAGAATAATAGAAATAAAGATTGAAATAAATTTGTTGCGGGAGAAATTTAGGCTATGCGCTGCACCCCCCCCCCGAACAGGTGTTCTTGGCGATTCTGGTTGTTCCTGTCGCCAAAGCATTGAATTTATTTGACATAAAATGATCCTCCCTCAAAATCAAATGTGGATTGCGAATTGAGCCCACAATGACAGTTTCTAAACTGTCCCTTAAAGTAA
>JAISKC010000031.1 GCA_031261345.1 Eubacteriales Family XIII. Incertae Sedis bacterium | reverse complement strand
AACATATCCAAGAAATACGAGGCAGTGCACTCACGCTATTGAACCGCCGTGTACCGAACGGTACGCACGGTGGTGTGAGAGGTCGGTAGCCCAATTAATGGGCTACCTCCTACTCGATTCGAATTTGTTTGCAAAAATCTAATGTTTTGTATATAATTACACACAGCGTTTGAAGATAACGCAAACCTATAACCAACATACAATGTAGTAAGGCAAGGAGGATATACTATGAAGCAAAACTACAAAACAACAAATTTGGCAAAAGGTGAGGTCCATGTGTATGACCTGAACGCGGCGAAACTGCACGCCTATCAAACTAACGATCCCATGAACGACGAGGTGCTCATTCTGGAGAAGAACGGCAGTGCCGTAGTCATAGAAGCTCCCTGTTTCACGGACAATATCGTAGAATTGACCGAATATCTTAATACGCTATTGATCAAAATAGATGCGATGCTTCTGAGCTATCACATGGCAGGGGGCACATTTTTGCCGGAGGTGCCGGTGTATGCCACCAAGGTAGCCGACGAATACGGACATTCCGGCGGCGGCAAGATGCTAGTTGACAACTTCACGGGAGCCTTCGGGAAGGCGTTCGACGCCTCGCTTCATACAGTAACAAATACCATTGAAGCAGGGCCTTTGAAACTCGCCGGATTTGATTTGAATATCGTGCCTACGCAGGATGCATTCGACATCGAAATCCCTGCGCTCGGCATGGTGTATATGCACATGCTGGGGCACGACTGCCACTCGATTGTGGGGGGTGCAGAACATGCAGACGCCTTGATTTCCCAATTAAAAGACTTGATTGAGCGCGACTTTGATTTCATTATGACCTCTCATTACACCCCTGAGAATTTGAAGGATGCGCAAGAGAAGGTGGATTATCTGGAGGCTGTGAAGACCATTGCCGCCTCAAGCCCGAACGCTGCTGCTTTCAAGCAGGCCATAAAGAAAAAATATCCGAACTATACGGGTGAGAATTACTTGGACATGACAACGGGCCTCTTTTTCCCGTCATAAGCAATAAGGGCAGGAGGGGGGACAGGACAGCGGACCTGTCCCCCCTCTCGGCCCTTATAGAGGCAAATCTCTTTTAGAAAACGCGACCGATCCTATGGTGTAGGTGATCATTCCCACCGCTGCCAAGACGATGAATTTCCAGACAAAAGCATTTGAATCCGGTTCCGGCGACAACACTGAGCCTATGTCGAACAGCGTAACCAGCGTGAAGTTTCGCATCCATTGGAAGGTCTCACCGAACATTCCCATGATGGACATCAGTATCTGTGCGCCCACAAGCCCGCCCCCTACAGCAATGGCGTATTTGGATAGATTGAACACGCTGGAAGCAAGGAAGCACACCCCGCTGAGCGCCGCGTTGAGGCAGAAGAGTCCAAGATTTAGGAGCACAACATGACCGATTTCGGTCGCCGTGATGCCTCCCGACCCAATATAGTGTGCAATGCAGTGAGAAGCGGCGGACAAGGCAAACATCAGGAACAGGGAGCCAAGGAAAAACACGGCCTGCGTGGCGGTTACTTTGCTGCGTTTGATTGGATTGGACAACACATACGCCATCGTGCCTTTATCCACCTGCTGTGCAAGCAACTTGTTGCCTGTTATGATGACATATATGGCGGAAATCAGCCCGGGCAGCATATTGTAATAGGCGAGTGCGGTCTGCTGTAAGTTTGTTCCTGCACTGGCCACCCCCGCCACCATCAACACCTGAATTCCCGTGAGAACCGCCCACAGCACAATGTTATTCTTTACGGTTTGCTTCATTAAAGTTTTGCTAATCATTTCAAGATACCTCCATTTGGTTATAAATTTCGCGGAAACATGCCTCCAGCGTGTAGGGCTTATGCGAGATAAATCGCACATCCATCGTGGAAAGAACGTCAAATAATTTGTTCACATCCGTATCGAGCACGCGGATGACCACCTGATTGTATTCCTCCTTTTTCTGAATGAAATCAAATGGACGGGCGAGGATTGCTGAGTAATCGTTTTGATTATTGAATTCAATCTTGTATTCCTTGTTCAGTTCGTTGCCGAGGATGGTTTTCATATCTACCACATGGACGATGCGCCCCTCCTTGAGAAAAGCAACGCGGTCGCAGGTGGATTCCATTTCTCCCCACATATGGCTCGACATGAAAATCGTCTTTCCTTTTTTCTTTTCCTGCTTGATGATTTCAGTAAAGGATTTTTGCATCAGCGGGTCAAGCCCTGTGGTGGGTTCATCAAGAAGGAGTATGTCAGAGTCGCACATGAACGCGTTGACGATGGCTGTTTTCTGCTTCATTCCTTTGCTCATGCGTTTGAGCTTCGCCGTCGGGTCGAGGTTGAGTTGTTCGATCAACTCGTTCGCATAAGACATACTGCGCAGCCCCATATAATCAGCCTGTAAGTGTAGGAAATCCAACCCACTGTTCACATCCGGAAAGGCGATTTCACCGGGAATGTAACCCACCTTTCGTTTTATCTCGGCGGCCGAATGCCAACAATCTTTGCCCGCGATAGAAGACCGGCCATTACTCGGGTGCAAAAATCCCATCAGGTGTCGCATGATGGTGGATTTTCCGCTACCGTTGATGCCTGCGAGCCCGAAAACCTCACCTTGCCTGATTTGCAGATTCACGCCGAAAATGCCGCGTTCCTGCCCAAAGTCCTTAGTCAAATCCTGAATATCGATGATGTCGTTCAATTGGCTCACACACCTTTCTCATAAAAACGCATGAAGTGATTTTCAAGAGTATATTTTTCTTCCTTGAAACTTTCCACGCGATATTTTGGCAATATTCTTATCAATCGGTTGGTGTCCGAATCGTGTATACTTACCTTTGCAATATGCTTTTCAAGGTTGGTGTAAGAAACGGTGATATCAGGCTCGCCCTGAAACCTGCCCGTCTCAGCAGCACTTTCAAAGGTGATATGAAACACCTTGTTTTGGTTGTGGCGTATGTCGTCAGCCTTCACAGAAGAAACGATTTTGCCTTCCTTGATGATGGCGATGGTATCGCAAATGGCGTCAACCTCACTGAATATGTGGCTGGAGAGCAAGATGGTCTTGCCGCGCTTCTTCTCCTCTTTCATGAAGGCGATGAATGATTCCTGCATCACGGGGTCAAGTCCGCTTGTGGGCTCGTCCAAGATGAGAATGTCCGGATCTGCCATGAAGGCTGTAACCACCGCAAGTTTTCTCTTGTTTCCCAAACTCATACGCTTGGTTTTGCCGCGAACATCAAGCTGAAACAGCTCCAAAAGATGCGATAGCCGTTCTTTGTCTTTGATATGCCTAAGTCCCTGCATCATTTGTATGAATTGCGTCCCCGTCAGGTTTTCGGGAAGCGCGGGTTCGCCCGGCAGATAGCCCACATCCCTAAGAATTCTGCTTGCCTGCTTGTTGCACAGAAGTCCGTTGATGGTTGCCTTGCCTTTCTGCGGGTTTGAAAACCCCATAAGATGGCGGATGGTCGTTGTCTTTCCCGCTCCGTTCGGGCCGAGAAATCCGAACACCTCTCCTTTGTCTACGGAGAGGGACACGTCGAATATACCTCGCCCGTGCCCGTAGTCTTTCGTCAGATTGTTTACTTCAATTATAGGCATTCATTGCACCCCTCTTTTCCGGTTTACTTCGATCAGCGTTTCTTTAACGAACAATTATATTTTGCGATTGTTTTGTTTTGCTATTGTTTGGGTAATGTTAAAGTAATGTTAAACATAAAAAATCCTCCGATGGTTTCATCAGAGGATTTTTTGACAGTGCTTTATTTACAGTTGGAGTTTGACGGTGATTGTCGTTCCCTCGCCCAACCGGCTCTCCGTAGATATTTCGCCGCCGACCAGTACTATCACCTTTTTTGCAAGGGCGAGTCCCAAACCGTTGCCTTCAGAAGAATGGGAGGTATCGCCCTGATAGAACCTGTCAAAAATATGCGCCGCGGTTTCGGCGCTCATACCACAGCCCGTATCTTTGACCGACAAGATGGCGTAGCCGTTTTCTTCTTTGAGCGTAAGCGTGATAGTGCCTCCCTCGTCCGTGAACTTGATGGCGTTGGAAATCAGGTTGTTCCACACCAGTTCCAACAGCGCTCGGTCGTAGTTCACAGTTACTTCTTCTATGCCGTCACCATCTAGTGCGATATTTTTATTGTCCCACAAATCTTCATATGCCAGCACACACTCTCGGAGCTGTTCATCGAGGGAATATGGCTCTGATACGGGCAATATCTCCTGATTTTCCAGCTTGTTCAACTTGAGAATGTTGGTGACAAGCTCGGTCAGTTTTTTTGAGGCGTCCACGATGGTTTTGCCATATTCCTGCCTTTCCTCGGGAGTGATTTCGTCGTCCTGTATGGCGGTGGCGTAGCTTTGGATAACGGACAGCGGGGTCTTTATCTCGTGAGACACATTTGTGATGAAGTCTGTTTTCAGCGTCTCAATAGTCGTAAGTTCCTGTGTCATCGTGTTGAAGTCTTCAATCAAAACTTCAATCTGGTCTTTCTTACCGTCTGAGCGGTGGGGCGGTATGCACACGTCAAAATCGCCACCAGCCACCTTCTGGGCAGCATCGGCAATCGTCTTTATCGGCTTGTCAAAATAATTCCTCTTCAGCAATCCTATGATAAAGGCTCCTGCAAGAGACACCAGAAGCACCAGCGCGAACATGACGCCGGGCAGGGCCTCCTGCTCGCCGGGCTGACTTTCCCAATAGGTGATATAGATGATATGGTAATTTGCACAGATGAAAAGAACGGTGGCGAAGATTGCCAAGAATTGTTTTATGGAAACAGAGCTTGCAGTAATGCGATTATTTTCTTTTGGCTTCATTTGATCACCGCCTTGTAGCCAAAGCCGCGGATTGTTACAATTTCAAAATCCGTGCATCCTGAAAATTTATCTCTGAGTTTCGTGATGAAAACATCGACAGTCCTAAGCCCCGATTCGCTTTCCAGACCCCAAAACTCGCCAATCAGTTGACTGCGAGTGAATGTCTTTTTCGGATAGGACAGGAGCTTAAAGAGGATATTGAATTCTCTGACCGACAGGGGGATTTCCTCCCCGTCCACTATGGCGCAGCGTTCGTCCTCGTCCATTACTAGGCTCCCGACCGTCAGTTTCCGTTCGTTCCTGATATTGGCTCTGCGAAGTAGCGCCCCGACGCGCAACACCATTTCGTCCATATCAAAGGGTTTGACCAGATAATCATCAACGCCTATGCGAAAGCCCTTCTGCTTCGAAGCTATGTCGTCCCTCGAGGTCATAAACAAGAGCGGAATGGCGTCGTCCTGCGCGCGGATGGCTTGTGCAAATTCAAAACCGTCTACCTCCGGCATCATAATATCGGAGATAATGAGGTCAAATCTCGACGTGAAAAGAAGGTCATATGCTTCACTCGGATTCGTGGAGCTGGTCGCAATGTAGCCATTATTGTTCAGGTATTTGCAGACGATTTGATTCAATTTCACATCGTCCTCGACAACAAGTATATTGATCATCGTATCTTCTCCTTTGCACTATTTTAACACGCCATTGTTAAAGTAATGTTAAAAAGGGCAAGAGGGGGGACAGGTCCGCTGTCTTACTTTTTCCCAGAAAACAGGACAGCGGACCTGTCCCCTAGCTAAACTTTAGATAGGCATTTATTGAATAATGGCTTATATTGGAGAGATTGATGACTCCTACGATGCGGCCGTCTTTAGTGACGGGAGCCTTTCGCAGTTTGTGGTCGAGCAGTATCTTGCATGCTGCACCGATACTTGCGTCGTGATTCACGCTGATGACATGGCGCGTCGCAATCTTTGTGACCGGAAGCTGCATGACAGACTGCAGCATCGCATCAAAATCCTCATTGCCTTGTTCGACTATGATAGACCACGGGCTTGTGAAAGATGTATGTTGATCTGCAAAGTAGCGCATGATATCGCCGTCGGATATGAAGCCCGTTACCGCCCCTTGCTCGTCTACGATGGGTGCCCCGGAAATGTGCTTCTCCGCAAACAGCCTCAGTGCGTCCGACACGTTACTTTCCGAGGATAATGAGAATACGTCTGTCTTCATGATGTGGCTCAGACCTGCGGTAGCTTGGTGATGTTCGTGGACAGCCTTCGGGTATCGTCCGATTTTTACTGCCAACAAAATACCCACGAATGCAAAGGCGGCGGTCATGATACCGGCTGCCAAAAATCCCGTGCTGCCGGAGACATTCACAGAGGCTCCGGCGGCTGCCTTCGTGGCCGTTACCAAGGCATACACACCGGTGAAAAGCGATGCGCCGATGCAACCTGCGATCTGAAATCCCGTGCTCATGATGGTGACGCCGTGCGGGTTTTGCTCGGGCGCAAGATGTGAAAGCGCGAGACTCTGCACCGGCCCTATGATGAGTGCCGAGCCGCCGATGACCGGAATGTAGAGAATGGCCAAAAGCCACACGGATCCGCCGCCGATGAAAAGGGACAACGCCACGCTGAATACGCAGATAAAGGCAAAGCCAAGCGGTAGCAATATGCGTGCTCCATGTTTGTCATACACGCGCCCCGCGATGGGCGAGAGGATACAGCATAGCGCAATCGCAGGGAACAGGATGAATGATGCGGAGAACGAGGACACGCCGAGGACACTCTGCATGAATATTGGGATGATGATGTTCATGGCAAACATTGTGACGAGCGAAATCATGTTGATGATGACGCCGATTTTGAACGGCTTGACCTTGAGCGGCGTCAGGTCTATCAGCGGTTGTTCGAGTTTGCTTTGGCGTTTCACAAACAGGATCATGAACAAGATTCCAACTATGACAGCTACTACTGCGAGGGGGATACTTCCCGCAAACACGGTTGACACGCCGTAAAGAATTCCGATGAGTGCAAGTCCGACCAGAGCGACTGAAGCCGCATCAAGCCTTGGGTGCGTCAGCTTTGCGACATTGGGGAGAAACACGAGACCGACCAGAAAGCAGAGGAGCGAGAGTCCGGCAAATACCCATTGCAACACGGGCCAGTCCCAAAACGTGAGAAGAAATCCTGCAATTATCACGCTTGAGCTGGGGCCCAGCGTCGTCATTGAACCCATGATGCCCATGTATGTGCCGAGCTTTTCTCTTGGAGCTGCTTCGAGGGTAATGTTCATGCCGACAGGTATCAGCATGCCCGTTCCCAGACCCTGCACGATGCGTCCGATGAGTAGCATCAAAAATGTAGGTGAGAGGGCGCCGATGACGCTGCCGATCAACAGCAGTCCCGTGGTAAGTAGGAACAGTGGCTTCGTTGGGATGCTGCGGTAGGCGAATGCGGATACGGGAACCATGACCGCAGCGGCAAGCATATATCCGGTTGCCAACCACTGAACCGTCGCGGCTTCTACATGAAAATCTGTCATGATCGGTGCAAAAGCGACATTCATAAACGTCTCATTGAAAGTAGCTAGGAAGGCTGCAAAGGCGGCCACCGCCACAATCAATTTTGGATTTTTAATAGTATTAGGCATTATTTTCTCACTTTCTTAGTAACGTTTAGTAACTTTTTCTCAAAAAAAATACGTAGAACCCGATTTGGATTCTACGCGTTTCTGCTGCCAATATGCGATATTATATCAGAAATCTAAAAACTTCGTAAGCAAAATTTTTCGATATTGATTTTCGTCAGAATACCTCCTTGGAATGTGTATCCGGCTTCCGTTTACAGTGCGTTTATATTCAATCTATATTCCGTTTACGTTGATATCCGAATATATCATTAGGCAAACAGAAATAATAAAAGGGAGGCAAGGGCTATGAGTAAAGTGTCAGATTTTGCAAGGAATCACAGAAAGCCGGTGATTTTATTGGCGGTAATCGTTGTAATTGCCATTATCGCCGGTATTGTATTTTTTACTCGTGGGGATACTGGTGCGAACGAAAATCAGGAAATAAGCACATTGAAGCTCAGCCGAATGGACATCGAACAAATAGTCACGGCTACGGGATCACTAAAAAGCATCGACAGTAGATCCATTACAACTTCACAGACAAGTAAGATCACTTCTGTAAATGTATCGGAAGGGCAAATAGTCAAAGGGGGCGACACGCTCTGCACCTTTGATACAAGCCTCCTAGACATCAATATAGCAGCAACACAAAAAAGCCTCGATGCAGCGAAGGCTCAGGCCGAAGAGAGCATTGCGCAGGCAAATCGCATGGTTTCAGACGCAAGGGAGCAGTTGGATTATGACCAAAAGCGTTCGGATGCAGAAGTGAGCAAGGCTAAGGACGCATTGGACGATGCAAAGGCCGACCCGAGCGACTCGCCCGAGGCGATAGATGCAATTCCCTCTCTGCAAGCGGCGTATGATACGGCGGTTTCCACCAGGGACGCAACGATTCGCGCGGACAATGTTGCAATAAAAAGTGCGGAAGATGCACTGAAAAATCAGCAGCTAATGGATTCATCATCACAGCTACAAAGCCAGCTTCTCACATATCAAAAGCAGAAAGAGGAGGCAACGATCAAGTCGCCAATCGATGGCACAGTCACGTCTGTGAACGCAACCGTCGATAGTTACGCCGGAATGGAATCACCTTTATTTGTCATAGAAGATATTTCAAAACTCGAAGTGGCCGCTTCAGTTCCTGAATACGACGCGGCAAAGCTTGCGACGGACTTGAACGTACATATCATTACAGATGCCTTGCAAGGTGTAGAGTGGAGCGGAAAGATAAAAAGCATTTCGCCCGTAGCTTCTGACACAAGCGGCAATTTCACGATAATTATTTCAGTAACATCGGAAATTGGCGAGCTGAAAAGCGGGATGTCTGCGAAAGTGAATATAGTAACAGGCAGCAAAGAAAATGTTTTTGCTGTTCCATATGGGACGCTGATAGAGAAGGGCGACGGCGATACAGTGATCTACGCAAAGGATACGGACAGCGGCACATCATCGGGCAAGGCGTCTAAGGATGAAGCGGCAATAAAGTGGCGTGAAATCATCGTCACGGCAGGTCTCGAAACTGACTATTATGTGGAAATATCAGGACATGATCTTGCAGGCGGCTTGATTATCAATGCTGATCCTGAAGGTCTAAACAAGGATGCACCAAGCGAATCCATTATGGATATGTTCTAAACTTTGCGGTATTGGAGAAAACAGTGAAAAAGATAATTGATTTGCGGAATATTACGAAAAAATACTTCATCGGACATGCCAATGAATTCAGTGCACTGAACGGAATCAGTATCACGATAAATGAGGGCGAATTTGTCTCTGTCATCGGTGAGTCTGGTTCGGGCAAGAGCACACTGATGAATATTATCGGAGCCCTCGACAGGCCGACGGAAGGACACTACTATCTGGACGGGCTGAATATAGGCGATGAAAAGGATCACGAGCTGTCCGGTGTGCGCAACCGAAAGATTGGTTTTGTGTTCCAAACGTTCAATCTCATACCTCGTATGAACGCTTTGCGCAATGTGGAGCTTCCAATGGCTTACGCAAGGTTGCCGCGGCACGAGCGCACCAGAAGGGCTAAGGAACTCCTTGAACTTGTCGGCATGGACGACAGGCTCTCCCATAGGCCCAACGAATTATCCGGCGGTCAGAAACAGCGTGTTGCTATAGCGCGGGCGATGGCAAACGACCCTGCGATCATTCTCGCAGACGAACCCACAGGCGCCCTTGACTCCGTTACTGGACATCTCGTCATGGATATTTTCCATAAGTTGCACAAAGAGGATGGCAAAACCATAGTGCTCATTACACACAGCCCTGAACTTGCGGCGGAGACGGAGCGTATCATAACGCTTCGGGACGGTGTAGTAATCGACGAGGCGGCAGGCTATGGAAATAGGAGGCCCGCCTCATGAATATTGTAGAGAATATCAGATTGGCGTTCTCCAGTCTGTTTGCGAATAAAATGCGCGCCATACTCACCATGCTCGGAATCATCATCGGTATCGGTTCTGTGATAGGCATCATGACCATGGGAAATTCGCTATCTGGATACATGAGTAGCAGCATGCAGGATTTGGGAACGAATAATGTGACAGTCTATCTTCAGGAGAAATCGGAGGAGGAGGAACGGGCCGGCGATGCGTATGACCAAATGCGTTCATTTGAAAGCGCAGAGGCGGAGGTAGCACAGACAGATATTTCGGAGAAGGATTTGATATCTGACGAAATGCTTGACATTGTCAGAAGTGAATTCAAAGACATCGTCGAATATATCAGCGTGACAGATACGGTCGGAAGCGGATCGGTTTCTGACGGTGATAAATACGCAAATCTTTCACTGCTCGGCGTGAGTGCGGACTATGCAAAGGCAAGCAGCCTAGAGATGAAATCCGGACGGTTTCTTAGCGAGAAGGACGCTTCCGGTAACAAGAAGGTTGCGGTCGTGTCAGAGAAGCTAACGGAAAAGATGTTTGGCTCTGATGATCCGCTCGGAAAGCAAATCTTCATTGACACCGACGTTCATTCAGGGGTTTATACAATTGTTGGCGTGTATTGGTACAAGGAAGATATGATGAACGTAGGAGCACAAAGCTCTGAGAAGAATCTATCAACGAATGTGTTTATTCCCTTATCCATCGCAAATATGATCACAGGAAATAGCGGTAGTCAGAGCGTAACCATCGTCACAAAGGCCGGAAGCGATTCAATTGCTTTCGCGTCTGATGTAAAAAATTATTTCAATGAGGTCTTCTATTCGAAAAATCAGGATTATCAGATAACAGCCCTAAGCATGGAAGATATGATGCAGACGATGATGGATATGATGGCGACGATGGAAATTGCTATCGCTGCGATTGCGGCCATATCCCTTCTGGTCGGCGGCATTGGCGTGATGAATATCATGCTCGTGTCCATCACTGAGCGGACACGCGAAATCGGAACGAGGAAAGCCCTCGGCGCAACAAACGGTGAAATCCGTGTACAGTTTATCATTGAAGCAGTCATTATCTGCCTTGTTGGAGGTCTGATCGGTATCGGGGTGGGCGTACTCATAGGTGCTGTCGGTGCATCGCTTCTCAACTTTCCGGCTGTTCCTTCGCTGTTCGCCATTCTGCTTGCGACCGGATTTTCAACCTTTATCGGGCTGTTCTTCGGATATTATCCTGCGAATAAAGCAGCAAAGATGGATCCCATCGACGCACTCAGATATGAGTGAGAAAAATATGGCATAATTTTGTAATTTGTAAAGGCACCTCCGCGCTGTGATTTGGCGACTGCTAATCCGCTTTTTTTATCGGATGCCGTATTACTGTTTTTAGTTTTGATACTTCAGTTTTACGAGGGTCGCTCAAATATATTTCATGGTGATAACGACTCTCAGTAATGTCGATTTTATATCCATTTTCTGCTGTAAAATTCGTCATGGCTAAAATTGTTGCTGGTTCATTTTCATAGGAACCAAGGTGAATACATTGGACACAAAGACCCTCATCATAGGTGAAGAAATAGGCCTTGGAAAAGTCCGTTTTCTTTTTCTTAGCCGCTTCAGTTGCTGCCCATTCAAAATCTGCTTTCGTAACAAAATCCGGTAAACGAATTAAAGAAATCCACTTGAATTGCTCCTTTTGGGAATAATCAATGCCGCCCATCCCCTTTTGCTGCCACCAAAAACCCTCAAGCGGCGGAACAATATACTCAAAAAATCCATCTATCCTATAATTGCCTTTATAGCTCATTTTCAAAGTATAGGCAATTCCATAAAGCAAATTCAATGCTATGCTATATTCACCATCTTCCTCATTTGGATTGCCCGCACCACTTACCGCAATGAAATTCATCTTTGGTATTTCAACAATCGCAGGCTTTACCGACGGCATATAGAATTCTTTATATTCTTTTTTATAATCAAACGGCATAATATCCCCCATAATTCCCAGTGCCACATAGAACATGTTTTCAATCTTCTCTATTATTATCAATCACTTTTTTAATGAAGACAAGAGCTAAATAGAATTTGGATATGCCCTCCCCAAAAGATGGGTTTGTTTTTTGGGAATAATATTAAAATTTCTTTTTGTTATATATTGACATCACAGTTTTCCTGTGCTATAATTTCCATAATGTTACATTTATCGCTTTCGGATGTACCGATTGGCGA
>JAISKC010000018.1 GCA_031261345.1 Eubacteriales Family XIII. Incertae Sedis bacterium | reverse complement strand
TGCGCTCCTATTGCCATCTATAATTCCGCCAATCAGTGTAACTATGCCAGACACCTGATTCAGACCGCCTCCACATAATGCCGGATAGCCTATTTTACGATCATTTACAGGATCCTTTAAACCTGCTGCGCGGGTCAGTGTCAGGTCGCCAAAGTCTATAGTGATACCTGTACCACCGATCAGGTTGAAATGGCGAAAGTTGCCGCTGACAAATAGGCTATAGGGGCCTCCATCTGAAATAAAGTTGATACTCTTGTTGATATTGAGGACATTTGTCATCGTAATATCGGCGGTAACATGGATAGTGCCACCGGCAGTTACATTCGTGATGGCTGATGAAAGCGTGTCAAAATCAGAAGCGGATTCAACCGCCCCCAATGCGTGGATGCCTTCTTCTTCAGCAGCCAATGGAGAACCAACCTTTTCGGAAAAATGTATGGCTATATCATTACTGTCAGCATTGTCATTGCGGGCTATGTGCCCCAACGGGGTATGACCCGCAATCCAGTCCTTATTCTCTTGTATGGGGTTGTTTGTGGGTTCCGGCTTGGGGGCCGGAATGACAGCAGCACCCTCTTCGCCATTGTCGTTGTCATTGTCGCTGCTTATTACTTCGTCGGGCTGACCACCCCGACCTTCGGCCACCCCTCCAGTGGAGGGGAATTGTGCTTCGGACGTTGGGGTGTATTCGGCGGTGGATTGCGGCTCGGGGGCCGCAATGACGTTGTCTGGATTGACAACGTCTGGGGTGTCAGAATTTACCTGAGTTGCTAAATCCCCCCCCCGTAATTGGTGTTTTCTGCCAGCGCAACACTTGGCATCATCGTTACAATCATCATCATAAACGCAACCGAGATGGTTGTCAGTTTACGACCTATCCTCTTTCTTTTCTCTTTCACAGCTTTCCCCTTTCTACTAAAAATCTTATCTACAAATATTGTTACGTCCTTTATATAGACAACTACGAATACAAAAACACGTCCAAGATTTACTCATCAAATTAAAAAAATAATTGCACAACAAATTTTCTCAAAAGCATTATTCACCTAAAAATCACTCTAGACAAAAACATTATCGACCCAAAGCAAAAATTATTCAATAAAATCGAAGTGCAATTTTTGTAAAGATTTCGTGAAGAATCAACGAAAAAGCACCCTCCCTTAAAGGAAAGATGCTTTTGATTGTGATAATAGATACAAGAGGTTATATAGCTTGCTCCATGTCAGTTTGTGAAGAACTTTTGAGAATGTTCACATTTAATCCGTACTGCTTAATAAAATCTGCAGCATTTTTATTAAAGTAGTTGGTCTTTTCATTTAGAGACATTCCTTTTGTTTCTTCATAAATTTGTTCTCGAATTCTGTGAATTTCCTGCATCTCTATTGATTCATTCCTCATGTTCAACCACCCTTTATTTTGAGTATATATCTTATTTACATTACACAACACCCATTCTACAACACTTTAAACAAAATTAAGTAAAATATTTGTAAACATCTATGAATCGATAAAAAATCACCGAATGATTTTTCCTGGATTCATGATGTTTTTGGGGTCGAATGCTAGCTTGATTGCCTTCATGATATTCAAAACTGCCTCGGATTCCTCTTCCATAAGGTAGGCTACCTTTGCGTAGCCGATGCCGTGTTCACCCGACACCTTCCCCTTTAGCTCGATGGCTTTTTGATACAAATCCTCAAATACGGCACTCAGTTTTTCCTGCCACGCAGCCTCATTTAAGTCATCTCTCAGTATGAAGATGTGCACATTTCCGTCTCCGGCATGGCCGAAACTCTTGATGCGAATATCGTGTTTTTCCTTCAGCGTGTAGAGGTATTGTATGAATGTGGAGACCTGATTGACAGGCACGACGACATCGCACTCGTCCAATTTCGTTGTGGAGCCCTTGATCGCCTCGAGAAATGCCCCTCTTGCCTTCCAAACGACTTCCTTCCGCTCGTCCGTGTCCACAATGAGTAGGTCGAGGCCGCCTCTCGCAAAACAAATTTCCGCAACGCCGGAGAAGTTTTGCTCGATTTCCTCCTTTGAATTGCCGTCATACGTCAAAATCAAATACGCTTCAGAAGATTTGTCGGGGAACTTCTTCCCCAAATACTCTTCGGCGTCCAAAATCACATCCCTTTCCATGAACTCGATAGCGGTCGGCGTTACTTCCGACTTTCTGATTTCGGGAACGGCAGAGATGGCGCTGCTTATGTCTTCAAATGGTATCAGAAGGCTGATGGATTTTTTCGGCAATGGCACAAGCTTCAAGATAGCCTTAGTAATGAAGCCCAGCGTCCCCTCCGAGCCAATCATGAGGTCTTTAAGGCTGTAGCCCGAGGAATTCTTCACCACCTTGCCGCCCAGCTCCACAATCTCACCGGAAGGGAGGACGACTTCAAGCCCCCTGACAAAGTCCCTCGTTACGCCGTATTTGACCGCGCGCATTCCACCTGCATTCGTAGCGATATTGCCTCCGATAGTCGCAGCCTTTTCCCCTGGATCGGGTGGATAAAACAGGCCGTGAGCTTCCACAAATGCGGCGACTTCCATGAGCAGAACGCCGGACTCCACGGTGATGGTAAGGTTCTCTTCGTCAAGCTCCAAAATGCGATTCATCTTTTCGAGCCCGATCATCATGCCGCCGTATATCGGCACAGAGCCGCCCACAAGCCCCGTACCTGCACCCCGTGGTATCACAGGAATATTCTGTTCATTGGCATATTCAACTAATTTTGACAATTCCTCCGCATTCAAAACCTGAACATAGACTTCGGGAAAGTGCGCGTCCCCGCTGTGCTCGTCATGTGAGTAGTCCTCGCTTATCTCAGCACCCGAGAAGACCCTCTCAGCTGCAACGACGGAACGAATGAAATCCAAATCTGCGTCAGAGACCGCCTTATACGTGCCTATCACTTCCCTCGCCCCTCCTTATTTGCTCTATGAGCTTTGGAACCACTTCGTATATGTCGCCCACGATGGCGTAGTGGCTCACGTCGAATATCTGAGCATTTTCGTCTCTGTTGACAGACACGATGATGTCCGCGTTCTCCATACCTGCCCTGAATTGCACCGAACCCGAAACGCCCAAGGTGATGATGAGCTTTGGCTTCACCGTCCTCCCCGAGAGTCCCACCTGCCTCTGCGGCTCGACCCATCCGGTTTCCACCAAAGGCCGCGTAGAGGCCACTTGACCGCCCAGAAGGTCAGCCAATTCCCTCACCATCGCCATGTCCTTTTGCGACTTTATACCCCTGCCCGCGGCGACGATCACGTCCGCGTCGGCGATGCTAAGCTTCTTCTCATTCTTAGTAATTCGGACAAGCTGCACCCTGCCAACCATCTTTTCCTCTGCTATGCTACATTGCGTAACCTTACCTGAGGGCCTTTCGCTTCTTTCGGGAGCCGCGAATATTTTGTAACGCACCGTCGCTATCTGCGGCCGATGCTTCGGCGTAACAATTTGTGCCATGATGTTGCCGCCGAACGCAGGCCTGATCTGCACCAAATCCGTATTTTCCTTGATGTCTAGCTTCGTGCAGTCGGCTGTCAACCCCGTCCTGCACCTAGCGGCGACCCGAGGAGCGAGACTCCGACCGGCCATAGTAGCCCCGATCAGAATGGAAGACGGTCTCACCTTTTCAACAAAATCAGCAAATACATTGGTATAGGGTTCCGGCAAAAAGTTTTCGAGCAGAGGACTGTCGTAGAAAAACACCTCGTCCACACCATAGTGCAGCAGACCTTCAGCCACCCCAGAAATATTACTGCCAATGAACAGAGCAAATACTGGGTGATTGACCTTGTCAGCCAATTCCCGAGCCTTGCCGAGCAGCTCGAGGCTGACGGGGTGGATACTGCCCTCGGCATTGTCGATGTATACGGCAATACCTCTGTAAGCACCCTTGTCCGTTTGCGGTGGCGCGTCGCTCAATGCTTCGTTTTCAACGTATTCAAAGATACCTTCCGGACCGTTTCGGACGCACAATTTGCACATCTTGCAGCCGGAATTGATTTCCAATTCTCCTCTTGAAAGCTCAATGGCACCGAACGGACACAGCGAAACGGCTTCCTCCCGTTGCTCCTTCGTTAGCGCCCTCTCTTTCAGAGCATTTATGAAAAGTCTTGCCATTTCCCAATCAACCCCTACAAAAACTTAAGCTCTTTCAGCTTCTCATAAAACACGACCGCCGCCTCATCACCCGTCCCCTTTATCATCACTTTCTGCGTCGAGGATTCCGGCGGAAAAATACGCTCAACCTGCGTGGGCGAGCCGCTTAAGCCATAGCGGTTTGGGTCTTGGTCGGGGAGCTCACTGCATTTGATAGTCCGAATCTCCCTCTGTGCGGTGGCTATCTTCCTCTTGTACGATGGAAGACGAGGCACAAATATGTCTGCATCCACCGTGATGAGGCAAGGGAAAGGAATGTCTTGGAGCTCCAAACTGTCGCCCATTTCGACCTCTATCCGCAGGCCTTGGTCTCCCACATCTATTATCTTCGTAACGTTTGTAGCGTGAGGAATGTCAAGAGCCTCGGCGATTTCTGGCCCCACCTGTGCGGTATCGCCATCCGTCGTCTGCTTGCCGCATACGATCACGTCCACATCACCCATTAGGCTTATCCCCTGCGACATGGCATAGCTGGTGGCGAGGACGTCGGAGCCGGCAAACGCTTGGTCGGACAAGAGCGCGCCTTCGTCCACCCCCATCATGAACGCCTCCTTTAGAATTGCCGTGGCTTGCGGCGGCCCCATCGTAAGAGCCGTTACCGTGCCGCCCCGCTCTTCTTTAAGCCACAATGCCGTTTCAAGCGCAAACAAATCATACGGGTTGAGCTTTGTGTCTGCTCCATCACGTTTCAGCACACCGGTTTCCTCATCAATATCCACTTTTGTCGTATTGGGAACCTGCTTGATGCATACAAGAATTTTCATAGGATATTTTCGCATGCCTTTTCTTCATTAGCAGTAATTTTTTCTCTGGCGATTTCTATCGACTGCTTTAATTTCTTCTCCAGCAATCTCATATCCGGCAACTTCATCAAATACTCTGCAACCCTTATATTGCTATCGTCTAATTTTAACAACTCAATATGCTCTTCGCTTTTTCCGGAACAAAGAATCAAACCAATCGGTGTGTTTTCACCTTCTGCCATTTCATACTTTTCGAGCCATCGTAAATATAATTCCATCTCGCCTTTATAAGCTGCATCAAACTCCCCCAATTTCAAGTCTATTGCAACGAGACAGTGTAGTCGCCGATGAAAAAATAATAGATCGAGCGAATAGTTTTTATTATCTATCATCATAAGCTTTTGACGTGCCATAAATGCAAAATCGGATCCCATCTCTTGTATGAATGCCTGTAATTCATCTACGATTGCATCCTCTAATTCGCTCTCCATTTTTACATTCGTAATGCCTAAACAACTCAAAAAAATCGGATCGTGAAATACAAGATTTGGCGAGAGAACTTTTTCATCTTTCAGTAAGTTCAATTCTTTCGTAATGAGTTCTTCCGGCTTCCTGATTGATGCCGTTCGTTCAAATAACAGCTGTCTTTTCTTTTCCTGTAATGTCTGTACATTCCATCTATTTAATTTCGTCATTTCAATGTAGAAATCTCTTTTTATCGGTTCATCTATGTACATAATCGTCTTAATATGGCTCCAGCTCAATTCTCTCCACAGCGTGGAGAGAATTGATTCATCTGCGAAGACTGTTGCAAGATGAACACAATGCCGTAGCTGCTGAGGACTCCATCCAGGTCCATACTCCTGTGTCAACTTAAATGAAAGTTGCTCAACAATTTGTTTGCCATACTCCGCACGCTGTTCGTCTAAGACATCACTCTTTACGCGCTGACCTATGCTCCAATACAAAATGGTTTTTTCAGCATCAAACATCGACGCCAGGCGCTTGCGACTTTCTTCAATGATTTTTTTTACATCTTTGAAAAGCAGATCCGTTCCATTTTGTATATCCATCTGTTAATCCTTCCTTGAATTTTCTCCATGTCGTAGAGGAAATTCATTAAAGGAGCTCCCTAAGTGGGAGCCCCTCTGTTAAACATTTGATTTTGTTCTGACTTTTAGCCGAGTAGTCCTGTCGCTGTGAAGAGCGGACCGAATACTACTGCTACGATAGTCATGAGCTTGATGAGAATGTTCATCGAAGGACCTGATGTATCCTTGAACGGATCACCAACTGTGTCGCCGACGACCGTCGCCTTGTGAGCGAGGCTGCCTTTGCCACCGTGGTTGCCTTCTTCTACATACTTCTTTGCATTGTCCCATGCGCCGCCGGCATTCGCCATCATGATGGCGAGCAGAACGCCTGCTGAGAGTGCTCCGGCGAGCAGTCCTGCGAGGGCTGTCGAGCCGAGGAGGAAGCCAACCAGAAGTGGTGCAACGATTGCGAGGAGTCCAGGAACGATCATTTCCTTGAGCGATGCCTTCGTCGAAATGTCAACGCATCTCTCATAATCAGGGTTTGATGTGCCCGCCATGATACCAGGATCGTCCTTGAACTGTCTGCGAACTTCTTCAATCATCTGATATGCAGCCTTACCGACGCTGTTCATCGTCAGAGCTCCGAAGAGGAAAGGTAGCATAGCACCGAGGAAGAGTCCGATGACAACCATCGGATTGAGCAGACTGGCATCAGCCCATTCGATTCCTACAATCTCTGCGTAGGTAACAAACAATGCGAGTGCTGTTAGAGCAGCAGATGCGATAGCAAAGCCCTTTCCGATAGCAGCAGTGGTGTTTCCAACGGAGTCGAGCTTGTCCGTGATGACGCGAGTTTCAGCAGGAAGCTCGCACATTTCTGCGATACCACCGGCATTGTCAGCAACAGGACCGTAAGCGTCAACCGCAACGACCATAGCCGTCGTTGAAAGCATTCCGACAGCAGCGAGTGCGATACCGTATACGCCCGCAAAACCGTTTGCTACGTAGATACCGACTGCGATACAGATAATCGGCCACACCGTCGAAAGCATTCCGATGCCGATACCGCTGATAATTGTAGTAGCTTCACCTGTGAGAGACTGTTCCGCGATATGCTTGACGCTCTTGTAATCAGATGAAGTGTAGATTTCAGTAATTTTTCCGATTGCCACACCGACGACGAGTCCTGCGATGATGGCGATGGAAGCGTTGAAATTGCCAAAGAACAACTTGCTCAAAACGAGTGATACGATGATGACGATTGCAGAGCTGACATAGGTTCCAACATTCAGAGCCGTTGCAGGATTGCCGCCCGACTTGCCTCTGACGAAGAAAACGCCGACGACGGAAGCCGCGAGACCGACCGCAGCGAGAATGAGCGGGAAGATCATGCCTTCAAGTGGCGGAAGCTCAAAAGCGCTTCCGAAGATAGGCACAACATTTGGAATGATTGCAGCGAGTGCAAGTGCCGATACGATGGATCCTACATAGGATTCAAAAAGGTCAGAACCCATGCCGGCCACGTCGCCGACATTGTCGCCCACGTTGTCCGCTATGACAGCGGGGTTTCTGGGATCATCTTCAGGAATGCCGGCTTCGACCTTACCTACGAGATCAGCGCCGACGTCGGCAGCCTTCGTGTAGATACCACCGCCAACTCTTCCGAAGAGAGCCATCGATGATGCACCGAGGCTGAATCCGGTAACGACTTCATAGCTGTCAATACCGCCCGCAACGAAGATAACACCGAGGCCCAAAAGTCCAAGGCCTGATACGCAGATACCCATGACCGCACCCGATCTGAAAGCGATTTTGAGTGCTGCCGGAAGTCCGTGCTCGTTTGCGGCGTTTGCCGTTCTGACATTGCCCCAAGTTGCGACCTTCATGCCGAAGAACCCTGCAAGAATGGAGAAAATTGCTCCGAATACGTATAGACCGGCGGTTGCCCAGTCGATTGCAAAACCAAGCAGAAGCGTGATTACGACGATTACAACTGCCATATAGCGATATTCCCTCTTCAGGAATGCCATGGCGCCGCCTCTGATAAATCCTGAGATTTCAACCATCCTCGCTGATCCTTCAGGTTGCTTCTTTACCCACGATCCTAGAAATAACGCAACTGCAAGCGCTATCACTGCCACCACGGGAACCAGATAAGTTAGAATTTCCATTTCTTATACTACCTCTTTCTTTCACACACTTTCACAACTATAAATTATTGATAATTTCGAGTGGACGCCAAAGTGCACATGTGCACTCAAAAGCGTTCACAGCGTTAATTATACATGCTAGTATTGGGCTATTGCAAGGAAGTTTTTCGGAATTAGGCTGGCACCGCCAACCAAAGCTCCGTCAATGTTCTCCCTGCCGAGTATTTCAGCGGCGTTTTCGGGCTTCACACTGCCGCCATATTGAATGATAACCTTTGCTGCCACATCTTCATTTTGTAGTTCCGAAACCACTTTTCTGATGTATGCACACATCTCCTCCGCCTGATCTGCTGTCGCTGTTCTGCCCGTGCCGATGGCCCAAACAGGTTCGTAGGCGATGACGAGCGTGCCTGCATCCTTCGCGCCTATGCCAGAAAGCCCTTCGGTGAGCTGCTTCCGCACAACCTCAAATTCCTTGCCTGCGTCCCTTTCCTCGAGGACTTCTCCAACGCACAAAATCGGCACGATACCATGCTTGAAGGCTGCCTTCAGCTTGAGATTGACGCTCTCGTTGGTCTCGGCAAAATACTGTCTTCTCTCCGAGTGCCCGATGATAACGTAGTCAACGCCTATCTCCGTGAGCATATTTGCGGAAATTTCTCCCGTATATGCGCCCTCTTCTTCAAAGTGTACATTCTGTGCACCGACCTTGACAGCAGTGCCTCGAAAGCTGTCATTCAAGGCCGCAAGCTGAGTGAACGGCGCGGCTATCGCCACATCGCTTATCAGTTCCTTGTCTTCAATCAATGCCTTAAATTCATCAGCAAACGCTACAGCCTCAGCAGTAGTCTTGAACATCTTCCAGTTACCGGCTATAAGTTTTTTTCTCATAATTGTTTCCTTCCGTCATTGCGGGCTATCCACTTGTCATTGCGGGCTATCCCACTTGTCATTGCGGGCTCGACCCGCAATCCACCCTACTTATCTGCAATTACTTCAATACAAGGAAGCGTCCCATTCTCGATGAATTCGAGCGAGGCACCGCCGCCTGTCGAAACGTGCGACATCCTGTCCGCCAAGCCAAACTGTGAAACAGCCGCCGCCGAATCGCCTCCACCTATGATAGTTACTGCCTTCTCGTTTGCCGCCATCGCCTCGGCTACAGCCTTTGTACCAGCCGCGAAGTTCGGGAGCTCAAATACGCCCATCGGACCATTCCATAGCACCGTGCCGGAGGAAGCTATCTCGGACGCGAACAACTCCGCAGTCTTTGGCCCAATGTCAAGTCCCATTCTGTCAGCAGGTATCTCATCTATCGAATAGATATCCGCCGGTGAATCGTTGTCGAACGCATCGGCCGCCTTCACATCAACCGGCAAAAGAAGCGTTACTCCCTTTTCCCTCGCCAGCTTGATGAGCTGCCCTGCGAGCTCGAGCCCCTCCTCGTCCAATATCGATTTTCCGACTTCAAGGCCCTCGGCCTTCAGGAATGTGAACATCATACCGCCGCCGATGAGAAGCGTGTCGGCCTTGGAAAGTAGGCTCTCAATCACCTTGATTTTGTCCGAAACCTTCGAGCCGCCCATGATGGCGACGAAGGGGCGGGCGGGATTTTCGAGTGCATGGCCGAGGAAGTTCAATTCCTTTTCAATGAGGAAACCCGAAACCGTCGGTAGATATGCCGAGATGCCGGCCGTCGAAGAATGCGCTCTGTGCGCGGCTCCGAAGGCATCGTTCACAAAGACCTCCGCAAGGTCGGATAGCTCTTTGGCAAAATCTTCACCATTCTTTTCCTCTTCCTTCCTGAAACGTGTATTTTCCAGTAATAAGACCTCGCCGGATTTGAGACCTGCGGCGATTTCCTTCACCTCCGCGTTTACTACCTCAGGGACACTCTTGAAGATCACTTCCCTGCCTATTTTTTTTGAAATATCCGCTGCGACGGGCGCGAGGCTGTACTTTGGATTTGCCTCACCCTTTGGCCTGCCGAGATGAGACATGAGTATAATGCTTGCATTTTCGGCGAGCAAATACTCTATCGTAGGCAAGGCACCCACTATTCTCGTATCGTCCGTGATATTTCCGTCGTCATCGAGTGGCACGTTGAAATCGCACCTGACTATGACCTTCTTATTTCTGACATCTATGTCTTTCAAAGTCTTTTTCATAATCAATGTCTCCTTAATAAAAGCCAAACACAAAATACGGCGGGTGCATTTGATTGCCAACCCGCCGGATTTGTATAGTTCTTAGCTGTTTTTGATAACGTATTCGATGAGGTCAACCGCTCTGTTTGAGTAGCCCCACTCATTGTCATACCATGAAACGACCTTGAGGAGATTGTCGCCGACGAGCTGTGTCGAAAGTCCATCGACGATTGAAGACCTTGCGTCCCCCTTGAAATCGATAGAAACGAGCGGCTCCTTTTCAAAACCGAGCACATTCGGAATCACCTCTGTGGCTTCCTTGAGGAGTGCTGCATTGACCTCTTCAACCGTGGCCGGCTTCTCGAGTTCGAAGACCACGTCAACGACAGAAACGGCAGGAGTCGGAACCCTCATTGCCATACCGTTGAGCTTGCCTTTGAGCTGCGGGAGAACGAGGGCGACGGCCTTTGCCGCACCCGTAGTCGTCGGAATGATCGAGAGAGCGGCTGCTCTGGCTCTTCTAAGATCCTTATGAGGAAGGTCGAGAATCTTCTGGTCGTTTGTGTAGGAGTGAACCGTAGTCATGAGCCCCTTGACGATACCAAATTCCCTGTCTATGACCTTTGCGACGGGAGCAAGGCAGTTTGTCGTGCACGATGCGTTCGAAATCACGTGATGTTTCGCTGGATCATACTGGTCTTCATTCACTCCGAGCACAATTGTGATGTCCTCGTCGGTGGCAGGAGCACTGATGATAACCTTCTTTGCGCCAGCCTGAATGTGCTTCTCCGCGTCAGCCTTCTTTGTGAAAAGACCCGTGGACTCGAGGACAACCTCAACGCCGAGTTCCTTCCATGGAAGTTCAGCGGGATTTCTCACCGCGAGTATTTTGATTTCCTTGCCATTGACAACGATAGCGTCATCTTTTGCTTCAACTGTTCCGTCAAATCTACCGAAACAGCTGTCATATTTTAACAAATGTGCGAGCGTTTTGGGATCAGTAACATCGTTGATTGCCACGATGTCAAAGTCCGCATTCTTGTCTATCGCCGCCTTGAATGCATTCCTTCCAATTCTTCCAAATCCGTTGATACCTACTTTTGTTGCCATGAGTGGCCTCCTTCCGGCTATGAATATAGCCTTACCTTATATTCTGTCATCCTGAACTTGATTCAGGATACAAACTTACAATTTATTGCTCCGAAGCGCTACGCACTGGCTGCTCCGCCGCGCTACGCGCTGGTTGCTCCGCAACACTTTTTGTATTTCTTCCCACTGCCGCAGGGGCATGGGTCGTTCCTGCCGGGGGTCTTTTCCTTTATTACCGTCTTCGACCTTCTATATGCGTTGTAAATCGCCTCGCGCGTGTCTTCCTCCAAAACCGTCTCCCACTCGGGCAACGTGTATAGGTGCTCGGCCTCCGCATTCAGCATGTTGTGATACAGAAGCTCGGGATCGGGATGAAGATTTACCTCGCTATCGTCGTCGATTTTCGGGAGATCCAAATGCTCCTTCAAGCTCGAATCGATTCCATCGAGGAAGCCCATAAAGAGGATTTTGTCCACCTCATACTTTGCCACCAAATCCGAAAATTTGCCCTGCATGCTCAGATTTTCGTCCGAAAGAAGTGCCGTATACAGCTTTATTTCCGCATCGCAGTATTCTTCCCAAAATTTCTTAAAAGTGGATTCGTCCTGCCCTTCCAGCAAGGTCTCCCACTGTTTCTGATAACTCTTGTTACTCATTTGTTACTGACCTTCCGATTTCTATTACATCGCCCCAAATCGCACTGGCTGTAGGCAGTGGACCGGCACCCTTTCCATAAAGCATCACATCATCTACAGCGTTTCCCTTGAGGAAAAGTGCGTTGAATTCGTCGTTCACCTCGGATAGCGGGTGCTTCTTGTTCAAGAGGACGGGCTCAACCGAACAGGTGATTTCATCGCCGACTTTCTTCGCACTGGCAAGGAGCTTGATTACGCAGTTGTCTTTCGCCGCGTCGTCTATATCCCTGCTAGTAATTTTTGTAATGCCAGTCGTGGGAATCTCCTCCGGCCTGACTCTCTTGCCGAACACTATCGACATGAGAATCGAGAGCTTGTTTGCCACGTCGATGCCTTCGACGTCCGCCGTCGGATCAGCCTCGGCAAAACCCCTCTCCTGCGCTTCGGAAAGGACGACGTCATAGGGCAATTTTTCCTCGGTCATCTTCGTGAGAATGAAGTTCGTCGTACCGTTCAGAATTCCGAAAAACTCAACCCACTCGTTCGCCACAAGTGATGTCGTGATAGCGTTGATAAGCGGAATGCCACCGCCGACGCTCGCCTCATATCTGAACAAAACACCGTTTTTCTCGGCCGTCTCGGTGAGAATTTCAAAGTTCGCAGCGACCGCCGCCTTGTTCGCAGTAACAACGTGCTTGCCTGCGTTCATCGCGTCAATCATCAGCTTGGTCGAAAATTCTATACCGCCCAAAAGCTCGACTACAACATCTACGCAGGGATCGCTCATGATTTCGTCGGGATCCTGCGTCCATCTCTTCGGATCGACCACTATCCCGCGGTCGAGTTCCGTATACTTTTCCAAAATCCATTTGACCTGAAAATCTATATCGGTTGCCTGCTCGATATGCTTTCTGTTCATCTCAAGAAGCTTATAAGTGCCGGTACCGATGTTTCCAAGCCCTAAAATAGCTATATTTATTTTCTTCAATTCTTACCTCTTTGCTATTCTGTCATTTTTACTGCTCTGTCATTGCGGGCTAGACCCGCAATCCAGCCCTTATTTCACCGCGATGATTTCAACTTCCTGCCCGTTTGCAAGCCCTGCCGCATTTGCCTCATCGGTATCGATATGAAAATCTCTGAGATGAGTTTCGCCCGAGCGAATGAGCACATCTTGGAAGACGACAGGTCTCGTGCCGAATGTCTGAACGTCAACGAGGTCCTGATCCTTCACGCCTGCCTCTTTGGCCTCGGACGGTGAAAGATGGATATGCCGAAGAGCGACGATGACGCCCGCGTCAAGTTCGACTTCGCCCTCGGGTCCGACGAGCTTCACTCCTGGCGACCCTTCAAGTTTGCCGGACTCTCTTATTGGCGGATTTACACCGAGTGCCCTCGCGTCTGTCAGTGAAATTTCAACCTGATTGTAAGGTCTTGTGGGTCCGATGATTCTGATTCCCTTGAACGTGGTCTTCGGTCCTACGATGTCAACTCTTTCTTCCGTGGCAAACTGGCCTGGCTGAACCAATTCCTTGAAAGGCGTCAGCTTGTGCCCCTTGCCGAAAAGGATGTCCAGAGACTCCTCAGTAATATGTACATGTTTGTTCGAAATTCCTATGCCAACTTTATAACCCATTTTTTTCCTCCTGAAGCTCAGTTGCAGGCAATGCCCACCCTTAATTTAATAATAACAACTTATTCTAACATATTATTCAGTAACTACCGAAGTAATATATGGCAAATTTCTATATTTTTGATTGACGTCGAGACCAAATCCTACGATGAAGACCGGCGGACACTCAAATCCGACATAATCCGCTTCAAGTTCTGTTCTCCTGCCGGTCGGTTTGTCCAAAAGAGTACATATCTTGACGCTGCTCGGATTGCGACCTTCGAGATAGCCTTTCAGGTAGGTGAGCGTCGTGCCCGAGTCCACGATATCCTCGATGATTAGCACATCCTTGCCCGTTACGTCGCAGTTCAAGTCCATGTTTATCTTCACGACTCCGCTCGACTTTGTGAGTGCCCCATAGCTGGAGAGAGCCATGAAATCTATCTCCACATCGCCGGTGATATGCTTCATCACCTCGCTCATCCACATGACAGCACCTCTGAGGATACCGACAAGAATGAGCTGTTTCCCCTCATAATCCTTGCTGATCTCCGCCCCCAAAACGGCGGCTCTGTCCTCGATTTCCTTTTGCGAAAAAATCACTTCGCCAAGTTCATATTCAGCCAACACACCCTCCTACTCGCTCACAATCCGAAAAATCTCACCCAAGAGTTCGTCCACTCCCGTCTTCTTCAGCGCAGAAACGCAGATAGCCTTATCTTCCTTGTCCGCACCGAGCGCAGTCTTGATCATCTTGATCTGCTTCTGGAGCGCATTCCTCGAAACCTTGTCTGCCTTCGTCAAGACAATCAGCCCCGATAGCCCGTAATGCTGAAGATACTCATAAAGCTGCACGTCCATAGCCGTAGGCTCATGTCGAATATCGACCAACAGTGCGACCTTTTTCAGACTCTCCCTGTTTTCTAGGTAAGCCTCAATCATATCACCCCACTTTGAGGATACGCTCCTGCTGACCTTTGCATAGCCGTAGCCAGGCAAATCCACAATACGAAATTTGTCGTCGTTTATAGAATAAAAATTGATTGTCTGGGTCTTGCCAGGATTTCCACTCACAAAAGCGAGCTTTTTCCGACCGGCTATCAGATTCAAAAGCGAACTTTTGCCGACGTTTGACCGCCCCGCAAAAGCTATCTCAACAGGTCCCATAAAGGGATACTGCTTTTCAGCAACAGCTATAGCAAGAAGTTCACTTTTGTCTATCTTCATCATTTATCCCTGACTCTGCCATTGCGGCTATCCCTAACTCTGTCATTCCCCTCCCGTGGAGGGGTGCCCGTAGGGCGGGGTGGTCTGCCCACAATCCACTACTTCTTCTTTTCAACCCTCTTCCGTATCTTCCTAGTAAGAATATGCGGAAGCACATCCTTAGCATTGTCAACGAGCACAAACTCAAGCTCTTTCCTGACCGCGGCAGGTATCTCCTCAATATCCGGCTCGTTTTGCGCCGGAAGAAGCACCTTCTTTATGCCCGCCCTATGAGCCGCAAGCACCTTTTCCCTGACACCGCCGACAGGAAGAACCTTCCCGCGAAGCGTTATCTCACCGGTCATAGCAACATCCTGCCTGCAAGGAATGCCCGTATACGTCGAAATCATAGCCGAGCACATCGCAACACCCGCCGAAGGCCCGTCCTTGGGCGTCGCACCCTCAGGAATGTGAATGTGAATATCACCCTTGTTATAAAAATCCTTTGCAATTCCAAGGTCGTCAGCGATTGAGCGAATATAGCTGAGCCCCGCCCTCGCACTTTCCTTCATTACATCACCGAGTTGCCCCGTCAAAACGATCTGCCCTGTGCCAGGAACGCTCATAGTTTCAATTGAAAGCGTTACGCCGCCGACCGAAGTCCACGCAAGTCCGGTGACAACACCGACCACAGCCTCCTGCTCAATGGTATCGTAATGAAAAATCTTCTTTCCGAGGAAACTTTCAACATTTCTGGGAGAAACCGTAACCTTAATGACGTTCTTTTCGACTATCTTTCTGGCGGCCTTCCGACAAATCCTCGCTATAGTCCGCTCGAGCGTCCGAACGCCCGACTCCCTCGTATAGAAATTGATGATATCGTGAACGGCCTTTGTAGATATAGCCAGTTTCCCAGCCTCGATGCCGTGCTCTTTTTTCTGCTTCGGCACGAGATATCTCTCCGCGATTTGCACCTTCTCGTATTCGGTATAGCTGGGCACCTCGATGAGCTCCATGCGGTCGAGAAGCGGCCTCGGTATCGAGTCAATCGTGTTTGCAGTGGTGATGAAGAACACCTTTGAAAGATCGAAGGCAAATTCCAAGTAATGGTCGGTAAATTCCTTGTTTTGTTCAGGATCGAGCACTTCGAGTAATGCAGACGCAGGATCGCCCCGATAATCAGCCCCGATTTTGTCTATTTCATCAAACAGAAAGACGGGATCCATAGCCTTGGCTTCCTTCATTCCATTGATAATTCTGCCAGGAATAGAGCCTATGTAAGTCCTACGGTGTCCCCTTATCTCAGCCTCGTCCCTGACGCCGCCCAGAGACATTCGGACAAAACTTCTGCCCATAGCATCCGCGATGGATTTTGCAATGGACGTCTTTCCGACTCCAGGAGGCCCGACCAAACAAATAATCGGTGCCTTTAGTCCACCCGCGAGCTCCATTACCGCCAAGTATTCAATGATTCTCTCTTTGACTTTCTCGAGCCCGTAATGATCGGAATCGAGCTTTTCCTGAGCCTTGCCGAGATCAATTTTCCCCGCTGTATATTTGTTCCACGGAAGGTCAAAGACCCATTCCACGTAGCTTCTTATCACACCCGCCTCGGCCGAGCCCGCCTGCATCTTCGACATGCGAAGGATTTCCTTCTCGATTTTCTCAGAAACCTTCTTGTCGAGTTTCAGTTTCTTCAGCTTCTTCAGCCAGTCCGCAACCTCGTCCTCAACGGTCTCATCACCGCCGAGCTCCTCCTGAATTGTTCGAAGCTGTTCCCGCAGGTAGTATTCCTTCTGGTGCTTGTTGATTTTCGAGCGAACCTTTTGCGTAATATCCTGCTCAATTCTCTCGATTTCGATTTCCTTCAAAATGAGATCGTTCAGAATTGACAGCCTCTCCTCGACATCGAATGCCTCGAGTATTTTCTGCTTGTCCTCCACCTTGAAACTTATGTGCGACGCCATCATATCGGTCATCCGCCCTGGATGATCGAGCGATTCGACAGAATCGGCTATGTCGTCAACCTGCTTCTGGTTCAGAGAAAGATACTCTTCAAATGAATCGAGTGCAATCCTCGTAAGTGCCTCGAGTTTCGGCGGTATTTCAGGGAAATCGTCCTCAATCACCTCCTCGACTATGGCCTCGACATAGGGCAATTCCGTGACCAACTCCTTGAGAATTCCTCTCGAAAGTCCCTCGACAAGCACCCTGACAGAATCGCCAGGAAGTTTGAGCATCTGCTTTATCCTCGCGACCGTTCCGACGTCGTAGTAGTCCTCTCTGGTGGGCAGCTCCGTCTCGGGATTTTTCTGCGAGACCAAAATGATGGTCTGGTCGCTCATCATCGCCTTTTCCAGAGCATTTATCGATTTCTCCCTGCCGATATCGAAGTGAAAAACCATATATGGGAAAGCGGTGATGCCCCTCAGAGGTATCACCGGCATTAGTCTTCTGTTATTTTCTGATTCCATGTATTACTATTTTCCTTTAATCAATTCTTAGGATACATGCTCGTTTTCCGGTAAGATTTGCGCCTCCTGCTCGTCCCTGTTCTTCTTTTCTGCGAGCACCAATGTCGGCCCTGAATCCTTCTCGATTGCTGTTTCGGTAACCACGACCTTTTTTATGTCGTTTCGTGAAGGTATATCGAACATGATGTCCATCATAGTGTGTTCAAATATGCTGCGAAGACCTCTCGCACCTGTCTTTCTTGAAATTGCCTTCTCCGCTATCCGTTTGATTGCGTCAGGCTCAATGTCGAGCTCAACATTGTCTATCTTGAAGAGTTTCTTGTACTGTTTGAGCAGTGAATTCTTCGGCTCCGTGATGATTCTCACAAGTGCGTCAGAATTGAGCTCCTCAAGCGTACACATCACAGGAAGTCTACCTATGAACTCAGGAATGAGTCCGTATTTCAGCAAATCCTGCGACTGCACCTTCTTCAGCAAATCTTCGGATTCGGCTTCCGTCAGCTTCACTTCCGAGTTGAAGCCTATCGTCTTCTCGCCGAGCCTTCTCTGAATGATTTTGTCGAGACCATCGAAGGCACCGCCGACAATGAAGAGTACATCCTTCGTATCGAACGGAATGAAATCCTGATGTGGATGCTTTCTGCCGCCCTGCGGTGGCACGTTCGCAATCGTTCCCTCGATGATTTTGAGCAGAGCCTGCTGCACGCCTTCCCCGCTCACATCTCTCGTGATGGAAACGTTGTCGCCCTTTCTCGAAATCTTGTCGATCTCATCGATATAGATGATACCCTTTTGTGCGTTTTCAATATTTCCGTCCGCCGCCTGAATCAGCTTGAGCAGAATGTTTTCAACATCCTCACCGACATAACCGGCCTCGGTGAGTGCCGTAGCGTCAGCAATAGCAAAGGGAACGTTGAAAATATTTGCAAGCGTTTGGGCCAGCAAGGTCTTCCCTGAGCCCGTCGGCCCTATCATTACTATATTGCTCTTTTG
>JAISKC010000016.1 GCA_031261345.1 Eubacteriales Family XIII. Incertae Sedis bacterium | reverse complement strand
ACATATCCAAGAAATACGAGGCAGTGCACTCACGCTATTGAACCGCCGTGTACCGAACGGTACGCACGGTGGTGTGAGAGGTCGGTAGCCCAATTAATGGGCTACCTCCTACTCGATTGCGGTTCTTTTGGGTGTTGTAATGGGGTTGATTGTCTGATATAATGGTGTGAGTAAATAATAATATTTTAGGAGTTGGTGGCAAATATGCGTATAAATGATAATATATTAGCGATTATATCTGATAGCCCTGATGAGGTTATGCGCGGTGTAGCTTCGCGTGTCCGGCAACGGCGATTGGAATTGAATTTGACCCAGAAAGGTCTGGCTGAAAGGGCGGGAATTCCACTCGCTACATATAGACGCTTTGAATCAATAGGTGAAATCTCGTTACGAAATCTAGTCCTGATTGCGACTGCGTTTGGCATGGTTGATGGGATATTGAACTTGTTTGCCGAAAGGCGTTACGAAAATATTGATGAAGTTATTACGTATCGGGCGAGAGCGCCACGTAAGCGAGGTCGCAAAAATGAATGACGTGAGGCAAGTCGAAGTTTTTTTGCATGGACTCGTAGTTGGGCGTATCGCCATGACGCCCGACAGGGTTTGTGCATTTCAATACGATCCTCTGTATCTACAGAGTGGGCAGTCCATATCGCCATTTCACCTGCCGCTGTCATCGGAGCTATTCATTTCAAGGCTCATGCCGTTTGACGGAAACTTTGGGGTGTTTGACGACAGCCTTCCAGATGGTTGGGGTCAGCTACTTCTCGACAGGCGCATGCGCTCAAAGGGGATTGCGCCGAATGAGTTGACAGTCCTTCAGCTTCTCTGTTTTGTCGGAAATACCGGCAGAGGAGCTTTGGAATATCGACCGGATCTGAGTAATGCAGACGACATGGCTGCGGAGGAAATGCCTCAATTTGATTTTGAGGCCTACCGTGAGGAGAGCAAAAAACTATTGGAACAATCTTCATACGCAGGGGAGGACATCGAGACGATGTATCGTTATGGTGGATCGTCCGGCGGCGCGAGACCAAAGGCTTTCATCGAAGATGAAGATGGCGCATGGCTTGTGAAGTTCAGTAATTCTTCGGACCCCGAGGATATTGGAAAGGTCGAATATGAATATTCATTACTGGCGAAGGCCTGCGGCATAGAGATGCCGGATACCAAGCTGTTTGAAGGGAAATATTTTGCGACAAAGCGCTACGACAGGGAGGCTCACGGGAAAATCCATACGGTAAGTGCCGCCGGTCTTTTGCACGCCGACTATCGTATACCGAGCCTTGACTACACCTCGCTTTTGCTCGCTTGCCAAAAGCTTACGCGCAATATGAAAGAGGTGGAAAGGCTATATCGGCAGATGGTATTCAACGTCGTGATTTCAAACCGAGATGATCACGCAAAGAACTTTTCATTTCAGCTGGTAGACACGAAATGGAAACTTGCGCCCGCCTATGACATTCTGCCCTCCGCAGGCTTTGGCGGTCAGCACACGACAGCAGTGAACGAAAGCGGCAATCCGAAAACGGAAGACCTCCTCGCCGTAGCGACGGCGGTCGGTCTAAATAAGTCCATCGCGCAGAGCACCATAGACGCGGTAGTGAGCGAGTGCAAAAATGCCAGAATGGCAAGGTACGATATATAGGGCAGTGCTTCAGCCGAAGATCACCCTTCTACGACGTGGGGGACGCTGTCCACCCCGTTTGCCGCAGCTCTTTTTGTGTTGGCTTTCACCTTGTCGTAGTCTTCCTGCGTAGTTGTGTTCACGGTCTTCGGATCTATGCCCTTTGCTGTCAGTGCCGGAACCAGTATATCCCTCCTGACCTCGTCGAGTTTTTGCTTGACCAGAGCATCATCATCGCCTTGGGATTCGGGGAGACCTTCCCACACCAGCGAGTGGAAGACATCAAGGAAAAGTGCCGCTCCGTAGGGCACCACAGAGTATGCAAACATAGCGGCCGCAGCGGAATACTCCGTCAGAAATGCGACCGGTATCATATGGAGAGTCAACCTGCCCGCATCGATATCGGAGATATAACTGTCGAGATTTTGTATCCAGTGCCGCCTGCAAAATGGGCAGTTGTAATCGTACCAAATCGTAGTTACATTTGAATTGGTCGTTGCCTTGGCTGACGATAGGGTTATTACTCCATCTTTTTCACTGATATTCAAACCATCATTACTCATAAGTCCCTCCGTTCTGTTCATGATTTTGCTGTTGTATTCATCGTACTGCTCATTGTACACCTCGTTCTTTTTGTTGGCAACTAAACTCTGTACCGTGATATAATCATATTGTATAAGTACGACCAATAGCGCAGGAGACCATCGGTGGAGGAGATAACATGATAAAAACAATATATGCTCATACAGCGGAGATAGACGATGTTTCAGCGGCAATTTCCGAAATAAAGGATCAAATCAGTGCCGAGGGAGGTCTCCTGAAAAATACAGTCGGAATTGTCGGTGCGTTTTCCGATTTTGTCGAAAGTGGTGTCGTCAAGGCACTTTCCGAAACCTTTCCATTTGACATCGTCGGCATCACTACCATTGCTGCCGGAGGCTCCGGTCTAAACGAACTGATGTCGCTCAGGCTCACGATACTGACTTCGGACGATGTCCGGTTTGCCACGGCGCTGACTGCTCCTATCAAGGAATCCTCCGGAGAAGTGATTGCTGCGGGATACAGAGAGGCCGCAAGTAAGTTTGAAGACGAGCCGGCACTCATCATTCCTCACGCACCCCTTCTGATGACGGTATCAGGGGATTCCTATGTGCGAGCCTTAGACGAGGCTTCGGGTGGAATTCCTGTATTCGGGGCAGTTCCCGTCGATCACACTATTGACTATCACGAAAGCAAGGTGATTTATGGCGGCGAAGCATACTATGAAAGCATGGCGATATTACTCGTCTTCGGGGATATAAAACCAAAGTTCTATATCGGGACAATACTCAAGGAAAAACTGCTTAGGGAAAAGGGTGAGATCACCTCATCAACCGCAAATGTTTTGCACGAGATCAACGGCAAAGTCGCCAGAGACTATCTTGTCAGCAAAGGACTCACGGCCGACGAGAGCGGAGACATTCCGGCGATCAATGCAAATCCTTTCATCATCGATTTCAACGATGGCTCAAACAAGTCTATAGTGAGGGCGGCGTTCGCCGTTACGCCTGACGGCTCGGTCGTATGTGGAGGAGATGTTCCTGTTGGCTCATATCTCACGGTCGGTTACGTCGATGAAGAGAGTTTGGTCGCGTCCTCGGTTGAGGTCATCGATGAACTCATTGCGGACGGGAAAAAGGATGTATTCCTCGCATATTCATGCGTTGGCAGATATTTCTATTTGAAATTTGATCCCGAGGTCGAAATCAATGCGATGAGAGAGGCGATGGAAAAGGCTGGCGAGCCGTGGTCCCTCATTTACGCGGGGGGAGAGATATGCACTCTTCCGCAAGAAGATGATGAAACTGTAAGGAACCGCTTCCACAACGTTACCTTGGTGATGTGCACGTTTTAGATGAAGAGGATCACGTCTCCGCACAACGAGTCATTCAAGCTGGCGAAGAAAATCGGCACCTCGCGAGGTAGCAGAAAAGAGGATGCTTTTCTGATTGAGGGCGGCAAACTATTGGTAGAAGCTATCGCGGGTGGTCTCGAGATAATTACCATATTTGTCAGGCACGAGGACGTGAAGTTGCCGGAGGAATTGACCGAGGAGCTGCAAAGTGAAGCGATGATTCTCGATGAAAAGCTCTTCTCTGAATTGACGGACACAGTGTCGCCTCAGGGAATAGTGGCGATTGTCAGAAGGCCCAGTGGCGAGGGAAAAACGATCTGCGCGGTCGGCAGGAAGGCCGCGGACGATAAAGGAAAGGACACGAAGGACCTTAGAGTAATTATTCTTGATAGGCTCTCTGATCCTGGAAATGTCGGCACGGTAATAAGGACAGCTCTTGCTGCCGAGTTTGATATGGCTGTTCTCGTGAAGGGGACAGCGGAGGTGTATTCGGATAAGGTAATAAGGAGCAGTGCCGGTGCGGTTTTCCATCTGCCCATCGCCTTTGCAGGGTCGGCGCAGGAGTGCGTGGACGATATTCGAAAACTTGGGCTAAGGCTCATGACCTGTCATATCGACGGGCTTGATATATATAGTGAAGCAAATATAGCGGGAGGGGTGGCCTTTGCTGTCGGCAATGAAGCGAACGGACCCTCGAAGGGGTTTTCTGAAAACTCCGATGAGGTTCTCACGATCCCGATGGACAGTCGCTCGGAGTCTCTGAATGTGGGCGTGGCTGCGGCGGTCGTGATGTTTGAAAAATATAGGATAGATCATAGTTAGAGGAGAGATTAATGTCGGAATCAAAAACAGTAGAAGCAATATTGGCAGAGGCAAGAGGCGCAGTAGCCTCGTCTGCTGATGCTACAGAAGTAGAAGCCCTGAGAATTAAGTATCTTGGCAAGAAGGGTGAAATCACTGCAATCCTGAAAACGATGGGTTCACTTGCACCGGAGGAACGGAAGGAGCTCGGGCAGGTCGTCAACAAGGCAAAAAGCGAAGTGGAAGCTCTTATCGAGGAAAAGAAAACCCAGATAGAAAATGCGAGCAAAAACAGCAGGCTCGCCGCAGAGAGGATAGATGTTACGGAGCCAGGAATTGAGATTCCTGCGGGCACGAGACATATGATAACGCAGACGATAGATGAGATTGTAAGCATCTTTTCTGATATTGGATATTCCGTGACGGAGGGTCCCGAAGTCGAGACCGTTTTCAACAATTTCGACGCGCTCAACGCTGCGCCGAATCACCCTTCGAGAGACATGACCGATACGTTTTATATCACGGACGATGTGCTTCTTCGGACGCAGACTTCGCCCGTGCAGGTCCGGACTATACTGACGAACCAGCCGCCGCTCAAGGTGATTTCGCCTGGACGCTGCTTTAGAGCAGATACACCGGACGCCACCCATTCGCCGATGTTTCATCAGGTGGAAGGTCTTTTGGTCGATGAGGGAGTAACGATGGCTGATCTCAAAGGGACGCTCGATTTGTTCGCAAAGAGAATGTTTGGCGAGGATGTGCAGACGAAGTTCAGACCGCACTTTTTCCCGTTCACCGAGCCTTCTGCCGAGATGGATATGTCCTGCTTCAAATGTGGCGGGGCCGGCTGCAGAGTTTGCAAGGGATCGGGCTGGATTGAGATACTCGGCTGCGGTATGGTGCACCCAAACGTGCTTTCTGTCGGCGGAATCGATACTGACAAATATACGGGATTTGCTTTCGGTATGGGAGTCGAGCGTATAGCTATGCTCAAGCATGGGATCAGCGATATCAGGCTGTTTTATGAGAATGATATTCGTTTCATTGAGCAGTTTTACTAGGAAGGGATAGATGGATTGCGGGTCGAGCCCGCAATGACAGTGAATAAGTTGCAGGGTAACGCAAAAAAGGCAAGTTAGAGGAGTTTTAGATGTTAGTACCTATTAGTTGGTTAAAAGAATATGTTGATTTGGACGGGGTGGATTTGGAGAAGTTCGCGGAGGATATGATTCTTTCCGGTTCGAATATCGAGACCGTTACTACGTTTGGGCAGGAGCTAAAAAAGGTTGTCGTCGGCAAATTGCTGGATGTCGTGCCGCATAAGGATTCGGACCACCTCGTGATTTGCACAGTCGATGTCGCGGACCTCGGAAGCGGCGAAGACGGCAAGGGACCGATTCAAATCGTTACGGGTGCGGACAACGTGAAGCCAGGGCAGTATGTTCCCGTCGCGCTTCACAAGAGCAAAATCGCCGGAGGTGTTACTATCAAAAGAGGCACGCTCAGAGGCGAGAAGAGCGAAGGCATGCTCTGCTCGGCGCAGGAGCTCGGCTTTGACGACAAGGTCGTGCCGCAAAGTTGCAAGGACGGCATATGGATTCTTCCTGACGGATTGACCGTAGGCGAGGATATAGTGAGTGCTATCGGGCTAGACGAAACCGTCATAGATTTCGAAATTACTCCCAACCGGCCTGACTGTCTTTCAATAATAGGCATGGCAAGAGAGGCTGCGGCGGTCTACGGAAAGAAGGTGAAATATCCGGAAACGCTCGATGCCGATGATGCAAATGTGGACTATCACGATGGGAAGATTGCAGCGAACTATATTCGGGTCGAGATAGGCAAGCCCGAGCTTTGCAATAGATACATAGCCAGAGTTGCAGAGGACGTCAAGATAGAGGAAAGCCCGTTTTGGATGCAGAAGAGACTGATGTTCTCCGGCATGAGACCTATCAGCAACATCGTAGATATCACGAACTATGTCATGCTTGAAACGGGACATCCGATACACGCCTTCGACATCAGGCAGGTAGAAGGTAGCGTCATTCGCGTGGATACGGCAAAGGAAGGCGACAAGTTCACCACGCTCGATGATACGGAAAGAACCTTGTTTGATGACACGCTTCTCATAAACGACGACGCTCGCGGCATTGCTATAGCAGGCGTCATGGGCGGCCAAAATTCAGAGATTGAAAGCGACACGACATCTATTCTCATCGAGGCGGCGAGCTTCAATCAGGATAGTATCAGAAGGACTTCGAAAAAACTTGGCATCAGAAGCGAGGCGTCCGCAAGATATGAAAAAGGCGTTCCGGCGGAGCTGTCTTCCGTGGCATCGGGCAGGGTCTGCCAACTCTTAAGAGAACTTGACGCGGCAAATGTCATCGCTGGTTCGGCTGACAATTACCCTGTAGTTTCAAAGCCCGTGTCCGTGGAGGTTCGTGTCTCGCGAGTCAATTCAGTGCTTGGAACGGAGCTCACGGAAGGCGAGATGGTGGACATTCTGAACAGACTCGAAATGGCGGTAGAGAAGGCCTCTGAAGGCGTTCTCATCGTGAAGCCTGGATATTTCAGACTCGATATCAAAGAGGAAATCGATGTGATTGAAGAGGTCGGCAGAATCTTTGGCTACAACAATTTGAAGACGAGTATTCACAAGGACAACATAGCGGCGAGCTTGTCGAAAAGTTGGAGGATAAGGAATCTCACTAGGGGCATACTCACAGGTGCGGGCATAAGCGAGATTCAGACTTACAGCTTTGTGTCGCCTGAAGGCGTTGCCAAAATCGGTGCGGGCGGCTGCGAGGAGATGACGGATTTTGTGAAGCTCATCAATCCGCTCGGCGAGGAAAACAGCGTGATGAGGACGACGCTTCTCCCTGGTATACTCGAGAGCTTGGCGAGAAATAACAGCATGAGCAACGAAAACGTCAGCCTTTTTGAGATAGGAAACACCTTCCACAGCAAGGGGGCTTCCGAGCTTCCGAGGGAAGAACTCGTATTGGCTCTGGGTGCATACGGAAGGGATGCTGACTTTTTCAGGGTCAAGGGCATTTTGCAGAGACTCTTCGAAGGTCTCGGTTTGGCGGCAGGTATCGACTTCGTTCCTGAAAGTGAAAACCCGACTTTCCACCCTGGTAGATGTGCAAAGGTCTTCATAGCAGGAGGCGACGGGGAAGAGACAACTTTCCTCGGCGTGTTTGGAGAAATCCATCCTGATGTAACGGAAAGTTACGATATTTCCGAAAGAGTTGTAGCGGCGAGTTTCATTTTCGATCGGCTGTCTGAGCTTGCAGATCTTGATCGAGGTTTCTCTGAGCTTCCCAAGTATCCGGCAGTGCTCAGGGACATTTCTCTTGTAACTCCGGAGGAAGCGACCGTGGCGGAGGTGTCGGCTGTGATAAGGAAGGCCGGTGGAAACATACTTGAAGAGGTTTCACTGTTTGACGTTTACAGAGGTGAGCAGGTGGCCGAATCACAAAAGAGTCTTTCATTCAGTCTCAAATTCAGGGACGCGGAGAAGACACTTGTGGATGAAGAAGTTTTGGGCAAGATGGACAAAATATTGGCGGCGTTGGGCGAGAGCTTTGGAGCAGTTCAAAGATAGCGGAGGTGCATTATGACTGATAACGGAAAAGTTACTGTCAAAATCTACGGACAGGAATACACATTTTCATCGGAGGCAAAATCCAAAGACAGGATCATTCGGGTCTGCAACCATGTGGACGATGTTGTTACGGACATAGCTTCGGGTGTGAAGGGTTCCATCTCACAGATTGCCATACTTGCGGCAGTCAATATCGCCGATGAGTATCTGGCACTTGAGGATGCAAAACTCGAAGACGAGAGAGAAAAGGAGCAGCTTCAAAAGGACGTGGCCCACATCACTCAGCTCTGGGAAGAGGCCAAAAAGAACTTTCTTGAGAACAAGGAAGAGACACGGGTTTTCCAAGAGCAGAAGGATGCTATATTGGAGAAATACAACGCCCAAATCATAGAGCTCGAAAATCTTCATCGTGAAAATGAGCAGAGGGCTTCTCGTATCAGCGAACTCGAGCAGGAGCTTGAAAGCTTCCAAGGAAGGCTGAGAAATGCAAATGAAAGGCGCTCGGACAATTCCGAACAGATAAAGGAACTCGAAGACAAGCTCAAAGAAGTTGAAGGAACTTACTTCGAATTGCAGATGGAGAATATCCAAATAAAAGGGGAATTAGAGCGTTTTAGGGAAGGCGAGTAATGCCCGAAAAAGCCGAGGAGATAAGGCAGTTTCGACTGCTTGAATATTACAAGGTTCTGAAAATGCTAGCTGAACGGGCGGGAAGTGCACTTGCAAAGTCCGCCTGTCTGTCGCTTTTGCCGAGCACGAATGCTGCCCATATCGGGCGGATGACGCAAGAAACCGATGAGGCAGTTTCGATAATCCTGAAGAAGGGTTCTCCCGTTTTTTCGGACAATCCCGACATAGATGAAGCCGCCGCCTACGCCGCAAAGGGCGGAACCATTTCCAACAGACAGCTTCTGAATATAGCAGGGCTTTTAGGTGCGGTAAAGAGGATAAAAAACTTTCTTTCGAGCGACCTTCCCGAAGATGTTTCGCATGTGAAAAGCATAGCCGACGGTCTTGTGCTGTTCCCGAAAATCGAGGACAGAATCAAAACCTCTATCGCTTCGGACACCGAAATTCTCGACAGTGCAAGCACTGCACTCAGGAGTATTCGCAGAAACATCGAACTTCAAAACGGCAGAATCAGGGACAGCCTGAGCAAATACGTTACATCTTCTGCATACGATGATGTGATGATGGACAAGGTCATCACTATCAGAAACGGTCGTTTCGTCGTCCCCGTGAAGCAGGAGCAGGCAGGAAAATTTCCAGGCATAGTCCACGACAGAAGCAAGGGCGGCGCCACACTCTTCATTGAACCGCAGCAGGTTGTGGACATGAACAACAAGCTGAGAGAACTCCAAATCGAGGAGGAGAGAGAAATCGAGCGGATACTCTCTGAGCTTTCAGCGGAGGTAGGAGAAGCTGCCGGAGACATCAGGACGAATCAAAAACTTCTCGCAGAGCTGGATTTCATTTTCGCAAAGGCAAGTCTTTCCTGCGATATGAGAGCCGCAAGAGCAGAGGTCAGCACGGATTCTGCCGTCGAAATAATAGGAGGCAGAAATCCCATCATAGATCCGGACAAGGTGGTTCCCATTACTGTCAAATTTGGAGAGGCGGAGAAAATACTCATCATTACTGGGCCGAACACAGGCGGAAAAACCGTTACGGTGAAGACGGTCGGGCTCTTCATCATCATGGCGCAGTCGGGACTTCACGTGCCGGCAGCGAGCGCAACGCTTCCCATAGTCGAAAATGTATTCTGCGATATCGGAGACGAGCAGAGCATAGAGCAGAGCCTGTCAACGTTCTCGTCCCACATGAAAAACATCGTGGAAATCGTGGGCAAGGCCGATGAAAACAGCATTGTGCTACTCGACGAGCTGGGAGCGGGAACGGACCCGACGGAGGGCGCAGCCTTGGCGATGTCAATCCTCGAATTTCTGAGGCGAAAAAACATCTTGGTCATAGCCACGACACATTACACAGAATTGAAAAAATATGCGATAGCGACGAAGGGCGCCGTGAACGCTTCTATGGAATTCGACGTGGACACGCTTTCCCCGACCTACAGGCTACACATGGGAAATCCAGGTCGGTCGAACGCCTTTGAAATCTCAAAGAAACTCGGACTCCAAGACGCGATAATAGACGATGCCAGAGGCTATTTGGATACGGAAACCGTCGCTTTTGATGACGTGATGGACAGTATCGAGAGGGACAGGAAGGCGGCGAAAGAGTCTTTTGAAGAAGCCGCACGGCTCGCTGCAGAGGCGCAGAGAGAAGAAGAGGAGATAGGCGAAAGACTCAGAAAGATAGAGGACAAAAGGGACGAGATATTAGAGAAGGCCAGAGCGCAGGCGAAGGAGACCATTGAAGAGGCGAGCGACTATGCGGACTTGGTTCGCGGCGAGATAAAGGAACTGCTCTCCGAAGCGAGGAAGGCCTCGGGCGGAGAGGACGCGGGCGACATCATGAGGCGCGTCAGCGAAAGCAGAAAGCTGCTCAGAGCCTTAGATGAAGAGGTTGACAAGAGGACGAGTTCGAACAGAAAGACCGTTTCTCGGCCGAAGCAGACGGCGAAATCCAAAGGGGCAATCAAGATTGGCGACAGGGTCAAGATTGAGGGCACGGATACGAAGGGTGAAGTCCTCACGGCTCCGGACGAAAAGGGGAAACTGACCATACAGGCGGGCAGTATCAAGATGAACATTTCTGCGAGTCGGCTCATAAAGATAGATTCTCTTCCGGAGAATGCCGCCTCGTCGGGTTCAAAGGGGAAAAAATGGAGCCACAACAAAAAGGCAAGGCAGGGATCCGGCAGTTATGGTAATATAGTAGCGGCAAAAATGGATCACATCAGCCCATCGATCGACCTACACGGCAAGCAGCTCGATGAGGCTGTATTGCTGGTAGATAAGTATTTGGACGATGCCGTGCTCGCGGGCTTGGGCGAAGTGTTGATCAATCATGGGCACGGTGAAGGTATACTCAGGTCGGGTATTCGGCGTATGCTGAAAGGGCACAACCATGTGAGGAGTTTTAGGAGCGGCGACTTTGATGAAGGCGGCGATGGCGTTACGGTGGTAACGCTGAGTAGGAGGTAATGTGAAAGATTTTAGGAGAGAAATCGCTGTAGCTATAGCGGCGCAGGAGAAAATCAAGGAAGTGGGCTTGGACGAGGCCTCGGTCTATGAAATACTGGAGGTTCCGGCAGATGAGAAGATGGGCGACTATGCCTTCCCCTGCTTTAGACTTGCGAAGGCTTTCAAGAAGGCGCCGAACGCGATAGCAGAGAAGCTCGCAGGGCTCATTACTGTACCTGCGGCAGAGAAGGTCGAAAATGTGGCGGCTTACATCAACTTCTACCTCGATAGGGGAGAGGTGGCGGCGGAAGTTTTGAAGACCGTTTTGTCTGAGGGGGACGGGTTCGGAAGCTCTTTGCTCGGCAAGGGAAAGACGGCGATCGTTGAATATTCATCACCGAATATAGCGAAGCCCTTTCATATCGGGCACATCAGAAGCACGGTCATAGGCAGCGCTATAGGAAACATCATGAAATTTCTCGGCTATGATGTAACGAGGATAAACCATCTCGGCGACTACGGCACCCAGTTTGGGAAGCTCATCGTTGCCTACAGAAGATATGGCAGCAAAGAAGAAGTCGAGGCTGAACCTATCAAGACTCTTCTCAAATATTACGTCGAATTTCACAAACTCGCCGAGGACGACCCTACCCTCGAGGTGGAAGCGCGGGAGACGTTCTCTAAACTCGAACAGGGGGCGGAAGAGGAATATGAACTTTGGAAGTGGTTCAGAGAAGAGAGCCTGAAGGAATTCACGGTTGTTTATGAAATGCTCGGCATCGAATTTGATTCATATGCCGGTGAAAGTTTCTATTCGGACAAGATGGACAGGGTCATAGATGAACTCGAAGAGAAGAACCTTCTTCAGGAGAGCGATGGCGCGATGATCGTTGACCTCGAAGAGTATGACCTCGGCAAGGCGCTGATAAAGAAGAGCGATGGCTCCACACTCTATATCACGAGGGACATCGCGGCGGCTATATATAGGAAGGAAACCTACGATTTTTACAAAAATCTCTACATAGTCGCTTCGCAGCAGGATCTTCACTTCAAGCAGTGGATCAAGATTGTGGAACTCATGGGCTACGACTGGGCAGCCGACTGCGTCCATATCCCGTTTGGGCTCGTGCGTCTTGAGAACGGGGCTATGCAGACTCGCACGGGCAATGTCGTCTTTCTCGAAGATGTGCTCCGTGGCGCGGTCGAGAAGACCAGAGAAATCATCATTGAAAAGGCTGTGAACACGGACGATGTGGAGGAGATGTCCAAGACGGTGGGCATTGGGGCAGTAATTTTTCAGGAACTTCACAACAACAGGATAAAGGATTACACCTTTAGCTGGGATAAGGTTCTGAACTTCGAAGGTGAGACGGGGCCATACGTGCAGTATTCGCACGCAAGGGCGGCAAGCCTGCTGAAGAGAGCTTCTGAGGACGGCATAGTTCCTTCCATGGAGGGGCTTGCTAGTGCCTCAAAATATCTTACATCTGATTCGTCCTTTGCGCTTGTCAAGGCTCTGTTCAATCTGCCGGAGACAATAGAGGAGGCTGGCCTGAAATACGAGCCGTCAATTCTCACGAGGCATATAGTGGACATTGCTCAGGCGTTCAACGGCTTCTATCACGAGGAGCACATCTTCGCCCTCGATGCAAAGGAAAGGGACGCGAAGCTTTTACTGGTCAAATGTGCAAAGCAGGCTCTCGCCAACAGTCTTGGGCTTTTGGGTGTGGGTGCCCCTGAGAGGATGTAGGATTTGAAGCAGGACCGAATCAAGAAATACCTTTTGAAATACATGGAGGAGTTCGTATTTGACGAACTTTCTTCCGCTTATCTTGAAAAGGCGGGGCTTTCTGATACTCTCGCAGGGGTCAGCATACCGCTCAAGGAGGACGATCTCAGAGCGTTTCTTGCGGACGGAAATGTAGACATCAGCCTTGCCTCTGGCAATATGGTGAGGGTTTTGGGTATCGACCCACAGTTTGCCTATGCAAATTCCTATGTGAAGTGTATACTGAAAGTCTTTGGCGATAAGACGCTCGGAATTCTCAATCAAGGAGCGGTTTCCCTTGCAAATCGTAAGGAATTTGAAGAGGCTTGCATATATTTTCGTGCTGCTCTTGCGATTGAAAAAGAGAATTTGGATGCGATGTACGGGTATATCAGGGTGCTCGGCGATCTGTATAACAACAGCACCGATGAGGACTATGTCGGCAATTTCAAGGCCGAGTGCCTCGAATATTTGGAACGCATAATCGATGTCTACCCCCATTTTTCACAGGGGTGGTATCTTCTCGGCTACATGTACCTGAACCTCGGGCTTTATATCAAGGCGCAGCTTGCATGGGAGCGGTTTGTCATAGAGGCCGATGATGGGTTTGATGAGGACAAGAGGGAGATTGCGAAAAGGATGAAGCAGATAGCTGTTCCGATAGAAATCGAGAAGGGGTACAATGCCGTGCTTTCCGGAAAATGGGACGACGGGATACTTTTGCTCGAAAAACATCGGAATGGGGAATATGATGATTGGTGGCCATTGTGGTATTATTTAGGTGTTGCCTATGTCAATACTGACAGAGTGGCGGAGGCGGAAGAAGCTTTCAAGGAAGCGCTCAGAGGCAATCCAAGGCATACCCAATCCATGCTCGCACTGATAGATATCTACGACGAAGCAGGAGAAGAGGAACTGGTACAGAAGTATTTGAGCAAAATTGACTTGATCAGATACGATTTGGAGAATAAAAATTAGCGTCATAGTGAGCACTGCGAACGTGAACGAAGTGAAGCAATCCATGACTGTGGTGAATGTGGATTGCCACGCGGAGCCTGTGCTGTGCTTCGACACAGTGCTCGCAATGACAGTCTAGAGAAGGAGATTTTATGGTAAAGAAATTGTTGACTGGCAATGAGGCTGTTGCCCGAGGGGCGTATGAGGCCGGCGTGAAGTTCGCCTCTGCTTATCCTGGCACGCCGAGTACGGAGATACTCGAGTCCATCGCAAAGTATAAGGGTGAGCTCTATGCGGAGTGGGCTCCAAATGAGAAGGTTGCCTACGAGAGTGCTTTCGGCGCTTCACTGGCAGGAGTCAGATCTCTCGCAACCATGAAACACGTTGGCGTCAATGTAGCGGCGGATCCCCTATTCACCTCCGTTTACACAGGAGTTACTGGCGGTATCGTACTTGTATCGGCTGACGATCCTGGCATGCACAGCTCGCAGAACGAGCAGGACAACCGGCATTACGCATTGGCTGCAAAATTGCCTATGCTCGAACCTTCTGACAGCGAAGAGAGCTACGAGCTCATCAAGCTCGCCTACGATATTTCCGAGAGGTTCAATACTCCGGTTTTGTTCAGAATGACGACGAGGGTTTGCCACAGCAGGAGCCTTGTTGAAACGGGCGAGCGCGTCGAGAGGGAGGATATTCCCTACGAAAAGAACATCAAAAAATATGTGGCGACACCGGCGAATGCACATATCATGAGGCCGGCCCTCATCGAGAGGCTCAAGGATTTGAGGGAATATTCCGAGACGGAAGCTGTATCGCTCGGCGTCAACAGAGCTGAGTGGGCAGATGATAAGTCCGTTGGGGTCGTTACGTCCGGCGTCTCTTATCAATATGCGAAAGATGCGTTCGGCGAGGACGTTTCATACCTCAAGTTGGGCATGACAAACCCTCTGCCGCTCGACTTGATAAAGGATTTTGCGAGCAAGGTTGGCAAGCTCTATGTGGTCGAGGAACTCGATCCATATTTGGAAGATCAGCTGAAGCAAGAAGGTATAGAGGTGATAGGCAAGGAGGTCATTCCGGTCTGGAATGAACTCAATGCCGATATAGTTGCAAACGCGGTGTTTGGCAGGACTGAGGCGCAGGAAAAAAGCTCAGAGCTCGTTGCCGTGCCGCGTCCGCCTGCAATGTGCGCCGGCTGTCCGCACCGAGGACTTTTCTACGTCCTTTCAAGCCACAACAAGAAGCATGATGACCTCATGATTACGGGCGATATCGGTTGCTATACCCTCAGTTCGGCTCCGCCCCTCTCGGCCATAGACAGCTGTATCTGCATGGGTGCAAGTATCAGCATGGGGCACGGCGCGGCGAAGATTTCAAAGACGCACAGGGTCGTATCCGTGATTGGCGACAGCACCTTCCTACACACGGGTGTGAACAGCTTGATGAACGCAGTTTACAACAGCTCAAACCTCATCACTATCATTCTCGACAACAGGATTACTGCCATGACGGGACAGCAGCAAAATCCTGGCACCGGCTTCACGCTTCAGGGTGAAGTTGCACCGGAAGTGGATATACCGCTTCTATGCAAATCGTTTGGATTTGGCGAGGGAGCCATTCACGTGGTCAATCCTCTCGACCTTGGGCAGACGGAGGCGGCACTTGAAAAGGCTCTCGAAACGGACGGGCCAAGTGTCATAATTACTAAGTGGCCCTGTGTCCTCAAGAAGATGAATGAAGAGGACAGGAAGGCGTTCGACCTAGCGAAACGGACGTGCAGGGTCGATCAGGAGAAATGCAAGAAGTGCAAGCTGTGTCTGGCGTGCGGTTGTCCGGCGATATACAACGGCGACGAAATTACTATAGAGCAGGAGTCGTGCACGGGGTGCAAGGTTTGCCAACAAATATGTCCTTTTGATGCGATTGAGGTGATTGAAAATGGCAAGTAATGATACGAAAAATATACTTCTGGTTGGCGTCGGCGGGCAGGGCACGATACTTGCCAGCAACATTCTGTCCACGGGGCTCATCTCGCTCGGCTATGATGTGAAGATGAGCGAAATCCACGGCATGAGCCAGCGTGGCGGAAATGTCAGCACGCAGATTCGTTTCGGGAGCAAGGTCAATTCTCCCATAGTTGGGAAAGGCGAGGCAGATGTCATCGTCGCTTTCGAAAAGATGGAGGCACTCCGTTGGGTGGATTACTTGAGGCCAAACGGCAGCATGATAGTGAACGATTTCGTGATACCGCCACTGCCCGTTTTGACCGGTGCAGAAATTTACCCGCGTGGTATAATAGAGGAGTTAGAAAAGAAGGCTGCCGTTACAGTAATAGATGCAGGGGGCATAGCAGAGAGCTTGGGCAATGCGAAAGCAATGAACGTGGTTCTCTTGGGTGCAACCATAAAGGCACTTTCGGAAAAGATGCCGGACAGTTTCATCAAGGTTGACTGGGCAGGTATCGTCTCATCAACAGTAAAAGCGCAGTTTGTAGAATTAAATGTGAAAGCACTTTCTGAGGGCATGAACCTATTATAGGATAGGGGGAGAAACGAAATGATAAAAGCAATAAACGCATATACAAACAACATCGAGTCGCCGGAGTTTGCCGTCTCCGAAATCAGAGAACAACTCAACTGGTTGGTGAACAAAAGGGCGAATGCAGTCGGAATCGTAACCTGCCATAGCGATTTTCTTGACAACGGCACGGTCGAGTTGCTTGCGCAAGACTCTCCGTTTGATATCGTTGGAATCACGACCATATTCAGTGGCTCGCAATCACACAACGGTGCCGAAGGTCTCACGCTTCAAGTCCTCACAAGCGATGAGGAAGTTTTCGTTACGAAATTTTCTGAGCCCCTGACCGAGGACTCCGAAGCCGGCGTGAAAAGGGCTTACAAGGAGGCCGTTTCTGAGATGAGAGCTCACCCGACCATGATGTTCACATTTGCCCCGCTTCCGAAGACGGTCCCAGGTGATGATATCGTCAGATGGCTCGATGAGATTTCGGACGGCGTTCCGAATTTTGGAGCACTCGCCATCGATTCTACACTTGATTTTTCGCAATCCCGATCGATATTCAATGGAGACTATTCATGGAATAGAATTGCACTCGTGCTCGTCTACGGAAATGTTTCGCCGCGATTCCTCGTGTCGGAACTTCCCGAGATAAATATGCTTCCTGGTCAAGGTGTAGTTACCGGAGCGAATGTGAACGTGCTGACTGAAGTCGATGGAGCTCCGCTCCTGCAATATCTCGATTCACTCGGGCTTATTTCCGAGGGGATGATTACGATAGAAGACAAGCCGTTTTTCTTCGATAGCGGAGATGGAAGTAAGCCCATCGCGAGGGCACTTTTGTTCATTACCGATGAAGGAAATGGGGTTTTGGGCGGAAGAGTCCACGTTGGCGATACCATAAGAATTGGCGTCAATAGCTACGAAGATGTGGTGAACAGTGCAAAGCTGATGTTTGATACAGCCTTCAACCTGCCGAACGTTTCGAATATCGTCAGTTGTTCCTGCATGAGCAGATTCTTCTGCCTCGGAGAGAACACGAGCGGAGAAATCGACATGGCGGCTACCGCATCAGGGGGTAATGTTCCATTTATAATTGGCTATACAGGTGGTGAAATTTGTCCGGTTCCGACGGCTACGGGAGAGTCTGTGAACAGATTCCACAACTTCACGCTCACAGCCTGCGTCTTTTAGCTAATACTGTGGCTCTATATTGACCACCGTGATGTCGCCGTAAGCGTAATCGTCCCACAAAATTTGCTGGACATTTTCGTTTGCTGAGAATATGAAGCGGAGATCCCTTTCATCAATTGTAACGCCCGATGTGGCGACTTCGATTTGAGTCGGGTCTCCGTTTTTCAGTATATTTCTCACCACCGTCTCAAACTCAGCCTGATCGCTGGTCATAAGACCGCTTTTCCTAAAGTAAAAGAAGTTTCCGGCATCGCAAACCGGAGCAAAGTCGGCCTCCCATTGATGATCTGCCTTCATGACCTCATCGCTTTGTCCAAAGTAACCGTGCTCGACGGTGCCCTCTGTATTCCCGACAGGATCGTCAAATGTCGCATCGACCTGATACCAACCGCCGTCCATTTTGACGACATTCCACGCATGGCCTACCCAGTTGCCGCTATAATTTCCATTACTGTCCCTGTTCATCGAATCGCCTATTACCATCTGGGTCTCAATATCGGTGTTGCACCGCAGTATCAGCTCGAAGGCTTCGGCGTAGCCAACGCACATCGTCCGCTTGCCAACAAGAGCCCCAAACGACCCGTTTTGTGTGCTGAATTCGTCAATTGTGTCATCGTATTCGAGCTGAGAGACCAGCCAGTCATGCGTGGCCAAGGCCTGCTCGTAAGGTGTGGGGCCGACCTCGCCGTTTTCCCCGAATATCTCAGTAATGATGGCAGGTAAAGCCTCAGCTATCCGCACTGCCTCCCCATTGCCCTCGGGAATTTCCGCCTTGTTCCTGATGTTTTGTACTACATAGTAGTTGTTTGATAATTCAAGATGGCTTGTAACCGTGAGGACATCTACGGCTTTGCCCTCAACTATGCCTTCGACATCCTCAAAAGTTCTGTCTATCGAATATTCGGTAGGCGTTCCCCAGAATGGACTCATATTGATGGCGATGTTTTTTATATCCTGCTCAGTAACATTTGCAATATTGAGGGTGATTTCGGTCTTTCCCTCCTTCATAGCCTCGACTATTTCCTCGTCGGCTTCGGCGATGGAAAGGTAGGTGTCCGCGGCTGTCGGGGTTTCGGGGAAGATACTGTGAAAGGCCTCGGAAATGGGGGCACAGCCACCCAATACCTGTGCAGAAATGACTATCGCGACCAGTATTGAGACTGTGCGAATTTGTATATTGCGTAATGATTTTCTTTCCATAAATAATATTCTATCATAAAACCCTTCACGAAATCTTTACAAAAATTGCACTTCGATTTTATTGAATAATTTTTGCTTTGGGTCGATAATGTTTTTGTCTAGAGTGATTTTTAGGTGGATGATGTTTTTGAGAAAATTTGTTGTGCAATTATTTTTTGAAATTGATGAGTAAATATTGGACGTGTTTTTGTATTTGTCGTTGTCTATGTATAAGGACGTAACAATATTTGTAGATAAGATTTTTTGTAGAAAGGGGAAAGCTGTGAAAGAGAAAAGAAAGAGGATAGGTCGTAAACTGACAACCATCTCGGTGGCGTTTATGATGATGATTGTAACGATGATGCCGAGTGTTGCACTGGCAGAAAATACCAATTACGGGGGGGGGATTTAGCAACTCAGGTAAATTCTGACACCCCCGCCGACAACTCCGTTGTCATAGAGAGCGAAGCGAACGTGGCCTCCGAGCCGCAATCCACAAGCAGCGACGATACAAATTCCGAAGCACAATTCCCCTCCACTGGAGGGGTGGCCGAAGGTCGGGGTGGTCCGCCCGACGAAGTAATAAGCAGCGAAGAGGGTGCTACTGTCATTGCGGCCTACGAGCCGCAATCCACAAGTAATAGCAAGGACTGGATTGCGGGTCAGGCCCGCAATGACAATGCTGACAGTAGCGATATATCCAAACATTTTTCCGAAAAGGTTGGTTCTCCATTGGCTGCTGAAGAAGAAAGCATCCACGCATTGGGGGCGGTTGAATACGCTTCTGATTTTGACACGCTTTCATCTGCCATCACGAATGTAACTGCCGGTGGCACTATCCATGTTACCGCTAATATTACTATGACAAATGTCCTCAATATCAACAAGAGTATCAACTTTGTTTCAGATGGAGGCCCCTATAGCCTATTTGTCAACGGCAACTTTCGCCATTTCAACCTGATCGGTGGTACAGGTATCACTATAGACTTTGGCGACCTGACACTGACCCGTGCAGCAGGTCTAAAGGATCCTGTAAATGATCGTAAAATAGGCTATCCGGCATTATGTGGAGGCGGTCTGAATCAGGTGTCTGGCATAGTTACACTGATTGGCGGAATTATAGATGGCAATAGGAGCGCA
>JAISKC010000049.1 GCA_031261345.1 Eubacteriales Family XIII. Incertae Sedis bacterium | reverse complement strand
GAACCACCAAGTAGCGAAGATACCTCGGACCAACCACCCCGTCAGTCTTTGACTGACACCCCTCCAATGGAGGGGAATAACAATCCCATACAAGAGAATAACGACTGGATTGCGGGTCAGGCCCGCAATGACAATACTGACGGTGATGATGTAGATGCGGACGGCGACAATGATGCTGACGCTGATTTTTCCGTGCAACCACCCCGCCAGTCTTTGACTGACACCCCTCCTCAGGAGGGGAATGGCGATGTCGAGCTTTGGGCTCTTGGCCTTGGTGATATTTCGGCCCTTGCTGCAGCACCGACTGCAACTGTTGGTGGTGTAGATTTGGGTAGTAGTAATGACACCTATACTACCGATGTTGAGACTGCATACAGACTGCCTATTGATGTTACCGTTCAGTCTCACTTTGATAGCAGTGCTACATCAAGACAAATTATCATAAGGCTGAAACCCGGCATCGGCCTTGATTCTGCACCCGGCATGAAAGGTGGCAATAAGTACACCAACAACTGGGAATGGGATGAATCGATTATAGATGACAAGTCGCCATTTTACAATAAATTTGAATCAGCAGCTTTTGTTTCGTCTGATCCTATTGAGTTGGGCACGGGTGTCAACTATCAGCCTATTGCAGGCACATTGACCTACGATTTGAATGACGGCATCGTAGGACTGCCGCTCGAACTCAAACTTATTGCGGACAAAGCATACATCGCGTCGCCAGAGGAGCTCACACTTGATGACTTAGTAACGATAGAAGTCAAGCAAGACGGCAGTAGAGTAGGAGATCCTTTGGTGCTTGAACATTATACTATCGAAGAAGAATATTCAACAGAAGCTTCGTTACTTGCAGTACCTACTTCTATGGGTGCAGTAGTCTCAGCGGGACAGGGACAGTCTATCGCCATTCCGGTACATAGTTTGCTTTCAGTTTTGCCGGTGGGCGGTTCGCGTATCTATTACGAAAGTAATGATCCTGTTGCACTGAAAAGCTTAACTTTAAGTATGACAGTTCCCAAGGAACTCAACGTAACAGGTATTTCTTTTGATGGCTTGGGCTCCTTACTGGAATCTGCATTAATTGACTATGACGTTACGAGTCATGACGCCACTAATAATCTTTTGACGATTAATTTCGGTGCAGCACTTACAAAAGGAGCTCAGAATACGCGTGCCTTCAAAATTGTTGGTACCCTGGCAAATGATGCGGAAATGAAAAGATATGAAATTACTCCTGTTAGTGGGGAGGCAATAGGTCCGGTGGGACAGATGATCAAACAGTATCGGATGGCACAGTATGTATACTTTGACGTTTTGAGCACGGCGACCAATTTCACATTTTCGGATTTTCCAAATTCTAGTATTTCAGCACTTGAGGTGGCATCGCCTGCCGCACAAATTCCTCTGGGTGGAATCAATATGAGTAATGCAACCATCAACACCCTTGATGGCAGACGTTTGCATATCGACTTTGACAGTGGTGAGACCGGTAACATTGGAGTCACTGCGGTTCGTCTTGTGGCAGGCCCTTCAGGTGCAACGGGAATCGTCATCAAGACGACGGGAGGTAGAACATTAAACGATCCTGATGTAGTTCCATCAATTGTACCTATCAATACCATCACTTACAATGGTGCGACTTGGGCTGATGTGGCACCCGATTTAAACACAGGGGAATATATTTCCTCAATTGAATACAATTTGGGTGCGATAGCTCCCGGTGTAACGACTTCTACAGCTTATGGGCTTCAGGCAGGTGCTTTTCAACTTTCAACTACTGGGAATCAAGCTTTGTGTTCTGCCATGTATTATTTCGGAAAACTCCTTGGCACCACGCAATATCAATCTACTGCCAAAGTCCTTACATCTGATGGTGAAGGCGGATGGACAGAAAATGCCACAGAGACAAAGACTCAAATTACGACCGTTAACAGCAGCAGTTCAATAAATGACATACAATACAGTATTAATACTTGGAATGGTGGTTCACTGGTCGGCGGAGGTGTATCACGGTTATATACAGCAACTTTCGGCTTGGAGTCACTCTGCAATAAGACTTTTAATGATATAAATGCTATAAAAGGATTAACGTTTTATGTGCGCGAACCTGAATCTCTGCTTATTGATCCGACAAAAATAACCGTATCATATGAGGGTGTTGACTATTATCCCGATTTTGATGACACTTTCGAAGATGAGTCCGGTGCTACCGTCTATGCCATTAAAATGCCGGAAGCTGTGATAGGTTATTACAAAGAAAATGTTCAGGGTTATTCTACTATTCAGGTTGTAGCAAATGATGTCAAAGCACGGCCAACAGCATTATCGGGAACAGTTCCCATGCAGGATATCTTCATGGCAACGCTGGATGATTACACGGTGAACCCGGAAAATTATAATTTCCGTTCGACATCGGGAGGGAGTTACAATTTTCGCTTCGATGAATTTGGCCTAATTGGCGACCCTGGTGAATTGACACTGGCGTCTCCGATAGCATCAGAGGGTATATCAGTTCAGGCCGCAAGGGATCTTGTGGTTGGCACTAAGGCAGACAAAGGCGATGGCGTTTGGGCTTCCTACAATCCATCAAATCCTGCTTCAATCATATCTTTAAACACTCAACTTGATGCCCGTTATCAGGTGGAGGTGATTAACAATTCGGGCTTAAAGGCTGAGAACGGCTATACGGCTCTTATCCCAATTCCCAAAAAGGATGAGAACACTGAAAATAATAAAATTCAGAGTGAGGATTTCACTTGGTCACTATATCTTGAAGAACCGCTTGTTTTAGGGACCGGATATGCAGTGAAGTATGCCGAGAACTATGAATTGAATGACGATGAGGGGGCAGTATCCTCATGGAAAGACTGGGGAGAAATAGCAAACACCGATAATATAAGAATGATTAAGGTTGTTTATGATGGCGAACTGGAAGATGGTGAAAGTGATGAATTTCATTTCAATATCGGTACGCCGAGTGATGAAGAAGAAGCAAGTGAGGCCAGAAATAAAGTCAACACATATTCCTCCTATGTCTATAAAGATATAAGCGGTTTCGAAGGATGGGCAGCATCTGCACCCGTTGCACTGAAACTTGCTACCGGCATAGTGAAAGGCAAGGTTACCACCGATAAAAATCACGATGGCAATTTTGATGGTGAAGATGACAATGCCGGTGGTATTCAGGTAAATGCCTACAAAACAGGAACTAACAATATAGTTGACAATACCAGAACAAAGTCAGATGGTACGTATACACTGTACAATTTGGACAGTTTGGAGGCTGTCGATATTGAGTTTGTAAATCCGGGTACGACTACAAATCCACAGCGGTATGTGAAGCCTACTGCCCCGACCAACAGTACAAATAATGCAAACCTAAAGATAGTGAACATTATGCCATCAGGTACCGGTTCCGACAGTGTAAATGCACTATTGCAACACCCATACACCGTCACGTTTGAGACAAACGGCGGAGTGCCTATTCCGGATGCGCAAAAGGTTTTCACGGGTGAATATGCCAATGCACCGGCAGACGCTCCCAAGGCGGGCCACAATTTCGGAGGCTGGTATTCTGATGAAGAGTTTGACAGTACGTGGAGTGCTAGTACACCTGTTACATCGAATTTGACTATCTATGCCAAGCAAAATGCGAAGGCCGTAACTATCTCCTATGATGAAAACGGTGGATTGACATTCACACCATCAGGCGAGCAGACAAGCCGTCCATATGGTAGCACGGTTGCCTCACTTCCAATTACTGGAAAAATATGGCAGCTATATGATTGGTATGTCGTGGGCACAGAGATCAAGTGGGTAGCTGGTACGACCGAACTCATAACCGCAAACGGCGTCGTGGGTGCTGGAGAAAGTGATCCTACGCTTGCACTCGAAGCTCGCTATAGAGCTAATAATACTTACACCGTTACGTACAATCAGGGTATTGCACCGAACGGGACTATCACGGGGGCCGCTCCTGATACAAAGGTTGGTCAGACTTCGACGTCTACAGGTTACGATGTTTCTGAAGGAGAGCTCGCTTTGACAGGCTACAAACTCAAAGAGTGGAATACACTTGCAGATGGAAACGGCGTGAGTGTTGGCGCAAATACTACTTATAGTGACCTTGCAGTTGTCGATAAGCCGAGCGTGGACCTTTACGCAATCTGGGAAGAGGATAGCGTGTATAAGGTGACTTACAATAGTGCAAGCGGTAGCAGTGTTGCCGATAAGAATTTTGTCAAATGGTCGGATACGGAACTGCTCCCGAGCGACCCTTCACGCTCAGGCTATGACTTTGATGGTTGGACAGCTGCTAAGACGGGTAATGCAAGGCTTGATGACGATACGAAGTATAGCGATATAGCGGCGAACACCTCGGCTATGTCAGTAGAGCTTTCGGCTCACTGGACTCTTAAAAATTACACGATCAGTTACTCAGGGATCACATCTGCGGACAACAAGGACAATCCGGCTCAGTATACGATAGAGGCCACCCCTGTCAGCATTGCCAATCCGACAAAGGATCATTACAACTTCCTAGGTTGGAGATCTACGGCGCTTGGGCTTGATGGGACGGCAAAGGGTATCAGCATTCCCGAAGGCAATACTGAAGCGGTTGACCTTGAGGCAACTTGGGAGGCTGTGGCATACACTATCGATTATGTAGGAATTGAGGGGGCAGACAATGGCTCCAATCCAACTGGTTACAATATTGAAGGCACGCCGATTTCCATCGCTGATGCGCAAAAGCGTGGATATATGTTTGATGGTTGGACGGCTACAGGCGGTTACGTGCAGGGCACAAACACGAAGAGTCTCCAGATACCAGCAGAGACTTCGGGAAACATTACGCTTGAGGCTCACTTCACAGTCATTCCTTACACGATTGGATATGATTTGAATGACGGAGAATTTGCGGTTTCTGATACGCACCCTGAAGACTACGATGTGACAAGCGGTGCAATTAATGTTTCCAATCCAACTAAGGTTGGATATAAATTCGAGGGTTGGACTGTCGCAAATGATGAGGTTGGCGACGGTGAATTCAAGGTTGATGCTACCGCGAAAGACATAAGCGTACCGGCAAGTTCGATAGGAAATCTGTCGTTCATCGCTCACTTCTCGCTGAAGGATTATGAAATCGAATACGATATGACGGCGGGCGGCACGAACCCGAATGCTTCGCTGAAGAAGTATACCGTTGAGGACAGCTTCCCAATCGCTATTGCAGATGCTAGCGGTAGAGATGGTTATGTCTTCACCGGTTGGACAGCTACGGGCGGATTTGAACAGGCTGTGGCCACTAAGGGCCTCGAGATTCCTGATACGGTCAAGGCGGCACCTTCCAAGATTGTTTTGACACCTCATTGGGCAGGTATATTGACCGTAAGTGCGAGCAATGTTTCTGTTTCCTTTGACGGTAATGCACATGGACTTTCGGGTGTAGTTGCCAAGGTGGCTTCATCGGCGGCTCCTTCGGACACGGTTATTTCTTACAGCGATTCGAAGAATGGCACGTATAGTGCTACAGCACCTACATTCAAGGATGCGGGGACATACACGGTCTACGTCAAGGCTACTCATGCTGATACGGCTAACTATGTCAATAGTGCTGTCATAAGCAAGACTGTGACTATCTCTAAACGCGCTATCACGGTGAAGCCTGTTGACGCGGAGAAGGTCTATGATGGAAGCGAACTGACTCATGCGGACGTCGAGCTTGTTTCTGGCACATTGGTCAATGGACATAATATCGATGTTAGCAAGGCTACTTTCACGGGTTCGCTTACGGAAGTTGGCACGGCTACGGGCACGGTATCAGGCGTGGAAATCAGCGGTGGTAACACTGGCAATTACGATATTGCTTATGGTGAAGGAACTCTGACTGTTACTGCTCCTGACAACGGTGTTGATAACGGCGGTGGCGATGGCACCGGTGGACAGAACGATGGTAATGACGATGAAAACGGCAATAATGAAGATGACGACGATACCGTTGTGGACGAGCCCAAGGAGCCTAAGGCACCGGCGGTGAAGGACAAGACGGAGGTCGCTTTCACACCTACGAAGAATTACACGCCCAGACAGCAGGCGATGATTGAGAAGAATCCGCAGATTGAGGCGTTCATCGAGAAATCTGTGCCTGTCGCTAGCATCGGCAACACGGACGTTCCGCTCTACGGTTTGGCTGGCGTGGACTCGTGGGCACTCAGCAATGCACTTCTTGCAGGGTTCAGCTTGATAATAGCGGCAATTGCGCTGCTCAATGCTACGGTTCGTAGGAAGGCTCTTGGCGGAGTTGACAAGGACAGGGGCGGAATCAGGTTCCCGCTTATTGTAGCGGCATTCGCCTTGGCTATTGTCAACATGGCTTTGTTCTTCACGATTGAGGATACGAGCGCCATCATGACGCTTATCGACGGGTGGTCCGTAGCTTCGGTTGCGCTTACCGGCGGGGTTGTATTCCTGAGTAAGTTGGCGTTTCGGAGGCCTGTTGCCGCCGAGTAGATGGGTAAATGAAGGGCTGGATTGCGGGTCGAGCCCGCAATGACAGTAGGATTGCACGCAATGACAGGTGAAGGGCTGGATTTACTGGTGCGTGCAGGGGCACGCCCAGCACAGGTCGGGTCGCACCCCGTTGGGGCACATAGCTCGCAATGACAGTGAAGGGCTGGATTGCGGGTCGAGCCCGCAATGACAGGTGGACGATGACGAAAAGAGGGGAGAACTAGATGGAGAATCTTGGTGGTGGAGGAGCTACTGGATTGAATGATATTAGGGAGCATAGAGAGCAGCGTGATGGTTACGCTGCTCTTGAGGAAGACGCGCAGTGGACGTTGGTCGCGGAAGCCATCGCGGGCGACGACGTTGCCTTTGAGCGGCTTTACAAGACCAAGGTTCGGCTCATATATTACTATGTCAACAGTCTGCTCGGAAATATTCCCGAGATAGACGATGTCGTGCAGGATATTTGCCTGAAAGTATACAAGGGGCTGAAGAACCTGAAGGATCCGGAATTGTTCAACGCTTGGCTTTATCGGGTAATAAGGAATTGTTGCATGGATCACCATAGGCTGATCAAGAGGAAGGTGCGGGAGATATCCATCGAGGATTACATAGAAAACAATCCCGCCTCGGAACCGGCGGAGGAGGCTATAGAGTTTCTTCCCACGGAATATATGGAGGATCAGGCGAGGCGCGACGCGGTGATGCGCGTTGTGAACAGGCAGTCCGCGCGGGCAAAGCAGATACTGATCATGTGCTATTTCGACGATATGTCCGGCAAGGAAATCGCCCTCGCGCTTGGGCTGAGCGTGTCTACTGTTACTAGCACGCTCTCGAAGCTCAGGACGAGCATGAGGGCCGATATGGAAAAGGAGATGAGACTTTTGAACGAGGATACGGGCATGGCGGGCAAGGGGTCCAAGCCTACGAAGAAAAACAAAACCGTGCTTGGCTGTGCATTTGCCAGTAATGCGGCTATGCTGTTTCCTGCTGCGAAGCTCGATGCGGCTGTCGCTTTTCAGGTGGCGGCGGCGAAGTCTGCGGCAGCTACTGTGGCAGGAGTAGGTGCGGCCTCGGGCGTTAGTCATGTAGCGAGCCACGGGCTTTCTCTTCTTTCAGGGAAGATGGCAATCGTCGCGGCCTCGGTGGTCGTTGGCGTGTCCGGTGTCGGGTTTGTAGCTTCTGATGTGGGGTCCGAGTGGATCTCTTCCGTCTATCACGGCGGCGGAGAGCAGGTGGTAGCTTCTGCTCCTGTGATGAGCGCTTTGGACGAGGCGGCTTGGCGAAATGCGACTATTGAGTTTGAGACCGCCTCGAAAGAAAACGAGTACGACAATCCCACTTCGGCGGCAATCGTCTTTCCGTTCGAAGTGAATGGTTATTCTTCTTGCGTATACACTATCAGGGACGAGGTGGGCACTGTGGTTGCGACTGGTGAAGGAGTAGCGGCGTCAGAGCCGTTTTCAAAGCTTTTGGCAGAAGAGGCCTATGGCGTATATTCCATTGAGTTTGTGTTTGTGTCCACGGAAGGACACGAACTCTCGCTGAAGCGAGAGTTTGCTGTGATGGCTGATTTGCAATGACGGGTTGTGGATTGCGGGTCGAGCCCGCAATGACAGGTTGCTTCGTTTGCAATGACAGTATGGATTGCCGCGCTTCGCTCGCAATGACAGTATGGATTGCTTCGCTTCGCTCGCAATGACGGGGATAATATTTTTGTGAATTATCTGAAAAATGGGTTGAAAATGGTTGACAGCCATAAAACGAAGTTGTAATATTATCACAATGTAAGATGAAGTTTATGTAAAATTTACATCATCATTATATGAAGAAATACAAAATAGAAGATTGCAGAGTCGTTGTGGAAGGGAGAAGTATCAGTATGGTAAAGAGAGTAACAGAGTATGGTTATATTTCACCGGTAGAACAAGAATCTCAGTGGATTCACATGACCAAAGGACAGAATATCGCAGGATACGCTGTCGGAATTCTATACATTGAGGATGTTTTCTATCCTTTGATGCCCGGCAATGTTGTAAATGCTTACACATACGATTTTCCGGTCAGAATGCTTCCTGTCGTCGGCCTTGACATTCCGAAGCTGATGGATGGCGACGAGTCAAACTATGACAAGATAGTTGCCGCAGCCAGACAGCTCGAGAAGGAAGGTTGCCGCGCAATATCAGCAGCTTGCGGATTCTTCGGGCGTTATCAGAAGAGACTTGCAGCTGACACGGATGTGCCCGTAGCATTCTCATCAATGACACAGATTCCTTGGGTGAAGACACTTCTCAAGCCCAATCAGAAAATCGCAGTTTTGACGGCAAACGCAGCATCGCTCGACGACGAGATATTCGATGCACTCGGCATACTTCCTATCAAAGATGACATCATCATCGGCAATCTGAGACATGCAGAGCAGTTCTCAGCCATCATGGAAGACAGAGGTGCTTTCGACAACGCTATCGTCCGTCAGGAAGTCGTAGGAACAGCGAGAAAGATCGTTGACGAAAATCCTGATGTCGGAGCAGTCGTCCTCGAATGTAGCGACATGCCGCCATATGCAGCAGCTGTCCAAGCAGAAGTTGGCCTCCCCGTTTGGGACTTTATCACCCTTATCAAATGGCTCAACAGTGCAACAGCTCAAAGACCGTATTCAGGTATCATTTAAGAAGATATAATAAAGCGAGGACGCACCTCTGGGTGCGTTCTCGTCTTTTTATATAAATCAGTTCAGTTATTGTTATTAAGAGGAAAGTAAGGAGGTAAAACTTTAATTCAAAGTAAGGGTTGAAGTAAAGCAGTTGTTATGCATCTTCGGTTGGAGAGCATAACAGGAATGGAGTAGATATGGAAACTAATAATAAGATAAACATTAAAAATTTGTTTGTCGTCGCAGGTGCATACACTTCCTACACTATCGGTGCCGGTTTTGCATCCGGTAACGAAGTGCTACAGTTCTTTGGATCATGGGGCATCCCCTATGCATTCTTAGCAGCTATTTTTGGACTTATATTTAATGCATATTTCTGTGCATCTGCCTACAGAGCGGGTCAGGGAAATGACTTCGCAAAATCACGCGACGTATACACCTATTATGGTGGCAAAGTAATCGGTTGGATATTCGACATCTTTGTTGTCATATTCGTTCTGTTGATCTTCCTGACAATGTTTGCAGGTGCAGGATCAACAATCAGCCAGGCAACCGGTGTGAACCAGTATGTCGGCTCAATTCTAATCGGAGTCATCTCCGCTCTCGTCGTATTCGGTGGACTTAAAGTTGTTGAGAATGTTCTCGGCTATGCAGGTATTGTTATCATCATACTCATAGTCATCTTTGGTATCATCACATTGGTCAGCCCGAATGCAGATCCTTCACAGGCCGACACAGTCACAGGTCTCGTAGCTGATGGAAAGATTTGGCAGGCTGATATGTTCGGTATGCTCGGACTTCCTTCATCCCTCAACTCATGGTGGATTGAAGGTCTCTGCTATGCAGGCGTTTGCCTCGTAGTTTGCGTGCCTTTCATCGTATCGCTTGGCAAGTCAACGAAGAGCCCCGGCGAAGCTGTATTTGCTGGCATTTTCTCAGGAATCTTCTTCTACATCGGAGCATTCCTCGTGATTATCGTTCTTCTCTTCAATGGTAATGGTCTAGTGGAAGCTGGTGCTGACGAGATGAAACCCATCCCGACACTTGCTGCTGTTACGCAGTTGGCTCCTGCACTTACATGGCTATTCGTAATAGTCCTGATTGCAGGTATCTTCACAACAATCACAGGTTATCTGTGGCTCCTCACGGATCGCGTATTTGGTTCTACACCAACTACAAAGAGCAGAATCTTCACAGCTGTGCTGATGATCGTCGGCGTTGCGGTTGGTGGAATCCTGCCGTTCTCGCAGATTATCAACATCCTGTGGCCGCTCTCAGGTTTCGTAGGAATTCTGCTTGGTATCTTCATGCTCATCAAGGACATCACCAAGTGGGGCGCTAAGTCTGACGCAGCACTACAGAAAAAAGCCGAATAGCTTTCTTCTAAAATAATTGAACTGAGAAGCACCGGTTTGGAAATCCCAAATCGGTGCTTTATTTTTTGTTGGAAATGGTGTATGATGGACGTGTCTTCTGAAAGGAGGTAATTGACTAACCAGTATTGCTAGAAAACCTTAAAAAATCAATTACAAATTAACTTGCCAAAAATCCAGTATACGGCCGGAGTTTTCTTTGCTTTGGCAATATAGAATGGAGAAATTATGGAAACTAAATCTAAGATAAACATCAGAAATTTGTTTGTCGTCGCAGGAGCATACACTTCTTACACTATCGGTGCAGGTTTTGCATCGGGTAATGAAGTGCTGCAGTTCTTTGGGTCTTGGGGAGTTCCCGGTGCATTCATCGCTGCAATTTTCGGACTTATTATGAATTGTTATTTCTGCGCGTCAGCATACAAGGCAGGTCAGGGAAATGACTTTGCCCAGTCTAGAGACGTATACACTTACTATGCAGGTAAGTACGTCGGTTGGGTATTTGACATCTTTGTCGTTATCTTCGTTCTCGGTATCTTCGCAACGATGTTTGCAGGTGCCGGTTCAACAATCAATCAGTTTATCTCACTACCACAGTGGGTTGGCTCACTCGGTATAGGAATCATCTCAGCGGTCGTTGTTTTCGGCGGACTCAAAGTTGTTGAGCAGGTTCTCGGCTATGCAGGTATCGTTATCATCATCTTTATCGTCATAGTTGGAATCATCACGATTGTCAGTCCGAACGCAAATCTTGACCAGTCTTCCGAAGTCGCAAACCTCGTCAAGGAGGGCGCGATTTGGCAGGCGAACATGTTTGAGATCATGCCCGGAGGTGTCGGTGCTTCATTGTCCGGACTCAACTCATCTTGGCTCGACGGTCTCTGCTATGCAGGCGTTTGCCTCGTGGTATGCGTGCCTTTCATCGTATCCCTCGGCAAATCGACGAAGAGCCAAAGCGAAGCGACATTTGCAGGAATTTTCTCCGGTGTTTTCTTCTACATCGGTGCATTCCTCGTCATCATCATCTTGCTCAGCAATGCAAACGGTCTCATCGATCCTGCTACGAACGAGATGTTCCCGATTCCGACACTCGCAGCTGTTACCTATCTGTTGCCGGGCATTTCATGGATGTTTGTTATCATCCTGATTGCCGGTATTTTCACCACAATCACTGGCTACCTGTGGCTCCTCACGGATCGCGTATTTGGTTCGACTCCTACAACAAAGAGCAGAATCTTCACGGCAGTCCTAATGATCATAGGTGTCCTCGCAGGTTCGGTTTTGCCGTTCTCCGCAGTCGTCAACTTCCTCTGGCCGATCTCAGGTTTCGTAGGAATTATCCTCGTAATCTTCATGATCGTCAAGGATATCAGACTTGCAACTTCATCAAAGAGCAAGACAGCGGCTTAGTTCGGTAAATAAATGATTTTTGGCAAATAATTAATTGAGACTTTGGATATAATATTGCCTAGTAGGAAGACATATAAGTGCCGATTTGGAAACCCCAGATCGGCACTTTTTTAATGTGGATGAATTTGAATTGACAGGATTGCTTCGCTGCGCTCGCAATGACGTAACTTTTTGTAAAAATAATTTTACAATTAGTATTGAAATTGTCTGAAAATTAGGTTATTATCATAACGGAATTTATCAGATAATTTAATTTTTTATTGGAAGGAGAAGTATAATGTTTGACACCGGATCAACAGGCTTCATGCTTGTGTGTACCAGTTTGGTCATGCTCATGACGCCGGCTCTGGCATTTTTCTATGGAGGTTTGACGACAAAGCGCAACATCCTAGGCATCATGATTCAGAGTTTTGTATCACTTGGCTGGTCTACTATTTTATGGTTTGTGATTGGCTATTCGCTATGTTTCAGCGGCAGTTTGGGCGATGGAACCGACCTCGTAGGCATACTCGGAAATTTGGATAAGATGTTCCTGCAGGGAGTTGGACCCGACTCGGTATTCAGCGGAAACAATTCCATTCCTGAATATGTATTCATCGCATTTCAGATGATGTTTGCGATTCTCACCCCTGCACTCATCACCGGTGCCTTTGTCAATCGCGTGAGTTTCAAGGCTTACTTCATCTTCCTTACCGCATGGCAGTTCCTCGTTTACTATCCGTTCTGCCACATGGTCTGGGGCGGCGGCATACTCTCCGAGTGGGGCGTTCTCGACTTTGCGGGAGGCATAGTTGTCCATGCTACGGCGGGATTTGCGGCCTTGGCCTCGGTCATATTCGTCGGCGCGAGAGTTGACAAAAATTCCACGCCGAACAGCATTCCCCTCGTGGCTATCGGAACGGGACTCCTGTGGTTCGGTTGGTACGGTTTCAATGCAGGAAGTGAACTCGCGGTCGATGGAGTAACTGCGAACGCTTTCCTCAACACCGATCTGGCGGCTTCGTTTGCTCTGTTCACATGGATGGTAATAGAGTGGATCAGGCATCGTCAGCCGAAGCTCGTAGGAGTTTTGACGGGTTCGATTGCGGGCCTCGCCACCATCACGCCTTGTGCGGGCTTCATACCGCTGTGGGCGGCCCCTATTGTGGGAATTTGTGCCGGCCTCGGCTGCTATCTGGCGGTTGAGCTGAAGAACAAGCGCAAGTGGGATGATGCTCTCGATGTCTGGGGCGTCCACGGCGTCGGCGGTTTTGTCGGAACCATCTTGCTCGGCGTCTTCGCGTCTACCGCGGTGAATGCGGCGGGTGCGGACGGGCTGATTTTCGGCGGCGCGGGCTTCTTCGGAAAGGAAGTCGTCGCTGTTGTAATAGCGTCCATCTACGGTTTCGTCTTCACGTGGGGTATGCTCTGGGTCATCAACAAGATCACGCCGGTGCGTGTCAGTGAACAGGTCGAAATCATAGGAATCGACGCAGCAATCCACGGTGAAAAGGCGTACGATGAGGGTGCGCTGTAGAATTTCCACCAAGTAATTCGCAGAAAAAAACGGCTATCCTCCCGTGTAGACCACACGCAGGGTAGTCGTTTTTTACTGGTTTTCGGTTTTTTGTACGTACTTAAAAGAGTGCTTTGTTTTTACGGTTTTCTGCGGTATAATGTTTGTTAGTGTTTTATTCGAAAATATGTTGAAATTTCGGTATGGAGGAAATTATGAGCAGTCAGTTAATTCAGTTTTTACCAATCATTGCGGTCTTTTTGTTACTTTGGCTCTTACTTATCAGGCCACAAAGAAAGAAGGACAAGCAGGTCAAGGAGATGAGAGAATCACTCCTCGTCGGAAACAAAATCACAACTATCGGCGGTATCAAGGGGACCATTGTCAAAATCAAGGGCGATACTATTACTATAGCTGTCGGCTCTGACAAGGTGAAGATGGACTTTGAGCGTTGGGCAATTTCAAGAGTTGACGATGCTGATGCCCAGAAGGCGAAGGCCGCACCGGCACCTAAGGAAAAGGAAGAGGAAGCTCCCAAGAAGCCGAAGAAACTCGGCGGCGCGAAGAAGGATGCTGCTGAAGAGCTCGAGGAAGAGCTTGGACTAGCGGGCATAGAAGATGTGGATTTTGCCGACCTTGAAGAAGAAGTCTTTGAGCAGGAAGAGGCCATCGAAGATGAGGAAGCTAAGTAGGCTTGTTGGTTGAAGACATGACAGACGGAGACGTGAACATCATTGAGTTAGACTCAGGAATAGACTTTGACTTGTCGGAAGAGTCGGACTCTTACGGTGCGATGATATGTGATTACAACACCTTCAAGAGTATCTATAGGCTGAATGTTCGAGCTCTCGACCGCCATCAGGTCAATATGGTGCTTGCGTCTATCAGTGTTTCACTCCCCAATGACGACAATAGATCCGATGAGGAAAAGCAGGATGCGTTCAACAAACTAGGAGCGGCTCTCGCAGGTAGCCTCAGGAGGCAGGACGTCGTAACGGGCTTCGATACTCCGCAGTTTTTGATGATGATTTCAAATATCGACATCGAGAATGCGAAGAGTGTCGTAACCAGACTCATAAACAAGATAAACTCGGAAATTGGCAAGATTGACAATATAGAAACAAAATTGCAGGCACTTGAGCCTGTGGACAGGGATGGCTCGCTGAATAGGTGAGCCTTAGTTCGGAGAATAGAATGAAGAAAATAATTGCACTCATCACAACAGTTATCATCGCGTTGGTCTGGTTCATCAGTATCATCGGAATAGGGCCTGTGGGGCCGATCAAGGACTACATCAAATTGGGTCTTGATATTTCCGGCGGCGTCTACGTCGTAATGGAAGCCGATACCAACCTCAAGGGCGAGCAGCTCACCAAGCTGATGGATCAAACGAAGGCCGTCATCGAGGAGAGGGTCAATGAGATGGGCCTATCGGAGCCGGTAGTAACCATAGAGGGAGACAACAGGATCAGGGTTGAGCTTCCCGGAGCTGAGGATCCCGAAGCGGCGATTGAGATGATAGGCAAGACGGCGCAGCTACAGTTTGTATCAGCCGACGGCACTCCTATACTTGACGGAAGTCAGGTGGCGGACAGCGGAGTCGAGCAGGATCAGGAACACGGCGGCTATGCCATCACGCTCAAGTTTAACAGCGAAGGTGCAGATGCATTTGCTGAAGGCACCAGAAAAGCAGCGGCAGGTGAGATCAAAGAGCCTTTCATGGAAGGTATAGAGAGCGGCAATCAGATAGCCATCGTGCTTGACAACGCTATCATTTCCGCACCGTCAGCCGATCAGGAAATCACCGGCGGCGATGCCATCATCACCGGAGGAGCGGGCGGATTCAGCAAGGATGAGGCCATCGAGACATCGATGCTCATCAGAGCCGGTGCACTCCCCGTTGAGCTTCACGAGGTGGAGAGCTCCGCTATCGGAGCGACCCTTGGAATAGGAGCGCTCAAGTCGAGCGTCATGGCCGGAATCATAGGTATAGGCCTCGTTCTTCTTCTCATGCTTTCCATATATAGAATGATGGGACTCGGCTCGAGCTTGGCACTTCTGCTCTACGTTCCCGTAGTGCTCTGGATTTTGATCGCACTGCAAGGTGTTCTGACCTTGCCGGGTATAGCGGGCATCATCTTGTCCGTCGGTATGGCGGTCGATGCGAACGTTATCATCTTCGCGAGAGTCAAGGAGGAGGTAACGCTCGGCAAGACGCTTAGGGTCGCCGTGCAGACTGGCTTCAAGAAGGCGATGGGCACAATCATAGACTCGCAGGTAACGACCATCATTGCGGCACTCGTGCTCTACATGTTCGGAACAGGTCCCGTAAAAGGTTTTGCACTCACGCTCATGATTGGTATCATAGTGGGAATGTTCACGGCATTGTTCATTACGAACATCTATGTCAGAGTTTTCACCGAAAGCGAATTCCTCGTCAAGCACAAGCTGCTCGGTGTGCATGAAGATCTCGCACATAATGACGGTTCGCAGGGAACAAGGCTGAAGAAGCAGTTCAATTTCGTTCAGCATAGAAAGATTTACTACATCATCACAATCGCGATTTTGGTCGTCGGTATCGGCACTGGGCTCTTCAGAGGGTTCAATACAGGTATTGACTTCAAGGGCGGCACGATGCTTCAGATAGACCTCGGGAAGGAAGTCAGCGTTCAGGATATTCAGGACACCTTGGCGAAGGATGATATAAAGGATGCGGATGTCGTTCACTTTGGCGACAAGAACGATGGTGTCATTATCAAGACCCAGAAGGCCCTGACGAAGGACGACAGAAACTCAGTAATGAAGAATTTTGAGAAGGATTATGGTGTCAAGGATGATGCCTTGCAGACGTTTGAGCAGTTTGGACCCTCGATAGGAAAGATGCTTGAGCAAAATGCTGTGAAGTCCATACTTCTTGCGGCTTTGTTCATGCTCATATACATTTCGATACGGTTCAAGTGGAAGTTCGGCGTTGCAGCTATCATCGCGACATTCCACGATGTGGCTATCATGATTGCGCTCTATGGGCTGTTCCATATGACCATCAACAATCCTTTCATCGCCGCTATCCTGACAGTCGTCGGTTACTCTATCAATGACACGATAGTCGTATTTGACAGAATCAGAGAGAACATGAAGGGCATGAAGAGGATTCCTCACGGTGAGCTGATAGATCTGAGTATCAACCAGACGCTCGTGAGAAGTATCATGACTTCGCTCACTACGATACTCGCTATTATTCCGCTTATCATTCTTGGCGGGGATACGGTCAGGCAGTTCACGGTTCCGCTCTTCATCGGTATCACGGCGGGAACTCTCAGCTCGATATTCATCGCAAGCTCGGTGTTCTTCGATTTGACAAAGAATGTTGGAAAGAAAAAGATCGGTGGCGGCGGCAAGCAGATTGCGAGCAGTGATTCATCGAAGAAGGCAAAGCATGCGGCAGGGCAGGCGAAGAAGTCAAAGTCGCAACGTTCAAAAGATAACAATGGAGCGGTCGTATAGAAAGTTATCGAGAAGTAAGTAATTAGGGAGAGAATGGATAGATTAGAGGTCTTTTTAAGCGAACTACTAGACATAAATCCCAACGTTGATATCGGGCTGATTGAGAGTGCATACAGGAAAGCCGAGCAGATGCACGAAGGACAACTTCGGAAGTCCGGCGAGCCATATCTCATTCATCCGGTTGAAGTTGCGAAGATACTTGCAGACCTCGGCATGGATGAGAGGACCATTGTCGCAGGTCTGCTTCACGATGCGGTAGAGGACACGCCATATAGTCTGGAGGACGTTCAGAGGGATTTCGGCTCGGATATTGCACTTCTGGTTGACGGGGTTACGAAGCTCGGAGCTCTGGTATTTGAAAGCAAAGAGGAGAGGCAGGCGGAAAACCTTCGCAAGATGTTCCTCGCCATATCAAAGGACATAAGAGTTCTCATCATAAAGTTGTCCGACAGGCTTCACAATCTGCGGACTATCAACTACATGAACGAGGACCAGATACTGGATAAGTGCAGGGAGACCATTGAAATCTATGCTCCGCTTGCGAGCAGACTCGGTATCTACACCATCAAGTTTGAGCTTGAGGACATAGCACTGAAGTACCTTGACAAAGAAGCTTACTATGAACTTGCGAATGCCGTGAAGGAACGCAAGGACGAGCGTGCAGAGAAAATAAATCAGGTCATAAAGAAGATAGAGGACGTCCTCGAGGATTACAATATAGACCATGAGATAACGGGACGGTCGAAACACTTCTACAGTATATACACGAAGATGAAGGCTCAGAGTAAGAGTCTCGATGAGATTTATGACTTGACGGCAATCAGGATTTTGGTCGATACGGTCAGGGACTGTTACGCCGTGCTTGGCATGGTGCACACGCTATGGAGACCTATACCTGGGCGGTTCAAGGATTACATAGCAATGCCAAAACCGAATCTTTATCAATCGCTGCATACGACACTTATCGGTGATACCGGTAGACCTTTCGAGGTGCAGATAAGGACGAGACAGATGCATAGGGTTGCGGAATACGGTATCGCGGCTCATTGGAAATACAAAGAGGGCGTCGAGGAGGAGCAGGAAGAGGTCAAGCTCGCTTGGATCCGGCAGACGCTCGAGTGGAATCAGGATATGAACGACCCGAGGGAGTTCATGGAGACGCTGAAGATGGACCTTTTCTCGGATCAGGTCTTCGTATTCACGCCGAAGGGCGATGTCATGGAACTTCCGGCAGGTTCAACGCCACTCGATTTTGCCTTCAAAATCCACAGCGATGTCGGTATACATTGCACGGGGGCGAGGGTGAACGGCAAGATGGTTCCTATCGATTACGAGCTCCAAAACGGTGAGGCCGTGGACATAATCGCTCAGAAAAATGCGAAGGGGCCGTCGACCGACTGGCTTTCAATCGCGAAGAGCTCGCATGCCAGATCGAAGATAAGGCAGTGGCTGAAGAAGCAGGACAAGAGCCAGAATGTTGACAAGGGCAAGGCCTCGCTTGAGAAAGCCGTTCGCCGCAAGGGCTACGACCCGAAAGATGTGATGCGCGTGAGCTGGCTTGCGAAGATTTCCAAGCAGCTGAATTATGCGGATGTGAGCGATCTTTACTCGGCTCTTTCATATGGCGGTGCTATCGTCAGCAAGGTGATCAACAAGCTTGTTGAGCTATATCTGGAGGAGTACGACAAGAAGGTAAAGATTGAAACGAACGAGAAGCTTGTCGCCGAAACTCAGCAGAAAGCCAAGAAGCCCGGGGGGTCTTCGAAACCCGATGTCGTGATTGAGGGCATGGACAATTTGATGATTCGGCTGTCCCGTTGCTGCAGTCCGGTGCCTGGAGATGATATCATAGGGTTCACTACTAAGGGGCGCGGCGTGAGTGTGCATAGGACGGATTGTCCGAATATCTTGTCTCTGCCGGAGAAGGACAAGGGGCGGCTCATACATGTCGATTGGCATAGCTCGGATGCCGCGGGAATATACAATGCTGATCTGTCCATTGAGGCAGATGATAGGAAGGGACTTTTTTCGGATATATCGAGGGCTTGTCTGGACATGGATGTGAATATTACTGGCGTGAATATGAAGACAAATGAGGATAAGTCGGTGAGTATTGCGCTGACGATTTCTATATCGAATATAAATGAAATGGAGACGATACTTCGTAAGCTCAAGCAGGTTGAGAGCGTGAACGAGGTTTATAGGGCTAGAGGATGAAGGACTAGGACTGGATTGCTTCGCTGTGCTCGCAATGACAATGAACGAAGTGAGCGTAGCGCGGCAATCTAAATGAGAAATTTGGAGGTTTATTATGAGTTTGAGAGTTAATGGTTATGTTGTCGGTGCTATAGGCACTAATGTTTATTTGGTTTGGGATGATGTTTCTAAGGAGGCTATGCTGATTGATCCTGCTGACGGGGAGCAGGCCATCGAGCAGGCTATTGCTCAGGAGAAACTGACGCTCAAGTACATATTTTTGACGCATGGACATGGGGATCATATTGGAGGACTCCCCGCATTTTTGGAGATTTATCCAGATGCGGAACTCGTTTGCGGTGAGGACGAGGAAGAGATGCTCACAAACGCAAAGAGGAATTTTTCATCTGAGATATTTGGGCAGAATTTGGAATTCCATCCAGACTTCCTCGTGGCCGATGGCTCTGAGCTGAAGCTTGGGGATATCGTCTTCAAAGTCATAGCTACGCCCGGGCACACGCGCGGCGGGATTTCTCTATATGTGAAGGGCATCGACCCCGCTTTTGAAAGCGGCGGAACCGGCACTTTGTTTTCGGGGGACACTCTGTTTCGGGAGTCCATTGGCAGGACGGACCTTTGGGGCGGTAGCTACGATACGCTGATCAATTCGGTGTCTTCGAAGCTTTTCACATTGCCTGACGAGACGGTTGTTTTGCCTGGGCATATGGGGGCTACTAGTATTGCACATGAGAAGAAGTTTAACCCGTTTGTTTGAGGTAGGGGTAAGGGCTGGATTGCGGGTCGGAGCCCGCAATGACAGTACATTATAGGAAGAGGGAAGAGAAATGCTGACAGCAGCGCCTAAGGGCACTAAGGATATTTTGCCCGATCAGATATACAAATGGCAGTTTGTCGAGAAGAAATTTCGCGAGCTTGCAGAGAAGTACGGCTATAAGGAGCTTCGGACGCCTACTATTGAGCACACCGAATTGTTTGCTCGCGGCGTTGGAGGAACTACTGACATCGTTGAAAAGCAGATGTACTCCTTTGAGGACTACGGCGGCAGAAACATCACGCTTCGGCCGGAAGGTACGGCGGGAGCCGCGAGAAGTTACCTTGAGCACAAGGAGTTTGCTGCCGGAAAACCGTCAAAGTATTGGTATGAAATTCCGTGCTTCCGCTATGAGAAGCCTCAGTCGGGTAGACTTCGGGAGTTTCACCAGTTTGGGCTTGAGGTGTTCGGCTCCTCAGACATGCTTTCTGATGCCGATGTCATCTCGTTTGCCGACGAGTTTCTGAGGACACTCGGCGTAACCGAACTCGTCTTGAAGGTGAACAGTATCGGTTGCCCAAATTGCAGACCGATATACAGGCAGGCTTTGAAGGATTTTCTTTCCAAGCGTTATGATGAACTCTGCGATACCTGCAAGGTTCGCTTTGAGAAAAATCCGATGAGGATACTCGATTGCAAGTCGCCCGTTTGTCAGGACATAGCAAAGGGTGCGCCTGTGATGCTCGACTATCTTTGCGATGAGTGTAAGGACGATTTTGAATCGCTGAAAGTCAATCTTCAGGCGGCAAAGATTGAATATGAAGTAGATCCTTTGATCGTCAGGGGCCTTGATTACTATACGAAGACGGCTTTTGAGTTTGTGTCGGAGAGTATTGGGGCACAGGGCACGGTTTGCGGCGGTGGCAGATACGATCATCTGATAGAGCAGCTCGGCGGCGGTGAGATACCAGGGGTCGGTTTTGGTCTCGGTATAGAGAGGCTAATTCTGGTGCTTGAGGCTTCGGGAGTAACTATTCCTAAGCCTGCACCTACGGACGCTTTGGTGGTTTTTCTCAGTGATGAGACAAAGCCTAAGGCGATTGAGATTGCGGCGGGGCTTCGTAGCAAAGGACTTTCGGCGGAGCTCGATCTCTGTGGCCGAGGTATGAAGGCGCAGTTTAAGTATGCGGATAGAGAAGGCGTAAGGTTTGCTGTGGTTCTCGGCGATGAAGAGCTAAGATCAGGTGAGGCTACGCTGAAGGATATGGAAAGTGGAGAACAGAGGCGAGTGGCGTTTGAGTTGCTAACAGCAGAGATTGGCAGATAATGGCTGACTGGATTGCTTCGCTACGCTCACGTTCACTTCGTTCACTATGACAGTAGATAGATTGTTTGCAATGACAGTAGACGCAATGACGGCTACGATGACGGAAGTATAGGGAGAAGGAGAAGTTTTATGAGTTTATTGAAGAGGACTAACTATTGCGGAGAGGCTCGGATTTCCGATGTTGGCAGCAGCATTACTGTCAATGGTTGGGTACAGAGGAGCCGAAGGCTAGGTGCGCTGATATTCACGGATTTGAGGGATAAGACCGGTATCATTCAGGTCGTGTTTGACGAGGACGTGCCGGAGGCCGTTTTCGCTTCTGCCGAAACGCTTCGAAATGAGTTTGTCGTTGGTGTGAGCGGCACTATCAGGGAAAGGGAGTCGAAAAATGGCGATATTCCTACGGGGGAAGTTGAGATACTCGCAAAGGAACTCGTCATATATTCCGAGGCCGAGACGCCGCCGATTTACATCAAGGACGATGATAATGTTGACGAAAACCTGAGGCTCAAATACAGGTATCTGGATCTCAGAAAGCAAAAGATGCAAAATAACCTCAGCTTCAGGGCCGACGTTTGCAGGCTTATCAGAAATTACTACGCGGATAACGGCTTCACGGAAGTGGAGACGCCGGTCTTGATTGCACCGACACCTGAGGGCGCAAGGGATTATCTTGTGCCGAGCAGGGTACACCCGAAGAATTTCTATGCTCTGCCGCAGTCGCCGCAGATGTACAAGCAGCTTCTGATGGCGGGTGGAACGGATAGGTATTTTCAGATAGTGAAATGCTTTAGAGATGAAGATCTGCGGGCGGACAGGCAGCCTGAATTCACGCAGGTAGACCTTGAGATGTCGTTTGTAGAAGAAGATGACGTCATAGAAATTCAGGAGGGCTTCATCAAAAAACTCATGAAGCAAACGAAGAATATCGATGTGAAACTGCCGCTTCCGAGGCTCACATATGAAGAGGCAATGAACAGATACGGGAGCGACAAGCCGGATACGAGATTTAAGATGGAGCTCATAGATGTTTCCGACAGGATCACGCTCATGGAGCACAGAGCCGCCGTCGAGGCGGAAAATAGCGAGGAAGGCGTCTCTGAGGGGGCTAGCAGTGGATTTGTCGTATTTTCGAATGCGATTGCTTCCGGTGGTTCCGTCAGGGGTATCGTCGTCGATGGCGGATCCGACCATTTCAGCCGCAAGGATTTGGACAAACTTACCGATACCTGCAAGGCATATGGTGCGAAGGGTCTCATGTGGATGAGAATCAAAGAAGACGGAGTCCAGACTTCGTTTTCGAAATTCTATAAGGAGGACGAACTCAGGCACTTGGCCTCCGACTTCGGAGCGAGGAAGGGCGATCTCATCCTCATTTCTGCCGATACGAACAAGGTGGTTTTTGCTACGCTCGGCTTCCTCAGATGTGAGATTGCAAAGAGGCTTGATTTGATTGACAAGAATCGTTTTGATTTCCTTTGGGTCGTAGAATTCCCGCTGTTTGAAAAGGACGAGGAAACGGGCGAACTGTCCGCGATGCACCATCCTTTCACGTCGCCGAATCCCGACGATGTTGCAAGACTTGTTTCGGATCCTCTGTCGGTCAGGGCGCAGGCTTATGATATCGTGCTCAACGGTAGCGAAATAGGCGGAGGAAGTATCAGAATACACGACAAAAACCTTCAGGCAAAGATGTTCGAGGCCCTTGGATTATCCCCTGAAACGACTCAGAGCAAGTTTGGGTTTTTGCTTGAGGCCTTCCGTTATGGGGTGCCGCCGCATGGTGGACTTGCTTACGGACTTGACCGCTTAGTTATGATATTATTAGGTGAAGATAGCATACGGGAGACGATTGCGTTCCCGAAGAATCAGGCGGCGGAGGATCCTGTGAGCGGTGCTCCTAGTGCAGCCGAGCCAGATGCGTTGGCTGAGCTCGGGATCAGGATATGATGGATTTCTTAGGCATGGCGGAGGTTTCATGAGGATAGGTGTATTTGGCGGGAGTTTTGATCCTGTTCACAGCGGACATCTTCTGGTTGCAGAGGAGGCGCGGGTCGGGGTAGGTCTTTCGGAAGTCGTGTTTGTGCCGACTTTCATTCAGCCTTTCAAGCAGGATATGGTCGTCAGTCCGAGTGATGATCGGGTCAGAATGTTGCGACTGGCTATCGAAGGCAATCCTTATTTTCGCGTTTCGACTTTTGAGGTCGATAGGGCTGAGGTTTCCTATACGATCAACACTCTTCGGGGGCTTCGGGCTGAGTATGAAGGGGGGGGATTGCCGCGCTTCGCTCGCAATGACGGTGATGGGGGATTGCGGGTCGGAGCCCGCAATGACAGTGAGGCGGTTGATATTGCTTTTATTGTTGGGACGGATATGTTCCTTATGCTTGAAAAATGGTATTTGGCTGATGAGCTTCTTCGCGAATTTTCGATCATACTGTGCACGAGACCTGGGTATAAGGAGATAGATGCCGCCGAAACCGCCGCAATGATACGCAGAAAATATGGTACGAATATAGACATTATCGAAAATACTACGTTCGATGTGTCGTCTACACAGATAAGGGATAGGGTGGCAATAGGCGAGAGTATACGCTATCTCGTTCCTGAAAGTGTCAGGCAGTACCTGCTCGTGATGGCGAAGGAGGACGAGGCCAGATTTGCACATACGAAGAGGGTCATAGATATGGCGGCATCGATGGCGCAAAGATTTGGCGTCGAGCCCGAAAAGGCAAGGTTGGCAGCCCTGCTTCATGATTACTGCAAGGAGAACGACGGCGGTGTCGAAAACAATTTGATGCATGGTAGGCAGGCCGCGGATTTTGCGATACGTGAGCTTGGCATCACGGATGAGGATGTGATCAACGCTATCGCTTATCATACGACGGGTCGGGCGGGCATGACGGACCTTGAACAGATTATTTTTCTTGCCGATACGGTTGAGCCGGGCAGGACATATAAGGATATTGCGGAACTTAGGCGGACCAGTTTGGAAAACCTGACTGAGGGCACGCTCACGGTTCTCGAGTCGCTTGCGGAATATCTTGTGGGTGCAAAATTTGAAGTAACAGAGGACACGCGGGACGCTATCGTTGATTTGAGGCGCAGACTGGGTGAGTAAGGGCTGGATTGCGGGTCAGAGCCCGCAATGACAATTATTGGGTTGCGCAGGATTTTTCGTCAAGAGCAACAACGTAGCTATTGGCGAAAAAGACAAGCAAGAGGAGGATTGAAGTATTGAGTAATATTGATAGAACAAACAGGGAAATTGCTGCACTTATCGGCGAGACTATTTCGGCTAAGAAGGGACTGAGTGTCATTTTGATTGATATCTCGGAGAAGTCTTCTTTTGCGGATTTTTTCGTCGTTGCTACGGCTACGAATGAGAGGCAGCTCGCATCGTTTGCGGACGAGGTTGAGGGTGCGCTCGAGCCCGATGGCATTTTTGTAAAGAATATTGAGGGGAAGCCCAGCTCGGGTTGGATACTGATGGATTATGGCGATGTTGTCGTGAATCTATTTTTGGAGGAGACCCGTGGGCTTTACAATCTTGAGAAGATTTGGAGAGACGGGGAGATCACTGAGATTGAGTAGGGGTGGATTGCCGCGCTACGCTCGCAATGACAGAGTAGGGATGGATTGCGGGTCGAGCCCGCAATGACAAATGACGGATGATATAGGATGGAAAATAAAATAATGAATGAGAAATATAATTTTATAGAGATAGAGAAGAAGTGGCAGAGGAAGTGGGAAGCGGATGGGCTTTTCAAGACGCCTGACGACACGGACAGGGAAAAGTATTACATACTGGAGATGTTCCCTTATCCGTCCGGCAAGCTTCACATGGGCCATGTTCGCAATTACTCGATAGGCGATGTGGCTTCGCGTTACCTTAGAATGAAAGGCTACAATGTGCTTCACCCGATGGGTTGGGACGCTTTCGGCCTGCCTGCGGAAAATGCGGCGATCAAGAACGGGATTCACCCCGACGTTTGGACGAAGGAAAACATGGCGGAGATGAGGAGTCAGCTGAAGGAGCTGGGTCTGAACTACGATTGGGACAGGGAAGTTGCTACTTGCACACCCGAATATTACAAGTGGACGCAGTGGATTTTTATTCAATTTTTCAAGCACGGGCTTGCTTACAAGAAGAAGAATCCTGTGAATTTCTGCCCGTCCTGTGAGACTGTGCTTGCGAACGAGCAGGTTGTCGATGGGGTTTGCGATCGCTGCGGGACGCCTGTCGGCAAGAAGGATCTCGACCAGTGGTATTTGAAAATCACGGACTATGCGGGCAAACTTTTGGACGATATTGAGGGGCTCTCTGATTGGCCGAACAAGGTCAAGGTCATGCAGCAGAATTGGATTGGGCGTTCCTATGGTGCTGAGGTTCAGTTCAAGATTGAGGGCTCTGAGAAGTTGCTCGATATTTTTACTACGAGGCCGGACACGCTTTTTGGTGTTACCTACATGGTGCTGGCACCGGAGCATCCGCTTCTTTCGGAGCTCGTTTCCGGCACTGAATACGAGGCCAAAGTGGAGGAATTCAAGGACAAACTTCAGTATCTTTCGGACATCGACCGCACTTCTACTACTCTTGAAAAGGACGGACTTTTCATCGGGCGTCATGCTATCAATCCTCTGAACGGGGCTTTGGTACCCATTTATATTGCGAATTATGTGTTGATGGATTATGGGACGGGGGCTATCATGGCTGTGCCGGCTCATGATACTCGCGACTTTGATTTTGCAAAGAAATATGATATTGAGATAATTCCCGTGATCGATCCTCACAATGATGAAATCGATTTGGAAAATCTTTCGGAGGCTTTTGTGGCCGAGGGCACTATGATAAATTCGGGTGCTTTTGATGGACTTTCAAACAAGGAAGGCATGAAGAAAATCACGGAATTCATCGAGAAGGAAGGCTTCGGCAAAGCTACTACGAATTATCGTCTGCGCGACTGGTTGATTTCACGCCAGCGTTACTGGGGGACGCCCATTCCTATGGTTTACTGTGAAAATTGCGGTTGGCAGCCTGTGCCTGAGCATGAGCTTCCTGTTTTGCTTCCTACGGACGTGAAATTCACGGGTAAGGGTGAGTCGCCTTTGACCACTTCTGAGAGTTTCAAGGAAACCGTTTGCCCGATTTGCGGCGAGAAGGCTACTCGCGAGATAGATACTATGGATACGTTTCTCGATTCGTCTTGGTATTTCCTTCGTTACGCTGATCCCAAGAACAGCCAACGGATATTCGACAAGGAAAAGGTGAATTACTGGATGCCGGTCGATCAATATATCGGTGGGGTTGAGCACGCCATTTTGCATCTGCTATACGCTCGCTTCTTCACCAAATTCCTCTACGATATTGGCGAGGCGCCTACGAGCGAGCCGTTCAAGAGGCTTCTGACGCAGGGTATGGTGCTCAAAGACGGCAAGAAGATGAGTAAGTCTGTCGGCAATGTTGTGTCGCCGGAGGAAATCATCAGCAAATACGGTGCTGATACGGCTCGTCTTTTCATTCTGTTTGCTTCGCCGCCCGAGAAGGAGCTTGAGTGGTCCGATGAGGGCGTTGAGGGTAGCTATAGGTTCATTACTCGCGTCTATCGCCTTGCGCAGAGGCTCTATGATGTCGTTGTTTTTACTCCCGATGATGCCGCTATGGAGCTGGTTTCTGAGGGTGATAAGGTTCTGAATAGGGCTTTAAATCTTGCGGTGAAGAAGGTCGGGGCGGATATCGGAGAGCGTTACAATTTCAACACTGCTATCAGTGCTATCATGGAGCTTGTGAACGCTATCAATAAGTATCGGGACGATGATGGGGCGAATGCTGCTCTTTTGAAGAGGTCGGTTTGCACGCTCATCACTATTCTTTCGCCGTTCACGCCTCATGTTTGCGAGGAAATTTGGGCTGAGTATGGACATTCTACATCGATACTCGATGAGGCTTGGCCGTCCTATGATGAGTCTGCGCTTTTGCTTGATACTGAGGAGATTGCTGTTCAGATCAATGGGAAGCTAAAGGCGAAGTTGGTTGTGCCTTCCGGTGTCGGTGCGGACGAGCTCGTTTCGCTTGCGCTTTCTGATGAGGAGGTTTCTGGGCTTGTCTCCGGTAAGGAAATTGTTAAGAAGATTGGCGTGCCTGGGCGGCTTGTCAATTTTGTGGTTAAAGGTTAAAGGAAAAGGAATTATAAATTGAAAGTAATTGATATGCGCAAGAGCGCTAAAAAGTCTACCGAGCCTGACGTTTCAGGGAATTCGTCGCGCGGTTCGCGGCCCAAATCTGCAAATAAGCAGGGTGATGGTCGGCAGAAGAGTCGGGTTGAAGGTCAGGGTCAAGGGAAAGGTCAAAGGAAAGGTCAGGGCAAAGGTCAGGGGCAGGGCAAAGTTCAAGGTCAAGGACAAGGGCAAGGTCAAGGACAAGGACAGGGCAAAGGTCAAGGGTCGGTCAAGGGCCAAGGTTCGGGTGGCGGTCGTGTGTCCGGTCGAGGAGCTTCTGGGCGTGCTTCCGGAGCTGGCAAGCCTTCGCCTCAGAATAAGGGGCGCGTTTCCGGCGATACGCTTCAGATCATTCCTCTTGGCGGGTTGAATGAGATTGGCAAGAATATTACTGCACTCAGGTGTGGTGATGAGATAATGATCATTGACTGCGGGATGTCATTTCCTGAAGATGGGATGCTCGGTATCGATGTTGTGATACCCGAGTTTGATTATCTTGTGGAAAATGCTCGGTTTGTGAAGGGAATGATTCTTACTCATGGGCACGAGGATCATATCGGTGCCGTTCCCTATTTACTGAAGAAGATTAAGTTGCCTATATACGGGACTCGGCTCACGCTTGGGCTTGTCGATAGCAAGCTGCAGGAGCATGGTATCAAGGGCGACTTACGCAAGATTGAGGCCGGAGATAAGGTCAAAATCGGAAAGTTTAAGATTGAGACTATCAGGGCTACGCATTCGGTTGCGGACTCTATCATGGTTGCCATTGAGACGCCTGCGGGGAACGTTTTTCACACGGGCGATTTCAAGATTGACTATACGCCTATCGATGGCGATCCTATGGATTTTCAGAAACTTGCGGAGATCGGCAAGCGCGGCATCGATTTGATGATGTGCGAGAGCACAAATGCGGGCAAGCCTGGGTTCAGTGAGTCTGAGAAGAAGCTGGCGCCCATTCTCGAAGGCATATTTGAGGATAATACCTCCAGAATTATCATCGCTACGTTCGCTTCGAATGTGCACAGGGTTCAGACTATCATCAACACCGCCGTGAAGTGCAAGCGGAAAATTGCGCTTTCGGGGCGTTCGATGCTCAGGGTCATGGACCTTGCTAGGGAGCTTGGTTATTTGAATATACCTGCCGGTACGCTTGTGGACCTCAATGACATAAGCAACTTTCCGGACAAAAAGCTCGTGATAATTACTACAGGAAGTCAGGGCGAGCCGATGTCTGCTTTGACCCGAATGGCAAATCAGGAGCACCGTTCCGTCCGCATAAAGAAGGGCGATACCGTGGTGCTTTCGTCGTCGCCAATTCCTGGAAACGAGAAGACAATATCGAACGTTATCAACAATTTGCTCGAACTCGGGGCGGATGTAATCTACTCGGATATTGCGGATATTCACGTGTCCGGACATGCTTGCGCCGAGGAAATTAAGATCATGCTTTCTCTCATCAAGCCTAAGAATTTCATGCCGGTGCACGGCGAGTACAAGCACCTTCACCAGAACGTCCTCATCGCGGAGGACCTCGGGATAGGCAGGAAGAATATCTTTGTTCTGAAGAATGGCAACATTCTCGAGATGCGGAAGAAGGGGCTTAAGATTTCCGACAAGACCGTGTCGGCGGAGCCTGTGTTTGTCGATGGGCTCGGCGTCGGTGATATCGGCACCATTGTTCTCAAGGATAGAAAACTTCTTTCTGAGTCGGGGCTCATACTTGTGGTTGCTACTATTGATGGGGCTTCGGGCCTCGTCGTTTCAGGCCCCGAAATCATTTCTCGCGGATTTGTGCATGAGCAGGAAAACGAGGAGCTCATTGAGGAACTCAGGGGCGTTGCTTCAAGCAAACTCGCCCAGTATGAGCAGCACGAATCCATCGATTGGAACGCTATCAGAACCGGCGTGAAGGACGATCTTCGCAGGTTCATATATAGGAAGACAAAGAGAAGTCCCGTCATTTTGACAATTATTATGGAGGCGTAATATGAGTATCAAGGACAAGGCAAGAGAATTATCGGATGCAATCAAAGAGACAGCGGAATATCAGAATTATCTGCGGGTGAAGGAAAAGGCACAGCAAAACCCTGAGCTTGTCGAGATTCTCAATGATTATCAAGAAAAGCAGTTTGAGATTCAGAAGAAGGTGGCACTTGGCGAGGATTTGACGAATGATATTCAGCAGCAGATGCAGGATCTCTATCAGGTCTTGGCGCGCGACCCACTCGCGGCGGAATACCTTCAGGCGCAGATGCAGTTTGCGCTCATGGCGAACGAGGTTCTGCAGGAAGTGTCGGCGGTGCTTAAGGTTTAATCGGTGTTTAATCGGCGTAAATTCCCAAGGCATGGCGGCGTAGACAATGGCGGGGCGGTTTGGTATAATTTCGTTAGTAATTTTGTGTAATTTAATTGGTAAAAATGGGAGATTGATATGGTATCCGCAGGAGATTTCAGAAAAGGCGTTACATTTCAGATCAACGGTGAGCCGTTCGTAGTACTTGATTTTCAACATGTAAAGCCGGGTAAGGGCGCGGCTTTTGTCAGGACAAAATACAAGAACATCATCACGGGGGCTATCAGGGAAGAGGCTTTCAACCCGAATGACAAATTCCCGAAGGCACACATCGAGACGAAGACCATGCAGTATCTTTACAGCGATGGCGAGATGTATTACTTCATGGATCCGGAAAGTTACGAGCAGGTTCCGCTCATGGAGGATCAGGTTGAAGAGGCCGTGAAATGGATTCGCGAGAACGACAATGCGACCATAAAGTTTTACAACAATGCGGCATTTTCGGTTGAGGCTCCAAACTTTGTAGAGCTTGCTGTAACTGAGACCGAGCCCGGCGTGAAGGGCGACACTGCCACGAACGTAACGAAGGAGGCCATCGTTGAGACCGGAGCTTCCGTGCAGGTGCCCATCTTCATCGTAGAGGGCGAAGTGATCAAGATTGACACGAGAGAGGGAAGCTATCTCGGTAGGGCGTAGACCTTTATGAAGAAGTTTTTGGTGGCTTTGATTGTAATTGTTGTCTTGGCGGCGGCGGCCGGCGGCGTTTTTTATTATCTTTATACGGCGAGTGATAAGCCGGTGGGAAATATGCCATCAGGTGAGGTCGTTTACGTCGAGATTCCTGAGGGGTCGGGGACTGCGGCCATTGCGGGCATACTCAAGGAAGCTACGGTGATCGATAGTGAATTTTTCTTCAAACTGCGCTCGAAGAGTTTGGGTTTTGATGGGCAGTACAAGGCCGGTGAGTATGAGCTTTCAGGGGCTCAGACGATGACCGATATAATGAAGGCTTTGATTGAAGGCGTTTCGGCTGACACGGTTCGCTTCACGATACCGGAGGGGTACAACACCATTCAGGTCAAGAATGTTCTGGTTGAGGCCGGTCTGGTAACCGAAGATGAATTTTTGAATGAGGTGCGTTCGGGGGCGTTTGACTACGACTTTTTGGTGGACTGTCCGGCGGGCAAGGACGAGCGGTTTGAGGGATTTTTGTATCCTGAGACCTATGATGTCTACGCTGATGCTTCGGCACACGACATCATTGTGAAGCTGCTTGACCAGTTCGACAAACTTTGGACGGCTGAGGATCAGGCGCAGGCAGCAAAACTGGACATGTCTGTGCGTGATATAGTAACTATGGCTTCCATCGTTGAGCGGGAGTCTAAGGCGGCGGAGGAACGGCCACTGATGGCGGGTGTTTTCTACAACAGGCTCGAGCAGGGAATGAAGCTCGAGAGCTGCGCGACGATACAATATATTTTGGGCGAGCCCAAGGAGTTTTTGACGATTGCAGATACTCAGATTGAGTCGCCTTACAATACGTATTTGCACGAGGGACTTCCGCCAGGACCGGTTTGCAATCCTCGCATCCAGTCTATTGAGGCGGCACTATATCCTGACGACAACGACTACATTTTCTTCGTCGTATCGCAGAAGCTCGACGGGACACACAATTTCTCAGCGGACTACAATAAGTTTCTTGCGGATAAGGACGCCTATCAAACGGCAGTAGCTAACAGGTAATATGGGGTTTCAGGTTCCTGAGCTATTGGCTCCGGCAGGTGATTTGGAGATACTTAGGACGGCGGCGTTTTATGGAGCGGACGCCGTGTATTTTGGCGGACGTATCGGTTCGCTTCGTGCTGATGCGTCGGGGTTTTCGCTCGAGGATATTTCCTTTGGCGTCCGGTTTTTGCACGAACATGGGCGGAAGGCTTATCTGACGCTGAACATATTTCCGCATGCGGAGGATATGGCGGAGCTTGAGACATTCATTGCCGCGATTTCGGATTTTGGTCTTGATGCTTTCATCGTAAGCGATCCGGCGGTGATTGCGCTTTTGCAGAAACATGTAGATAGCCCAGAGCTGCATCTTTCCACTCAGGCGAACGTAACAAATGCTACTGCTGCGCGCTTTTGGCATAAGGCCGGCGTTTCACGCCTCGTTTTGGCGAGGGAGTTGTCCTTGTCGGAGATACGGACGATTCGGGAGGAAACCCCTGATACCTTGGAGCTTGAGGCGTTTGTTCACGGCGCTATGTGCATCTCCTATTCAGGCCGTTGCCTGCTTTCCTCCGTAATGACCGGACGTGACGGAAATAGGGGCGAATGTGCACAGCCTTGCCGCTGGGAGTACAGTATCGGGGACATACGTGGTGCCACCCTCACGGAGCAGCTGCGTCCAGGCGAAAAGTTCGGGATAGAAGAAGATGAACGCGGGACTTACATCATGAATTCAAAGGACCTCTGCCTTGTCCGGCATCTCGGCGAGCTTCACGAGGCTGGAGTTACTTCGTTCAAAATAGAAGGCCGCATGAAGTCCCTTTATTACGTGGCAACGGTCGTGAACACCTACCGTTACATGATGGATAGGCTGTCGGGCATATCAAACACAAATCTGAGCTTCGGCGAAACCTCTGAAAAGGCCGAAGAAGACCTCGCAAAGGTGAGCCACAGAGAATACACGACGGGCTTTCTCTTCGGCAAAGCAGGCCCCGACTCGCAAAAATACGACACGAGCAGCTACATCAGAGGCTGGTCATTCATAGGCACCGTCATCGCTTTCGATGATGAAGAAATGATAGCCACCATAGAGCAACGCGGCAAATTCTCCGTAGGGGAAACCCTAGAAATCTTCGGCCCCGGCCTCGTCGGCTTCCTTCAGCAAGTGAAGTGGATAAAGGACGAAGAAGGAAATGAAATGTCATCGGCCCCTCACCCAATGCAGCACGTGAAGATACCGATAGAGCAAAAGGTCGAAGCAGGCTACATGCTTCGCCGAAAAGCGTAAAAGGTATACATTAGACATGTATTCAGATCCAAATTTGCAACATTATCTTTCGAAATAATGTTTCTGTCCCGATTCACACCTCTTTCCGAGCATAGATTGGGATAAAGCCCCTATCTCGAACGAAAATATTCAGTTGATGTTGGTTAGGATTTAAAATTTGGATATTGGTATCAGTATCCATGTTGCAGTGTTACAAGTTTATGTTATATGGTCGCTTTGATTGGTATTTTTTATTGTATGGTGGTATGCTTGCAATAATGAATGCGTGTGACGAGTTGATTGGTAATTGGATAATTAATATGACTTCGACAAATTTTCTTCTTAATAGAGTTTTTAGCAAACGGATATTTAATGATGCCGTTGTTTCGTTTGGGAATGAAACTTATGCATCCACAATAAAAAGATATGTAGAAGATTATCACAACAAAACAAATTATGATGCAATTACTAACATTTATAAAATTATAGACTCAGAATATCGGAATGAATATTTCTATAAGAACACATTGCTCAATAAGCTTCTGCTTGGGAGGCATAGCGTTAATACAACTACGGCCTTGACTGAAATTCCGGTTGGGAAATCAAAAGCTGACTTCATTATGATAAATGGGATAGGTCAAGTTTATGAGGTGAAGACGGGATTGGATAATTTTGACAGGCTTGAGACACAGACAAATGATTATTTTAAGGCTTTCGATCACGTATGTATTGTGACAGATGAAGCTAATTACGAAAAGGCTTGCACGAAAATTTATAATCCCCACATAGGAATAATACTCCTAAGCAATGAGGGAACTCTCAGGGAAGTGAAAAAGTCTAAACCATTTCGGCAGATGCTTAGTAGTCTAGCCATGTTCAAGGTCTTAAGGAAAGGTGAATTTGAAGCTATTATTAAAAGAGTTTACGGTACGCTACCGAAAACTTCACAGGTCGAATATTATGACGCTTGTTATGAGATGTTTAGTAAAATTAAGACTAATGTGTTACATTCTTTATTTTTGTGTGAATTGAAAAAACGATCCATTGTAAAACCTGATATAAAGGCTCGCATACCTAAAGAACTGCGGGCTATTGCTTATTTTTCTAATTATAAAGAAGTTGACTACAACCGACTAGATGATTTTTTAAGTAAGGAGTGTTTAGAATGTATTTCCCATATTTAAGAGGACGGCAATTCGAGCTACTTGCTTTGAAAGAGTTACTTGATCAAAATATCATTAGTAATAAAGTTATACCCATAATAGAGCCGGTGAAGTTTTCCTCGACTCTTACAAATACTATTGATTTATATAATGAAAAAAAACATCCGATTGCATTGATTAGAAATCCGCAAGCGGGATCTTTTATGAATGAGTATGAGTCTGTAAAAAATGCAGCATTAGCAGCTGATGAAAAACAGAAGAAAAAGTTTGATGCATTCGTAGAGACAGTGAAGAATGCAAATACATATTCGACCTTTATACTTACTACGGGAATCCAAAGGTACCTCGATTCAATCGTTGATGACAAGGGAGGTCTGGACAAGATTGCTATTATAATGACCGATAATGATATGCCCGAGCTATATAAGGACTTATTAAAGATGCATCCTGCTTTATTTACATTAATTCCGGATAAGAGAGCTTTCAAGCGAGCTGTCTTCGGCGACAGAGTCTTGCTTGAAAATAAGTTTGGAAGGCAATCTCGAAATACTGATTATGAAGATAACAGTGACGAATTTTTTTCTGATGACCATATATATTTCAAGGACGAAGGCTATGTTGGATTTTCGGATTATTCAATTGTTGGTGATGAGTTTATGATGTCAGGGTTCGCTCCATATGCTGTAGCAATTCATATTGTTTACCCCAAAGATGGCACTTTAAGAATTCGGCATTTTGTTTCCAATTCAAATGAAGATATTCAAAATCCGGCAAAAAAGTTTTCGGAGGCTATAAATAAAGTTGTTGATTGGAAAAAAAACGTCGCAGGCGTTGACACAATTGCTATGAAAACTCTTGAACAGCATTGTATTGATGGAACATACCCTGGACTCGGCACCATCAAGAAACTTTGTATTATGCATCATCTTGAGTTAGTGAGCACATCGCTTGACAGCGAAAATGGAGTGCTTTAATGAATTGTTGCGAGAAGTGTTTTACAGATGTTGAGCTGAGAAATAGAATCTCTGTTCTCAACAAAAAAGGGAATTGTGATTACTGTGGAGCAGAGGATGTTAATATATATGATGTTGAATTAGATGAACAGAATATGGCTGAGGATTTTCTTGAGTTGCTTGATATATATAAGCACTCTAGCTTGTTGGAAAGTAAATACCCAGATGAAAAGCTAGTTAGTATCCCTGCGGAATTATCCAGCACATGGAAAATATTCAGTTCAGAGATAGTTGCAGAAAAAATAATTAAGGATTTATGTCAATCATTTTATGATGAGTTTCCCGAGGTTATTGATGAAATGAGTGGAATCCCAGAGTTGTGCGATGAAACATACTTGAATGATTATGCTGTATTGAAAATTTTCTCATGGAGTGATTTCACCAAGTCTATTAAGGAGAATAATCGATTTCACACGAATCATATTAACGAGAGTATTCTCGAAATATTTTGTTCGGAGAGGAAAATATATAAGGCAGATGAATTTCTTTATAGAGCAAGAATTTCCAATCATGAAATGTTGACTGAAAAGCAAATGGGGGCTCCAAAACCAAGGCAGGCAACCTCGGGGAGAGCAAATCCAGAGGGGATAAGTTGTTTGTACTTAACTAGCGATGTGGATACTGCATTAAATGAAGTTCGAGCCGGTGTTCATGATATAGTTTATGTTGGTAAGTTTATCGCCAAGAAGGATATTGAGGTCGTTGATTTAAAAAATATTGATAGGTTATCACCATTTGGAAATATTGATAAAACGCTACATGCGGTAAATCGAAAAAGTTTGGCAAGAATTGCAAACGAGATAGCAAGACCTCTCCGTCGAAATGACAGTCCGCTCGATTATCTTCCCACTCAATACATAAGTGATTTTATTAAAAGCAAAGGTCATAGCGGAATAGAGTATAAAAGCACAATGAGTAGCGATGGGTATAATGTAGCTGTATTTGATGAAAGTGATTATGAGTGTATAGGCGTTGTAGCGTATGAAATAAAGAGTCTCGAATATGCGTATGAAGAACTTACTGATGATACCCAATTACGAGATTAGTGATATGAAAAAAGGGTCTGCCGAAGTTTAATTCATAAGCTTATTCTGGAGAATTGGCTATTAATAAAAAACATCTGAGTGGAGGAAGTTATGACAAAAAAGTCTATCGGGTTAGATGACCAGAATTGGAATCTTGAAGATGATGTAAACGATTGGGTTAAATCAGAATTTACACGTCTTGGCAAAGAAAAAAACAAAGATTATACTGTTGAGTCAAGTATGAGTAACTATATGAAGGAATCACTTAAAGGTTCAGCCAAGACCAAGATAAAGACGAATTTTGGTAAGCCTGATTTTCAAATTGAAAACCTTCTTGCAGAAGGCAAAGGAAACAACAATATACCAGTAATTATCGAAAACAAGCGCACTGCCTCAAAATTGATTTCTGAAACAAAAGAAGGTCTAAAACTTGACGATAAGGCGATATCGGCTTATGCCGTAAATGGAGCTATTTATTATGCACAAAATATGATTGGCAGTGGTAAATATGCTGAGGTGGTTGCCATCGGTTGTGCTGGTGATAATCCAAATAATGTCCAAATAAAGGTTTACTATGTATTTGGTTCTTTTGGTAATTCATACAAACTTATGGATGATTACACCACTCTTGATTTTTTGGAAAGTGCTGTTACTTTCGATAGCTTTTATCAAGATGCCTTATTGACCGAAGAAGAAAAACACGGAATATTAATTGATAGCACCGATAAACTACAAAAATATTCTAAAGAGTTAAATAAACTGATGAATACCTTGAATATTACTGCACCTCAGCGAGTTTTGTATGTAAGCGGCTCACTACTCAGTATGCAGGACTTATTTTGCGAAGATGGGTCTTTGAAGAAGGCCGGATTAATTCCTGAGGACTTAGATGGTCTGACTACTTCAGGCGATAGAGATAGCGAAAAAATAGTTAACCAAATAAAGAATTACTTGAAAGAAAAAGATATTCCAGATGAAAAATCCGTTTTAATGATGAGTTCTTTCAATGAGATTTCTAAAGACAGCGACCGTGACGTAGAAAAAGAGCTTGAGCATTTAGCGAAGAAGTTAGTTGGCAACTTCATTTCAGGAAAGGCTTCCGTAAGCAAGCAGATTTTTACCTATATATATGAGCACATCTTTAAATCAATAGATGGTATGTCTGGACATCTGGACATAATGGGTGAGCTATATAGCGAATTTCTGAAATATGCACTAGGCGATGGCAAAGATATTGGCATTGTACTTACTCCGCCATATGTCACAAAGATGATGGCGGAAATACTTGATGTAAACAAAGATAGTAAAGTTATGGATTTAGCAACTGGTTCTGCAGGATTTCTTATATCTGCAATGCAACTCATGATTGACCAAGTTGAAACTGAAACGGGCAAGGATACTACAGCGTCGAACAATACAATTTCTGATATAAAGAGGAACCAACTTTTAGGTGTTGAATTAAACGCGGAAATGTTCACGCTCGCATCAACAAATATGATATTGAGGGGCGATGGTAGCAGCAATATACAAAAAGGATCATCATTTGATCGTCCAGAGAAATTGTATACAGATTTTAAAGCCGATAGGCTATTACTGAATCCTCCATTTACGTTTGAGGAAAATGGTATGCCGTTCTTAAAATTTGGATTAAGTAAAATGGCAAAAGGGGGAAAGGCCGCTATCATCATTCAAGATAGTGCGGGTAGTGGAAAAGCAACCAAGTCTAACAAAGAAATTTTGAAATCAAATCAACTTATTGCGAGTATAAAAATGCCCGTTGATTTATTTATACCAATGGCGGGTGTGCAAACTTCTATTTATATTGTAGAACACACAGGAAAACCTCATGATAAAGAAAAGCAGGTTAGATTTATTGATTTCAGAAATGATGGCTACAAGAGGGCAAAGCGAGGTATCACGGAAATTGACAATCCAATAGATAAATATAGAGACATTGTACAAGTCTATAAAAATGGGAAAACTGCAAAAGTGAATGCAGACTCGTGGAATTTGGATAAGCAGGTGGTCGATGCTGAAATAACTGATTGTGGGGCAGATTGGAATTTCGACCAGCATCAAATTATAGATATTGAGCCAACAGAAGCGGATTTTATGAAAGTGGTTAGTGATTATTTGGCTTGGGAAGTTGGGCGAGTATTGCGAGGTGAAAATGGTGTTTAAATACAAGGAATTTGCTGCCAGAGAATTATTCACGGTGGAGTCTAATCCACAATTAGATAAGAGGAACTTTAATTTTAACAATAATGGAGCTTATCCCTATTTTACGCGAACGGTGTTGAATAATGGAATTTTAGGGTACGTTGATTATTTGGATGATGAACACATTGTAAAAGGTGGATGCCTAGCGGTCGGCATGCTTGGGATGAATTTTTTTTATTTCGATAGAGATTTCTACGCGGGTCAGTTTACAAAACATATAAGACCTATAAATTTCAAATTGAATAGAAGATTAGCTTTATACTTTAAGACAATTTTCGACAAATGCTCAGATGTTTTTACTAGTGTGTTGGTGAGAGATTTTGCAGAAGTCTTTTATAATACTAAACTGTCTCTTCCAATCAATGAGAATGACGAAATTGATTTTCCATTCATGGAAAACCGGATTCGTGAGCTAGAACTTGCCCGGATTCGTGAGATAGAAGCGTATCTCATGGTTACTGGTTTGACTGATTATAAGCTTACAAAAGCAGAGAAAAATATGTTGGAAAAATTTGACAGGGGGGGGGTATCGATGAAAAGTTTTAAAATAATTGATATTTTTGATATTAAGAATACGCATAGCATTCTTAGTAGCGAAGTGCGAAAAAAACCAGGAAGTATTCCATATGTTACGGCAAGCACAGAAAATAATGCGACTGTGGATTATGTCAATTATGATATGTCACTTATTGATGAGGGGAACAGCATTATGATAGGCGGCAAGACATTGGTAATAACCTATCAACCAAAAGATTATTTCTCAAACGATAGTCATAACTTAGCACTTTATCCTAAGAATCCATCGGCACGGACAAAGGAAATACAGCTGTTTCTAGTATCGTCATTATATAAAAGTTTAAGAGAAGATTATACATGGGGTAATAGTATTAGCTATAGAAAGATTCAGAATGATCAGTTCATTCTCCCAATCAAGGATTCAGGAAATCCAGATTACAATTTTATGGAGTCCTACATAAAAGCTCAGCAAAAACTTGTCATTAGGAATGTTGTAGAGTGGAAAGATATACAAATTGCTAATACGAGATTTGTAGTCAATGCCAGTTAGAAAAAAAAGTGAAAATGATATTTTAAAGGTATGTCACATTACCACATTGATAATTTTCCGGATTTGGAATAGAGTAAGTTGTAAGTTTTTATTGCAATTCTGGAGGTGAAGATGGCTGTTCCAAAGTATAATGAAATGTATGAATCGGTATTGAAAAGCTTGCGTGATGGTCAGAATCACACGTTACGTGAGATTAATGGTATCGAAAGGAGAATTGTAAATGAGTATTGTAACAATTAATTTAATATGGATCGTTGGCGTCGTGGGGGGCATCGCATTGCTGCTCATCGGCCTTCGCTTTCATCGCCGCGTGTTGGATGGGATAGGAATAGGACTCGTAATTCTATCAATTATCCTGTCTGTTGTTCTGTATTTCAACTTCACTGCAGCCGGCGAGCAGACCGTCAAAAGTTGGAATGCTCAGTCGGTCGGAATATATAGGGAGATAGAAATATACTCGATGACGGGCGAGCTCATTGATTCCTACAAGGGGAAAGTCAATATAGAATACAATGACAACGAGGTGAATATCTATGATGTGGAAAAGAAGTCGCGCATGATAATTTACTATAAGAATGGAACTGTCGTCGTAAAGGAACCGAACGCTGAAGAGGAGTGAGGCTCTCACCGTACCTGTGGGGGTGCTCATTGGGGTGAAAATGTGCTAAAATTGATTTATGAAAGCGCCTTGGTTAGATTCGTTTAGAGCAATTGGTCTCGTTTTGGTTTTGATATATCATTTCTTTCCGGAGGTGCTGCCGGGGGGCTTTGTTGGTGTTGACATTTTCTTTGTAATTTCGGGTTTTCTCGTTACGTCCCTGCTTGTTGAAGAATTCAGGCAGAAGGACAGAATCGCTCTCGGAGCGTTCTACAAGAGAAGGCTCAAGAGGCTTCTTCCCCCACTCACTATCATGGTAGCTTTCTCTCTTACCGCATCTTTCCTTGTATCATCGGAGTTCCGCGTGGGTATGAAGGCACAGGTGGCGGCGGTCTTTGGCTGGGTTACAAATTACTATGAAGTCCTTCTTGGGGGCTCATACGAAAATCAAATCTTCCCGCATTTCTTCGTCCACACTTGGACCCTCGCTGTGGAAATGCAGTATTACATCATCTGGGGCATCCTCATCACGGTGCTGCTCCTCGTCATGACGAAGCATGGGCATAGGATTCATCGGAGTTTCAAAAAGAGAAATGTCATAGCGGCGGTCGCTCTTATTATAGCTATCATTTCATACATCCATATGCAGATTTTGCAGACGGGCAGTCCGGAAAATCCCAGCATTGCTTACTACAGCACGGGCTCAAGCATTTATCCTCTTATGCTTGGCTCGGCACTCGGCGCCGCTGTGGGATTTGTACCCAAACTTGCGAAAAGCAAAATAATCGCAATCTCGGGGATAGGCGTTTCACTTGCAATCATATGCGTCATTGCCTTCAATATAACATTTGTGTCGGTGGCGACATATCGTTGGGGAATTTTGCTGGTTTCTGTCCTCACGCTCTTCATCTGCTATGCACTTTGCAGCCTTAGAGAATGTCTGCCGGAGAAGGAAATCGGCCTTATCAAATATCTCGGCGTCAGGTCATATATCATTTACCTTTACCATAAACCCGTATACATTATCATATCAAATATCATGACGGGGCCACTCGGCTTTCACAAAAATCCACCGGCGGTCTTGTCAGCCGTGCTTGCAATCGCCATTACTGTGGGGTTGAGCGAGCTGACATTTAGAGTAATGGACAAGGAACTCCGCAAGAAGCTGTGGCACAATGTCAGAAGCCTTTTCACGGTGAATTTAAGCGGATATCCGAGGGACAGAAGGCGTGCCGCGGTCAGCATATTGTCGATTGTTCTTTGCGTGGGTCTGGTCGCCGGATCGTGCGTAGCCGTCGGGACCGCGCCTATTCGATCGGCGATAGAAGTGGACTATGAGCACGAAAATGTCATGGTGAATATCGGTGCTTTGGGGCAGACGAACGCTGTGCTTTTGTCGCTATCAGAGAATCCGGTGCTTCTCCACGGGCACCCCGAATTTGTGCCGATGCCGCCGTCGATAGCCACGCCTGAGATTGAAGCCGTCAGGAGGGCTGCGATTGAAGCGGCCAGAATTGCGGCCGAGGAACAGGCGAAGCGGCGCAGTGCGAGCGTGGTGCTTGTGGGTGATTCGGTTTCGCTCGGTGCGGCTGAGGCGATGGTCTCCGCCATACCTGGCATTTATGTGGACGCCGCTGTCAACAGGACGATGAGTCAGGCCTACGATATCATCATGGGGCTGCAAGCGAGTGGTGAGCTCGCCGAGATCGTCGTAGTTTCCTGCGCAAACAACGTGAATGGAAACACGATTCCTTACATGGACAAAATCATAAATGACATAGCGGACGGGCACAAGCTTGTATTCATCACGGCATATGGCAAGGACAATATGGCTGAAGGCTCCGACTATATCAGGTCGCTTCCGGAAAGATACAAATTCGTAACTGTCGCCGATTGGGCGGCTACGATAGCTGGCAACGATGGTTTGCTTGCCGCGGATGGCATACATATAGGCGGCGATGCCAAGACCATATTTGCAAATTGTGTTGCCGATGCTGTGAAAAAGGCGACGAAGGGGAAGGCGAAATGATTCGGGATATGATCACGAAAACGAATGTCTTGCTCTCATTACTAGTAATAGTTATGGTTTTTTGTGCACTTTATGCGCTGGGGACTTTTCCATCTTTGGCGGAAGAGAAGGTGAAATCCGAGGCGGATTCGTTCGGGGACCTATATACGGGCACGATCTTTGAGGGGAAGATAACCGGTGAGGGCTCGGTCAAATTTAAGAACGGTAGTACCTACAGGGGGAGTTTTTTCGAAGGCCGTTTTGAGGGAAAAGGCAAACTCGTTTCGGCCGATGGCTGGAGCTATGAGGGTGAATTCAAGGACGGAAGACCCGACGGGAAAGGCACATTTTGCGATACTTCGGGGGGGAAGTATAAGGGCACTTTCTCGAAGGGAAAAATCTCAGGCAAGGGCGTTTACGACACTCCCGAGGGTGTGAAAACGGATGGAAAATGGGAAAACCTTGACCCGAGCGGAAGTGGTGAATTTCACTACGCCGATGGGTCTGTATACAAGGGGCAATTTGAAGCCGGAGTCGCGCAGGGCAAGGGCGTCTACAAGGATGCTACCGGTTGGAAATACAAGGGGGAGTTTTTCAGTGGCAATTTCAACGGCAAGGGAAAACTCACATTCGCAAATGGCGAAACGATAAATGGAAACTGGGAAGCCGGCACGCCAAATTAAGAAATTCGTAAGAAACACGCGAGGCTGTTCGTAATATTACCCCGTTACTATATGGATAATAAACACAGCTATGGAGGTTTTATGTACAATATTTTGGTGGTCGACGACGACAGGGACATTGTGAATGCGATTGAGATTTACCTCACGTCTGAGGGGTATCGGGTCCTCAAGGCATACGATGGCATGGAGGCGCTCGGCACGCTCGAAAAGGAGGACATTCACCTCATCATCATGGACCTCATGATGCCGAAGATGGACGGGACGCGGGCGACGATGAAGATTCGCGAGACGAAGAACATTCCAATCATCATGCTCACGGCGAAGTCGGAGGATTATGACAAAGTAACGGGGCTGAATATCGGCGCCGACGACTATGTTACTAAGCCTTTCAACCCGCTCGAGCTCATCGCGAGGGTTCGTTCACTCATCAGGCGTTACACGGATCTCGGAAGTATGGAGCAAAAGACGGGCACGTATGTAACGGGTGGGCTTCGCGTGGACGATGCGGCGAAGACCGTTACTCTCGATGGTGAACAGGTCGCCTGCACGCCGATTGAGTTTGGCATTTTGAGCTTCCTCGCGAGAAACGCCGGCGTTGTCTTCTCCATTGAGCAAATCTATGAGGCGGTCTGGGACGAGCCATCGTTTTCCCCTGAAAACACCGTAGCTGTACACATTAGAAGGATTCGCGAGAAGATAGAAATTGATCCGAAGAATCCGATTTACCTGAAGGTGGTGTGGGGCATTGGATACAAAATTGAAAAAATCAGATAAAACTATCGTTCGGCTAATAGCCTTTTTGCTGTGCATCACGCTCGTCTGCGGCGCGGCTGTGCTCGTAGCAATCGGAAACGATCGCATGAATGAAATTCAGGCCGAATCACGGGTGCCTGCGAATGATTATTTCTCTTTGAAGCCGTATCTTGAGACGGATTCATTCGCTTTTATGCTCGGAGATAATGCATTGGCGTTGAGCGATCTCTATTATTCTACGAAGGCGCTCGCCGAAATGAAGGCAAGCCCGAATGAGAACAAGACATACGATGAAACACTCGCTACTATATATTCGGATATGGCGGATCAGATCGGAGCCAATTTTGGACCGGATTTCGACGCCGTATTTTCCGATAGAGAATTCACCGGCAAATGGGAAAATACCTTTGCATGGGATGCTCAGTATGTCCATAATGGGGCTGATGGCCGATTGATTTATACGAATAATGTTGAGCATGATACCGTTTATTTTGATATGGATTTGATGCTCGATGATTCAGCTATCGTCGATACCAAAAAAATGAATAACGAATTGGGCAATAAAATAAATGCAAAGTTCCCCAAAAAGTTCAAGGCGGATGGCGTAAGAAAAGCCTTCGAGTCTCATTACAAGGAGGAACTTTCTGAGGTGCAAGCCAGCATGATCGCTGACTACGAGAAGAGCTGCGAGCAGCTCGCAAATCAACTGAATTCTCTTGGGGCTGACTATTTCATCGGGGATGGGAAGGTTGCTATTTCGAATGTCAAACTCGGGTCGGACAACTATCCGGCGGACACGAAGGCTTTGTCGGCGGCCGACGTTCACATGGCATACAAAGGACCCGACGGAGAAACCATTGTGAACGGTGAGCCATTTGACTTCACAGCCGCTGATATTCTGGGAGTAACGGAGGGTATCCCGAGTAATGTAACGATGTATTTTTCGCTTGGCGAATCGGCTCTCGGAAATTTGAGTTTGGATCTTCATACGGGTCGTGCGATTCTGCGTGAAGCATACCTGCCGGCTGCAGCGATGATAGTTGTCGTATTTGTTCTCTTCATCATACTCATCTTTTGGACGGGGCGAAAGCGTGCGGACGGTTCACGAAAGATATATGCCCTCGACAACATTTTCCCCGAGGTGCAATTAGGGCTTGCCATATTGGTTGGGCTCGGCGGCGTAGCTACAGCAGTCCATATTTATCAGGAGATATTGAGGCTCGGAGGTGCAGTGAAAAATATCGGATATTTCGTTCTCCTCATCTTTATCGTCTGTTTGACGGCCTCTCTGGTTCTGTGGCTACTGCTTTCACTTGTGAGACAGATCAAATCCGGACTAATCGTCAAACGGTCGCTTCTAAGGCTTCTCATTTGCAAGCCAATCAAGGCTCTTGCACTCGTCATCAAGGCAGGGTTTGATGGGAGAAATCCTTATGGAAAGACGATTGTGCTCGTTTCCTCTGTGATATGGCTCTCGGCTATCGTCGGAATAGGCATTTATAGCAGTGCGGTTTTTGTGCTAATTCTGCTTGCAATACTTGCTCTCGCCAACATCTTCACATACAAGCAGGTCAAACGCTATGGCGAACTGCGAAAGGGGGTTGGCGAAATTGCGAGTGGCAATCTCGGTTATCAGATTCCGGTTTCTGGCGATGCTGCGAATGAGTTTGACAAGCTTTCTCTGATGGTCAATGAAATCGGCTCGGCACAGAACGCCGCTATTCAAAACGAGCTGAAGAATCAGCGGCTAAAAACCGATCTTATCTCAAATGTCAGCCACGACCTGAAGACACCGCTCACGTCCATCATTACATATACGGACTTGCTGAAAAACGAGGGGCTCGCGGGACCTCACGCTGAGGAATATCTTGCAGTAATAGATGAAAAGGGTAGGCGGCTTCAAAAGCTTACGGAAGATTTGTTCGATGCGGCGAAGGCTTCGAGCGGCGCAATCACCGTTCGCAAGGAAAAGGTGGATTTGCTCGCCTTAGTCAAACAGGAAATAGCAGAGATGGCGGAGGGATTTGAAGAGGCATCGCTTGAGCTGATTGTGGACGGCAAGGAAGAGCATTACTACGTCTCAGCCGACAGCCAACTGCTCTGGCGCGTCGCGGACAATCTGCTCTCGAATGTGCGCAAATACGCATTGCCTGGCAGCCGAGTGTATATCGATTTGAAGGAGAAGCAGCCACCCACGGGGCTCGGACTGGTGAATTCCCCTTTAGTAACTACGCTGGAGATAAAGAATGTTTCTGCGGAGAAACTCAATATTCCGGCGGACGAGCTTATGGAGCGATTTAAACGAGGTGACTCGTCCAGAACCACGGAGGGTAGCGGCCTCGGCCTCGCGATAGCAAAGGACCTGACAAGATTGCAAGGCGGAGCCTTCGAAGTCGTCATAGACGGAGATCTGTTCAAAACCGTCACCACCCTCGAACCCTATTTCGAAGAATAGAGGTTTGTTTCGCAGATAAGCTTTTGCCACTTGGCGATATGGATTCGGTGATCCCGCTCGAATATCTGCAAGGCGGGATTATCATTTCCCTACAAAAATCTGCACGGTTGCCTGTATATTCCCCACAAAAATCTGCATTGCATCGACATTATTCCCCACAAAAAACTGCACTCATTATTGACTAATGCTACATTGCTGCATATAATGGCATTAGTAGCCAAATGTATTTTGAGTGAAAATATCTAAAAGTGGAGGAGGAATACTTGTTAACAAGAAAAATAACTAAAGAGCTTTATCTTTGGAAAAATAGAGCAAATAAAAAACCTCTTGTGATAAAAGGTGCAAGACAGGTGGGAAAGACATTTATTATTGATGCCTTTGCGAAGGATGTCTATAGACACTACACTTACATCAATTTTGAACAAACGCCTAGTAGTAAAGAAATATTTGATGGCGATCTTGACGTTGACACTTTAATTAAGCAAATTTCTTTACGCGTGCGAGATGCAGAGTTAGTTCCAGGGGAGACTCTAATATTTTTAGATGAAATCCAGAGCTGTCCAAAAGCACGAACTGCTCTCAAATTTTTTGCAATAGATAATAGATTTGATGTGATAGCATCAGGATCACTTCTTGGCATCGAATATAAAGAAGTATCTTCGCTACCGGTTGGATACACCGATCAATTGATAATGTACTCGTTGGATTTTGAAGAATTCCTATGGGCAAGCGGTGTCAAAGTTGAATCGATTGCCGATATCAAGGCATATTTCGACCGGAAGAAGCAAGTTCCGGAGGCGATGCACAACAGGATGATGGAACTATTTCGTGAATATATTGTTATTGGCGGTATGCCTGCTGTTGTAAACGAATTTGTGAATAGCAATAATTTTGCGGAAGCTCTACGCATACAGAAAGGAATCGTAAGTGATTATCTTGGTGATATTGCGAAGTATGCAAAGGATTCCGAGAAAGCAAAGGCACGTGCTTGCTTCCTATCTGTACCAAAGCAATTATCAAAGGATTATAAGAAGTTTCAATATAGCGTGGTAGAAAAAGATGGAACAACAAGGAAGTTTGGTGGAAGTCTCATGTGGCTCTACGATGCAGGTATTATCAATTATTGCTACAATCTCTCAAAGGCAGAACTCCCATTTGAAGGTAATGCAGAAGAGAATGTTTTTAAAGTCTATATGCAGGATACAGGCCTTCTGATTTCGATGCTTGACGACGAGACCGGTGCTGACATCATCAGTGGCAACTTGGGAATTTATAAAGGGGCAATTTTTGAAAATATCATAGCGGATATATTTACAAAAGCGGGGAAAAAGTTATATTGCCTTGAAAAGCCACATAGTGTCCAGATAGATTTTTTCATAAGGATAGATGGCCGTGCTGTTCCGATAGAAGTGAAGGCGGCGGATAATGTGAAAGCAAAGTCTCTCAAAACTGTGGTGACATGGGAGGGGATTGATTATGGTATCAAACTTTCAGCAAAAAATGTCGGTAGCTTTGACAAAATTGATAGTTTTCCTTTATATATGGCAATGTTTCTGTAAGCGCGCAAAATGCTGAATTTTTAAGACCTTTGGATGGGTATGAAGTAAAAAAGCGGCATACAACACAGATATTATTATACAAACGTTTTGGCAATAATATATAAATATTGCTTTTATGTAGATATCTGAACTTTACAAATAGTTTTAACTAAAAGTCAGATGATACCCAAATAAAATTACTATAACAATAATGGCGACAGGAGAAAAATCCTGCCGTCTTTTTATAATGAACTGCAAGGAGGAAATGACTATGGCAGACTATGGTTACGTCAGAGTGTCGAGCACGGACCAAAACGAAGACAGGCAAATGCTCGCAATGAATAATCTGAAAATCCCTGATATGCATATCTATATGGATAAGCTGAGCGGGAAGAATTTTGATCGCCCTGCATACAAAGACTTAGTGAAGAAACTTCGCGCTGGCGACTTGCTCTACATCACAAGCATAGACAGACTCGGTCGAAACTATGATGAGATTCAGGATCAATGGCGGATACTGACAAAAGAGCATGGTGTTGACATCGTAGTAATAGATATGCCCTTGCTTGACACACGCAAGGGCAAGGATTTGATGGGAACATTCATCGCCGACCTCGTCCTTCAAATACTCTCGTTTGTCGCACAGAGCGAGCGTGAGAACATTAGGAAAAGGCAGACAGAGGGGATTGCTGCCGCCAAAGCAAGAGGTGTCAGATTTGGTCGTCCTATCAAAATGCCACCCGAAAACTTCGCATTTCTTATAAAGCAATGGGAACACGGAAAACTGCCAATTTTGGAATTACTCATGCAGTCAGGATTAAAAGAAGCCACGTTTTACAGGCGTCTGAGGGAGTTTCGATTAGCCAAGAAAAAAAGATGAACTATCAAAAGGTGTACTTTTTGATAGTTCAATTTATATATCAATTATACCCACTTTTCGAGGTTCTAAACACTATTTTAATATTTATCCTGTTTTTTTTATATTTTTAGCACTGTCAGAGTGACAATTTATGCTGTTTTCTATGTTTTTTCTTCTACTGACACTATTATCAAAAAGCACACCTTTTGATAGGTTGGTAAGTTCAAGGACTTGACACTTATACTGAGAAGTTTGAAATGTGGGAATTACATGAGCAAATCACAAACCAAATCAAAACAGCGAGTAGCAGACCACGGCGAGGTGTTTACTGCCGAACGCGAAGTCAACGCAATGCTCGACCTCGTGAAGCAGGAAACAGAGAGGATCGACAGCCGCTTCCTCGAACCTGCGTGCGGTGATGGCAATTTCCTTGCGGAGATTCTGCGGCGAAAACTCGCTGTTGTGAAATCTCGCTACGGCAGGAATGCCGCCGACTACGAACGATATGCCGTGATAGCTGTATCCAGCATTTACGGCGTTGACATACTGCAAGACAACGTAGACGACTGCCTGAATCGTATGTTCGATATTTTCGATAACGAATACACGACTAACTGCAAGAAGGAAGCGAACGATGATACCCGCGAGGCAGTGCGTCATATCCTTAGGCACAATATCCTTTGTGGTGACGCATTGACGCTGAAGCAGACGGCAGGTGAGCCAATCATCTTTGCCGAATGGTCGGCGATCAATGGAAACCTTATAAAAAGGCGCGACTTTCGGCTAGATCAAATGCTTGAGGAACATACACCGAATCTGCAATTTGACCTGTTCGGTGATGTTGGCGAATACGAAACGGACTCGAGCGGGGATTTGGTACTTGCGCCAATACGTGAGTATCCACCTATCCATTACAGGAGGGTGCAACAGTATGAGTGATTTCTATGCGAACACCTACAACCCCGATGTGCTGTCTTGTTTAGCGAATCTCTCAAATGATGAGGTATTCACTCCGTCGAACATCGTGAACAAAATGCTCGATATGCTGCCGCAGGAATTATTCAGCGATCCGCAGGCGACGTTTCTTGACCCCGCCTGTAAATCCGGCGTATTCCTTCGTGAGATAGCCAAACGATTGCTTGACGCTCGCAAAGGTGAATTTGCGGATAGCAATGGCAATGTCGTAGATAAAAAAGCCCAACAGCACGTGATTGACCACATATTTCACAATCAACTTTTTGGTATAGCGATAACGGAGATGACTTCGCTCCTGTCACGCAGAAGTGTCTATTGCTCCAAATATCCGAACAGCAGATACTCTATCGTGAAGTTCGACGACGCGGAAGGCAATATCCGATTCAAGGGAATTAAGCATGTCTGGAAAAACGGAAAATGTGTTTTCTGCGGTGCTTCCCAATCAGAATATGACCGTGACGATGTTCTTGAAACCCATGCATACGAACTTATTCACACAATAAAACCGGAGGAAATATTTAATATGAAATTTGATGTAATTGTTGG
>JAISKC010000030.1 GCA_031261345.1 Eubacteriales Family XIII. Incertae Sedis bacterium | reverse complement strand
AAGGCAACGGCTGTGCTCAAGGAGATGAGTGAGGACGAGGCGGAGCGCATGATAGCTGATGCGAGGGAGAAGGACCTACGGGACAGGCGAGGTGCTATTTTGTTTGGCGAGGCTAAGGGGAAGGCTGAGGGCATTGCTGAGGGTGAAATCAGGAAGGCTTTGGATACCGCTCGCAATATGAAGACTGAGGGGATTACAATTGAAATTATTGCGAAAGTTACGGGGCTTGGTGTCGAAGAGGTCGAGGCACTATAGTATCATTCGGCTCTTGAATCAGAACGTTGAATAACGTTGAATAAATTTGCAAATAGGCGGTGGGCATTTGCTCGCCGTCTTTGTTTTTATGATATAATCTATTAGAGAATAGTATAATATTCTGAAAATTCAGAATACGGCGGTGGGCGAGGGCTATGGAATTATGGTTCAAAGATTATTCGTAGAGAAGAAAAAGGGATTTGACGTCGAGGCTCAAAATCTTAGAAATGAGCTGAAAGAAAACTTAGGGATACGGGGGCTGAAGCAGGTCAGGATTGTCAACAGGTACGATGTTGAAAACATTCCGGCGAGGCTCTATGAAGCGGCGAAGCACACGGTTTTCAGCGAGCCAAATCTCGACAATGTTTATGACGAAGAGATAGATATTTCTCCGGATTTTTTTATTTTTGGCATAGAATATCTGCCTGGGCAGTTTGACCAGCGGGCGGATTCGGCGGAAACCTGCATCAGGCTCATTGAGCCAGAGGCCGAGCCGGTGGTGCGTTTTGCGAAGATCATAGCTGTTGAAACCGAGGCGGACGAGGCTGTCCGAAAGAGGATAATTCGTTACTGCGTCAATCCTGTTGATTCGCGGCTTGCGTCTTTTGACAAGCCGACTACGCTTGCGATTGAGTTGAGCGAGCCGGAGCCGGTTGCCGTCATTTCGGGGCTGAGGGATATGACCGAAATTCAGCTCAGGGAACTTCGCGCGAAGATGGGCCTCGCGATGAATCACAAGGATTTGCAGTTTGTGCAAACCTATTTCAATCAGGAGGAATTCAGAGATCCGACGCTGACCGAGCTTCGCGTCATCGACACTTACTGGTCGGACCACTGTCGCCACACTACGTTTGAGACGAGGCTCACGGACATATCGTTCGAGGGCGGCGGCCATGCAGATGTGGTTGAGAAGGCTTTTGGGAAGTATCTTGAAATCAGAAAAGAGGTCTATGCCGAGAAGGAGAAAAACAGGGATATCACGCTCATGGATCTCGCGACTTTGGGCACGAAGTATCTGAAGAAGCAGGGGCTTGCAGAGGATTTGGACGAGAGTGAGGAGATCAACGCCTGCTCTATAAAGGTCAAGGCGGAGGTAACAGGCGGTGATGATGGCGAGACCACCCTTGAGGATTGGCTAGTAATGTTCAAGAATGAGACGCACAATCACCCGACGGAAATTGAGCCGTTTGGCGGGGCGGCGACCTGCCTTGGCGGAGCTATCAGGGACCCACTTTCGGGTCGTAGCTATGTGTATCAAGCGATGAGAGTAACCGGCAGCGGCAATCCTGGGAAAGGCATTGATGACACGCTTCCCGGGAAGCTCACACAATATCAAATTACTCGGGGAGCCGCTAAGGGCTACAGCTCTTACGGAAACCAAATAGGGCTGGCTACGGGACAGGTCGATGAGATATATGACGAGAATTATGTGGCGAAGAGGCTCGAGATAGGGGCTGTCATAGGTGCGGCTCCGGCCGACTTCGTGGTGCGGGAGACGCCGCTCAAAGGCGATGTGATACTCGTAGTCGGCGGCAGAACCGGCAGAGACGGACTCGGCGGTGCAACGGGTTCATCGAAAGAGCACAACGAGGAGTCAGTGCTTACTGCGGGAGCGGAGGTGCAGAAGGGCAATCCGCCTGTGGAGAGAGACATTCAAAGGTTGTTTCGAAGGCCGGAGGCCACGAGGCTCATCAAGCGTTGTAACGACTTCGGCGCCGGCGGAGTTTCCGTCGCAATAGGGGAGCTCGCTGCAAGTATCGACGTCAACCTCGACCTCGTTTTGAAAAAATACGAAGGACTCGACGGAACGGAGCTCGCTATCTCCGAATCGCAGGAACGTATGGCGGTGGTCATCTCTCCTCTTTCAGTCGAGAGTTTCAAGACGTTTGCGGCTGAGGAAAACATCGAAGTTACCGAGGTGGCGAAGGTGACTGATAGCGGAAGATTCCGCATGTTCTGGAGAGACGACAAGATACTCGACCTCTCACGCAAATTTCTGGACACCAACGGAGTTACTCAGGAAAGAACCGCCCTCGTAAGAGGCAAGGACATAAGCACGGATTGGGTGGACGCCATACCCGAAAATGAATTGAGCGAAAAGAGCCTGCTGAACCTGCTCGGGGAGCTCAACGCCGCCGGAAAACGAGGACTTGTCGAGCAGTTTGACAGCACCATCGGCGCGGGCAGTTTGCTCATGCCACTCGGCGGCAAGACGCAGCTGACGCCGACTCTGGGCATGGCGGCGAAGTTGCCTGTTCAAAAGGGCGACACGAACACCGCGACACTTATGAGCTACGGTTTTGACCCGCGCATCGCAAACAGAAGCCCGTATCACAGTGCCATCTACGCGGTGCTCGATTCGGCGGCAAAGATTGCGGCGATGGGCGGAGATATAGCGGGCATCAGGCTGTCGCTTCAAGAGTATTTCCCGAAGCTCGGCAGTGTGCCGAAGAGATGGGCCAGCCCGCTCATGGCACTCGTCGGGGCGTTCGAAGCTCAGATTGCGCTCGGAATTCCTGCAATCGGTGGTAAGGATTCCATGTCGGGCACGTTCAAACATCTCGATGTAACGCCGACGCTCGTGTCGTTTGCGGTCAAGACTGTGGACGCTGGCAAGGTCCTTTCGCCCGAGTTCAAGGAGAGTGGTAGCAATATCGTTTTGCTCAAAACGCCCAGAGGTGAGAACGAAATTCCTGATTTTGAGATGTTTCGGCAAATCGCTGGGAGGATTTTCGAGCTTTCAAATGAAGGCAAAATTTTGGCGGCGAGCACGATTGCCTATGGAGGTATCTTTGCGGCGGTAGCAAAGGCCGGTATCGGCAATCTCATTGGGGCGAAATTGTCAGGCGTTTCCGCGAGGGATTTGACCGATGAAAACTATGGCGGGTTTCTTTTGGAAGTTTCGGGGGAAGAAGATGCTGGCAAGCTTTTTGAGGGATTGCCTTTTGCGGTCATTGGTGAGACATGGGGGAATGGTGAAATCAGCGTTGATTTTGGGGGTAAGAAAATCTCTGTTGGATTGGGCGACATCATCGAGCGGCTTGAAGCTCCGCTCAAAACCGTATTTCCCATTTCAGCCGGACATGACAGTGGTGATGCAAATGCAATCGCCGCAATTTCATTCACGGAGAGAAACAGGAAAACGCCGTCCGTCAAAATCTCGGGCACTGCAAAACCGAAGGTCTTCATTCCCGTCTTCCCCGGCACAAACTGCGAGATGGACAGCAAGAGAGCTTTCGAAAAAGCCGGAGCTGAAGTGTCTCTCGTGCAGCTTCTCAGCAGGGACAAACAGGGGTCGGGGGACTCAATCAGGAGAATGGCGGACGAAATAAGGACAAGCCAAATCGTCATGATTCCAGGCGGATTCAGCGGTGGCGACGAACCGGAAGGCTCGGCGAAATTCATCACCGCCGTCCTCAGAAACCCACGGATAAGCGAAGCTATTACTGAATTACTGGACGAAAGAGATGGGCTCATGCTCGGGATTTGCAACGGATTTCAGGCCTTGGTCAAGATCGGGCTGCTCCCATACGGAAAGATTTCAGAGCCGGACGAAGAGGCTCCGACGCTCACGTACAACACCATCGGCAGGCACCAGAGCAAGCTCGTGAGAACGAGAATCGGCTCGGTCCTTTCGCCGTGGCTGAAGAAGACGGAGGTCGGCGATGTCCACACGGTGCCCGTTTCGCACGGCGAAGGAAGATTTGTCGCGAGCGATGAGGTCGTTGAGAGCCTGCTGAGCGCGGGGCAGATAGCGACGCAGTACGTGGATCTTTCAGGTGAACCGACGCACGATATAAGGTATAATCCGAATGGCTCGGTGCTCGCGGTGGAGGGCATCACGTCGCCCGACGGCAGGGTCTTTGGCAAGATGGGACACTCCGAGCGCAATATGCCGGGGCTCTATCGGAACGTGTCGGGAAATTTCGACAACAGTATCTTCGCCGCTGGTGTAGAATATTTTAAGTAGGGAGGCAATTTGAAATGAAGGTTGGAATCGTCATGGGCAGCAAGAGCGACTACAAGGTCGTCGAGCGTGCCGAAAAAATACTGGACGGCTTCGGCGTCGATTATGAAACGAGAATCATCTCGGCTCACAGGACGCCCGCGGCCGCCGAAGAATTTTCAAAGACGGCTGAGGAAAAAGACATCGAAGTCATCATCGCCGCCGCCGGAAAGGCCGCTCATCTGGCCGGAGTACTCGCCGCATACACACCTATTCCCGTGATAGGATTGCCCATCAAAAGCTCGACACTCGACGGACTCGACTCGCTGCTGAGCATAGTGCAGATGCCCAAAGGCGTCCCCGTCGCCACGGTTGCGATCGACGGCGCGGAGAATTCAGCAATTCTCGCCACGCAGATATTATCTGTAAAATATTCCCAATTACGGGAGGCGATTATTACATATAAACAGAACATGGAGCGCGAAGTCGCAAGAGACGACGCAGATTTTCAGGAGGGACTGAAATGACGAAGAAATTGAACCAAATTTATGAAGGGAAAGCCAAGAAGGTCTATGCGACCGACGACCCGAACCTCTACATCGTTTCATACAAGGACGATGCGACGGCGTTCAACGGCGAGAAGAAGGGTCAGATTGTCGGCAAGGGCGTGGTCAACAACACCATGACGAACATCATTTTCCAGAAGCTCGAGGTGGCGGGCGTGCCGACGCATTTTGTCGAGCAGATTGACGATAGGGATTCTGTGGTCAAGGCCGTGAAGATTTTGCCTCTGGAAGTAATCATCAGGAATGTGGCGGCCGGCTCTTTTTCCAAGAGATACGGTGTTGAAGAGGGCACGCCTCTGGCGATTTCCACCCTCGAGTATTCCTACAAGAGAGACGACCTCGGCGATCCGCTCATCAACTCGGATCACGCCCTCGCTCTCGAGCTGGCGACCGAGGAACAGCTTGCAAAGGTCAGTGAATACGCGCACAAGGTCAACGAGGTCCTAAAGGCGTATTTCCTCGATAAAGGACTGAAGCTCATCGATTTCAAAATCGAATTTGGCGTGGACAAGGACGGAAACGTCATTCTCGCCGACGAGATCAGCCCCGATACCTGTAGGCTTTGGGACGTGATCACAAACGAAAAGATGGACAAGGACAGGTTCAGGCGCGACCTCGGAAATGTCGAGGAGACGTATCAGGAAGTGTTCAATAGAATAAAGAAGGGTGAATAATGGTGGATAGCAAGCTGACCTACAAAGAAGCCGGAGTCGATACGAAAGAAGGCGAGAGAGCCGTCAAGCTCATGAAGGATCACGTGAAGAAGACTTTCGATGCGGGCGTTTTGTCGAACATCGGCGGATTTGGCAGCCTCTATCAGCCGGAGCTTTCTGGCATATCGACGCCTGTGCTCGTGGCTGGGACGGACGGCGTCGGAACCAAACTCATGATAGCCTTCATGATGGACAAGCACGATACCGTCGGAGAGGATTGCGTGGCGATGTGCGTCAACGATGTGCTCTGCCAAGGCGCGAAGCCGCTGTTTTTCCTCGACTATATTGCGACCGGCAGTGTGAAGGCTGAGAAAATTGAGCAGATTGTTGCTGGCGTGGCGAACGGTTGCGTCTTGGGAAAGTGTGCTCTCGTCGGCGGGGAGACTGCGGAAATGCCTGGGCTCTATGAGGGAAACGAATACGATATGGCAGGCTTCTGCGTCGGCATCGTGGACAGGGACAAAATCGTGAATGGCGAAAAAATCTCCGAGGGCGACAAGCTCATAGGCATCAAATCGAGCGGGCTACACAGTAATGGTTTTTCACTCGCTCGCAAGGTGCTGTTTGAGAAAGCGGGCTTGACGGTGAACGATACCCACGAAAAGCTCGACGGGACGATAGGCGAGGCGTTGCTTGTGCCGACGAGGATCTACACGAAGCAAGTTGAGACCATACTCGGCCATACGCAGCCGCGGGGGCTCGTCCACATCACGGGCGGCGGTTTTTACGAAAATATTCCTCGGATAATGCCGGCGGGTCTCGGCGTCAGAATCAACAAAAATACTTGGGAGCGCCCTGCGATTTTCGACGTCATCTCGCAGCTCGGGCACATCGACGAGAAGGAGATGTTCTCGACCTTCAACATGGGCATCGGCCTCATGGCGATCGTCAGGGCAACGGAGGCGGAAGCCTTGATAAACGTGCTGAAGTCAGCAGGTGAGGATGCCTCAGTAATAGGCGAGGTGTCGCTCGGAGCCGGAGTTACGCTATGGTAATCTATAATATTAGTGTGCTTGTTTCCGGCGGTGGCACCAATCTTCAGGCGATTATAGACACGATAAATGACGGCACCATAAAGAACGCCCGCATCGGCCTCATCATTTCGAGCAACCCGAAGGCCTACGCGCTCGAGCGTGCCGACAGGGAGGGTATTCACACCTCGGTAATTCGCAAGAAGGATTTCAAAAATGACGAGGCTCGCGGCGAGGCGATGGCGCGTGAGCTCGCTGGGGCAAAGACCGACCTCATCGTGTTGGCGGGCTATATGAACATCGTGCCGGAGAAGGTCGTAAACGAATACGAAGGCCGGATCATGAACATTCACCCTGCGCTTTTGCCGAAGTTTGGCGGGCTCGGATTCTATGGACTGAACGTCCACAAGGCCGTCCTCGCTGCCGGTGAGAAGGAGAGCGGTGCAACCGTGCATTTCGTGGACAATGGCGTAGACACAGGGGCAGTAATAAAGCAGGGAAAGGTGCCTGTGCTGGCCGGTGACAGTCCGGAGCAGCTCGCGGACAGGGTGCTTGAGGTAGAGCACAAAATCTTGGTTGAGGCGATTGTGGAGTGGATTGCTTCGCTTCGCTCGCAATGACGGGCAATGACAGGGACTGAGGGAGTATATATGGCTGGAATTGACAACTTAAATCCGGAACAGCGTGAAGCGGCCCTCCATAAGGACGGACCTCTTCTTATTCTTGCGGGCGCGGGCAGCGGAAAGACTGAGACTATGACGCAACGCATCGTCCACCTCATCAAAAACGAAAACGTCAGACCCGAAAACATCCTCGCAGTTACTTTTACAAATAAGGCCGCAAAGATGATGAAGGAGAGAGTCGCGAAGAACCTCGGCGATGCTAACGCTTGGGTGCGAATCATGACCTTCCACTCATTCTGCCTCTGGGTGCTCAGATACCACGGAGAAGAACTCGGCTACAAGAAGAATTTCGCCGTCTACGACCCGACCGATCAGAAGGCCGTCGTGAAGAGACTCGTGCGTGAGATGGACCTCGACGACTCGATTTACAAACCGGCGAGGGTCTTGCATGACATCAGCAAATTCAAAGAGGCGGCGAGGAGCGTGGTCGATGTAGACGAAGCGGCGACGCTCTCGGGGAAACTCTTCGAGGAAAATATCGCTACATTATACAGAAAATATCAGGCGAAGCTCCGAAGCAACAACGCGATGGATTTCGACGACCTCATACTAAATGCGGTCCGGCTTTTCGAGGCAAACGAGCGAATTCTCGCAACCTACCAAAGGATGTTCGAATACATCATGGTAGACGAGTATCAGGATACCAACTATCTGCAGTTTCGCTTGGTTCAGCTACTTGCCGACAAGCACCAAAATCTCTGTGTCGTCGGTGATGATGATCAGTGCATCTACCAGTGGCGCGGCGCGGACATCACAAATATTCTCAATTTTGAGAAAAATTTCAAGAACACAAAAGTAATCAAACTCGAGCAGAATTATAGGTCCACGGAGTACATTCTCAAAGGGGCAAACTCCGTTATCGCAAACAATCAGGAGCGGAAAAAGAAGAAGCTTTGGACCGACAGGGGCGCGGGTGAAAAAATCGCATATAGGGTGGTGCGCGACCAGAAGGAAGAGGCGCACTTTGTCGCGAGCGAGATAATGAAGCTGCTTTCGGAGGGCCAAAGGTTTTCCGACATAGCCATACTCTACAGGACGAATGCACAGTCGCGGACGTTTGAAGACGAATTCTTTGGGCTGAAGATACCCTATCAGATGCTCGGTTCGCTCAGGTATTACGAGCGGAAGGAAATCAAGGATATGATTTCTTACATGTCGCTCGTGCAAAATCCCGACGACGACGTGGCACTCATACGCGTGATAAATGAGCCGAAGCGGGGCATTGGTCCTAAGGGTTTGGCTGGCATCATAAGCAAGGCAGCGGAGAAGGAAATCAGCATCATGCAGCTTCTCACGCAGGAGGACGGCACGAGCGATTTGTCCTCTACGTCAAAGGCTGCGGTGGCGGAATTCGTCGCGATGATGACCTCGCTTTCCGCCGAATACGAGAATTACAAAATATCGGAAATCTACAATGAGATACTCGAGCGGACGAGGTATATTCAAATCCTCGAGGCGAAGAATCGCACGGAGGACGACGCTCGAATCGAAAACATCTTGGGCTTCACCGATGCCATCATCGAGTTCGAAAAGGAAAATCCGTCGGCGACCTTGCCGGATTTCCTCGAAAATCTCGCCTTGATGTCGGATGTGGACAGCCACAAGGACGGCGAGGATGCAGTAACTTTCATGACTATACACAGCGCGAAGGGGCTTGAATTTCCTGTGGTGTTTTTGGTTGGCATGGAGGAAAATTTGTTTCCCAGCCCGAATTCGCAGAAGGCTGTGAATGGGATTGAAGAGGAGCGGCGACTCTGCTACGTTGGTATGACGAGGGCGATGGAGAAGCTCTATCTCGTGCGAGCGAAGGATAGGATGCTCTACGGCAGGTATGACCGCACTCTCGAGTCGCGGTTTCTCGGTGAGATTGACAAGGCTGTTCTGGATGGCGATGTGCTCCCTGGTGCGGATGTAACGGGATTTTTCCACGCACCGATGGGCGGAGGGGATGGCTACGAAAGTTCCCGCCGAATTTCCTCTCGCGCCGGTGCGGCTGCAGGTCGGGGTGGTTTGCTCGGCAAAAGCGGCGGCATGAGCTTTGCAAAGGGCGACAAGGTCTCGCACCCGAAGTTTGGCGAAGGCTTGGTGATAGAGGTGAACGGCTCGATAGTTACTGTCATTTTCGATAGTGTTGGGACGAAGAAACTGGCGACGGAGATAGCTCCGCTGGAGAAATTGTAATGGATAGACAACGTGAATTGATGGAGCTTCTCGGTGAGGCGGCTAAGGCTTACTATGACGAGGACAGGGAGATCATGTCCAACTTGGAGTATGACAGGCTTTATGACGAGCTTGAGCGGCTTGAAAAGTCGAGCGGCATTGTGCTCTCGGGCAGCCCCACACAGAGGGTTGGCTATTCCGTGTCGGAGAGTCTCGAGAAGCAGGAGCACGATTCGCCCATGCTTTCCTTGGCAAAGACCAAGGACCCCGAGGAGCTCAAATCTTGGCTCGGCGGCAATGACGGCCTACTTTCTTACAAGCTCGACGGGCTCACGGTGGCTCTGACATACGAAGATGGGAAACTGCTTTCGGCGGTTACTCGGGGCAATGGCGTCGTCGGAGAAATCATCACTAGTAATGCTCGGGCTTTTGAAAATCTGCCTTTGGAGATTCCATTCATGGGGAAACTTTTGCTGCGCGGAGAGGCTATTATCCGCTATTCCGATTTCGAAAAGATCAATGAGGAGATTGGTGATGGAGGGGCGAAGTATAAGAATCCTCGCAATCTTGCCAGCGGTAGTGTCCGCCAGCTTGACAGCGGTATCACTGCTCAGCGGCATGTGCGGTTTTATGCGTTTGCGCTCGTAGCCGCCGAGGGCGTGGGGTCTGCCCCCTCCCTCCAGAACGGAGAGGCACTTATCTTCTGGGAGGGGACAGACCCCACGCCCTCGGCTGGTGAGCATAGTACGGATAGTCGGTGGGCGCAGATGGAGTTTTTGGAGGGATTGGGGTTTGAGGTCGTCCGCTCTGAACTTGTTACTGCGGAAACTGTTGAGACTGCTGTTTCCGAATTCACGGACGAGGCTCACGCAGAGGCCTTCGACCTTCCTGTTGACGGACTCGTCTTGGGATACGACAGTATTTCTTATGGGAAGAGCCTCGGCTCCACCGCGAAATTTCCGCGTGATTCAATCGCCTTCAAATGGGCGGACGAGCAGGAAGAGACAACGCTCATAGGGATAGAGTGGTCGGCTTCCAGAACTGGACTCATCAATCCTATCGCCATCTTTGAGCCGGTGGAGATAGAGGGCTCAACCGTCTCTCGTGCCAGCGTCCACAACATCAACATCATGGAGGATCTCGCCCTCGGGACCGGCGACAAAATCAAGGTCTACAAGGCGAATATGATAATACCGCAGATTTCGGAAAACCTGACGAGAAGCGGCACGGAAAAGCCGCCGACCACCTGCCCTGTATGCGGAGCTCCTACGGAAATAAGCGATACCAGTGATGTCAAGACGCTTCGCTGTACAAACGAGGATTGCCCCGCGAGACATCTGAAGTCGTTTGCACTTTTCGTAAGCAGACAGGCACTGAACATAGAAGGTCTTTCCGAGCAGTCGCTTGAAAAGTTCATAGCGGCAGGGCTACTTCACGAACTCGCTGATATTTTCCGCCTCAAAAATCATAGGGATACAATCGTAAATATGGAGGGCTTCGGAGAAAAATCGTTTGAAAATCTCGTAGCTGCGATCGAGACTGCCAGTATAGTCACTAGGGAACGGCTTCTCTACAGCTTTGGTATTCCTGAGATTGGGGTTGCTACGGCGAAGCAGGTGGTCAGACATTTCGGCTACGACTGGGAGAAAATCACGGACGCTACGGAGGAGGAACTTTTGGAAGTCAATAGCGTCGGAGGGAAAATTGCTGGGACATATGTGGAATGGTTTGCGGACGAAAGGAACAGGAAGACGGTCGATAGCGTCCTGAGTGAGATCCAGCTGGCCGATGAAAAAGCCAGAAGCGCCGATACAATAGAGAGTAGCAATATAGCCGGCAAGACTTTTGTCATTACTGGGTCGTTGGAAAATTACGAGAACAGGGAGGTGCTTGTTGCTGTCATAGAAGGTTTGGGCGGAAAGACCGCTGGCTCGGTCAGCAAAAATACGGACTACCTGATCAACAACGATAGTGCGTCAGCCTCGTCAAAGAACAAGAAGGCGAAGGCCCTCGGCGTCCCTATCATCACCGAGGCAGAATTTGAAGGACTGCGGTAGTGTGAGAAATATACATATCAAAATTGAATACGACGGGTCGGGGTTTCACGGTTGGCAGTTTCAGCCGAATGTTCGCACGGTGCAGGCTGTGGTCGAAGAGGTTCTGTCGCTCGTCTGTGCGGAAGAAATCCACGTTCACGGAACGTCGAGGACCGATGCTGGTGTGCATGCTTACGGCCAACACGCGACTTTTCCTTTGAATTCCGCTATACCCGTGGATAGGATTCCCGTTGCTGCAAACAACATTTTGAAGGATGTTAAAATAGTCTGGGCAAGGGAAGAGGCACCGGATTTCCATGCGCGATACGACGCGGTGGGCAAGACCTATATTTATAGGATTGCCCTTGATGGATTGCGGGTCGGGGCCCACGTTCGCTCCGCTCTCTATGACAGCACTGATATCTTTCTGCGAAATTACTTGCTGCCTGTTAATTACTCCCTTGATATTCCGGCTATGCAGGAAGCGGCCAAGGACTTTGTCGGCACTCACGACTTCGCCTCGTTTCAGGCGGCCGGCAGCCAAATCATCGAAAACACGGTCAGGACTATATCGGCCCTCACCATCGGTGAGCGGACGCGAATGGACACGAAAGGAAATACCTGCAAAGAATTACTTGTTACTGTAACGGGCGACGGTTTCCTGTATAATATGGTAAGAATAATAGTGGGCACCCTGCTTGAAGTGGGGCGAGGGCGGAAATCCTCAGCGGACATAAAGAAGATCATCGGGGCGAAGGATCGGACGTTTGCGGGGCCGACGGCTTCCCCGTGCGGACTTTATTTGTTTGAGGTATACTATAATAGCGAGGGGCGATAGATGAAAGATATGACCACTTTAGTAAGCAGTGATAGTGCGGCAGCGCTGAGGAAGTTTGTCGATTCGGCGGCTGTCTATATCTACGTTGTGGATTATAATACGGACGAAATTCTCATGGTCAATGATTACTATGCCAGTAATGTTGGCGTTTCCGTTGAGCAGATGGAGGGCCGGAAGTGTTGGGAATACGTAACCGGCGAGGACGGTGGACGCTGCGAAGACTGTCCGAGGGACATGGATCTCGACGGGACGGGCTGTCCCGATTTGGGACCGAACACGACCGAATTCTACAATCCGACGCTGGGCATCTGGGGCAAGTGCACGGGGCAGGGTATCGATTGGATCGACGGTCGGCAAGCTCACATCATCACCATCATCGACACGAGTAGCGAAAAACTTCTCAGGGAGGAGCTTTCGCATCTGGCCTACTTTGACCGTCGCATGAACATACCGAACAGACTAAAGATGGAACTGGATTTGAAGGAGAGACCGGGCGGGAATTACTGCATCATCTCCTTTGACTATATTTCACTGCGATATATCAACGATGCCTACGGGCGGACGGTCGTCGATGCTCTGCTTGAGACCGTTATCGACTGGATTAGAAGTTTTGATATGCAGAATTATGAGGTTTATAGGGTGGACAGCGACCAGTTTTGTCTGCTTTTTGATAATGCTGATATGATAAGTGCGAGCGGACTGGCCGATAGGTTGAGCGAGCGATTTCAGGAGCCTTGGGAGGTCGTTCTCGGCGATGGCCTGACGACTATTTCCTGTCGAATTGCGGTTTGTGTCGTTGACGGCAGACTCGGCTTTTCGAGCACGAGCGACATTTTGTCCATCATCGACAGGACGCTCGATATTTCAAAGAAGACTCAGAGCGTCGCCGTCTACAATTCGGATATGGACGAAATACTCAGGCGGGATCTTCAGCTTGAAGTCAGCCTGAAAAATTGCGTACAGGAGGGTATGATTGGCTTCGATGTCTACTTCCAGCCGATTGTGGATGCCGAAAAGCATATCTGGGTTGGTCTCGAAGCTCTCTGCAGATGGGATAGTCCGGAGTTTGGCAGAGTGCCGCCTCTCGTGTTCATCAGGATAGCAGAGCAGATAGGCGTCATCAACAAGCTCGGATATTGGGTGCTCGATACCGCCATCAGGATTTGCTCGGAGCTGGAGTTGCAGTTCATCGACGATTTCTTCCTCGATGTCAATCTGTCGCCTTCGCAAATGAGCGACGAAACGCTGATAAACAACGTTTTGATTTCGCTTCAAAAGCACAAATTCCCAGGGCAGAATCTTTCGCTTGAGGTGACGGAGTCGCAGGATTTGAGCGAGAATGACTACGAGCAGACGACCATCGAGCGGCTGAAGTCTCTGGAGATAAAGATGGCTCTTGACGATTTTGGCACCGGTTACTCAAACTTCAACAATCTGAAGAATTTGCCCGTGTCTATTCTCAAGACCGAGAAGGAATTCATCGACGACATAGCACACGATGACTATCAGAAGTTCCTCTCGAAGGTGCTCGTGGACATGGCTCATGAGGCAAAGATGAAGCTCATAGCCGAGGGTGTAGAAACAAAGGAACAGCTTCAGGAATTACTGAAAAACGGTGCCGATTACCTTCAGGGCTATCTGTTTGCAAAGCCCCTGCCATCTGAGGAACTCGGACAGATGATAGACAAATTCAAGCAGCCGGACGAAATTTGGGCTGAACTTTAGGAAATGCGGGAGGAAAACAAAATGGCGAGACCATCATGGGACGAATACTTCATGGGTATTGCAAAACTGACAGCGGAAAGGTCAACTTGCCTCAAGCGGCAGGTTGGAGCCGTGATAGTGCAGGACAAGCACATCATCGCGTCGGGGTACAACGGAGCACCGAGAGGGCTCCTTCACTGCGCAGAGAAGGGAGGCTGCCTCAGAGTTGAGCTCGGAATCCCATCGGGGCAGAGGCATGAACTCTGTAGGGCTCTGCACGCAGAGCAAAATGCCATCATTCAGGCCGCCTCGTTCGGACACAGTATCGAGGGTGCGACCATCTACATCACACATCAGCCCTGCGTCATATGCGCAAAGATGATCATCAACGCGGGTATCAAAAAGATAATAGTCGCAGAGGGCTATCCCGACGAATATGCCGTGGAAATTCTCGGCGAAGCCGGTCTCTCCATCGTATACATAGAACCGGAGACCGAGGACTAGAATGTCAGACTTGGCAACAGTCAGACTAATATCGTTCGCTTGCCTGCTTTTGCCTCTCATCATCTGCCTTGTGATGACGCCGGTTTCGATTGTTTTCGCACGCAAAATCGGTGCAATCGACATCCCGAGCGACGAGCGCAGAATGCACGAAAAGCCCATTCCGAGATTTGGCGGAATGGCTATTTTCATCGCCTTCATGGTAACGCTCCTCATCTGCAAGGACTACATTTTAGTGAAATATGAAATCCTCGTCGGCACCCCGCTCGTTACTGAGAAACTGACAGCCGTCCTATTGGGCGGGCTTTTGATCTATCTTGTGGGTGTGGTTGACGACCTCATCAACATGCGGGCGCTCCTCAAATTGGTCGGGCAAATAGGCTGCGCAGCCGTCGCTTTCATACTCGGAATCAGGATCCCCGCCATCAACATTTTAGGCATACAGTTTCAGCAGGATCAGGCCGGCGGCATCATTCTCAGTTTCCTCATCACCGTCGTCTGGATAGTGCTCATCACGAACACGATCAACCTGATAGACGGACTCGATGGGCTCGCGGCAGGAGTTGCGGCCATCGCGTCGCTCGCCATCGCTTATGCGGCCTATATCCACGGATTTTATGTAGTAACTTTTTCGATGATGGCTTTGGCTGGCTCGGCTATCGGATTTTTGCCGTTCAACTTCTATCCCGCGAAGGTCTTCATGGGCGACAGCGGGTCGATGTTCCTCGGTTTCATACTCGCCTCCATCTCGATAATAGGACCGGCGAAGGGCGCTACAATCATGGCGACCGCTATGCCTATGCTCGTGCTCGCCGTGCCGATTTTCGATGTCGGATTTGCGATGATCAGGAGAATGGCCCACGGCCGCTCCATCTTTGAGCCCGACAAGGGGCATCTTCACCACCAGCTCGCTCGGATAGGCATGGGTCAGCGGCGTTCCGTCCTCATGCTCTACGGTGTCAGCGGAGTCATGGGGATTTCCGCCATATCTTTCAGCAGGGCTCACTACGTCGAGTCCGGCGGTCTATTCGTCATCGCAATGGTCTTCATCATGATCCTCATATGGGACTGGAACAAGAACGAGGGAGAAAATTCTACGAATTGATTTTGTAATTTGGACGTGTTTTGGCGGCGTAGGCCGTCTGTATTATAAGGGGTAGGGGAAAAGTAATTAATGGCAAGGCCGGAAATAGTTGAATTAGCGCGAAAGGCTATGAGAGGGAGCAGAGAGGCTTTCAATCAGCTTTGTGAGGAGAAGTCGAAAGAGATGCTCTTCACGGCGTTTGGTATGCTCAGCAATATGGAAGATGCTGAAGATGCCACGCAGGAAGCGATGCTCAAGATGTGCAGATATTTTGGCAAACTTCAAACTGCCGAGGCGGTCAACGTCTGGATATATCGCATCTTGAATAATTGCTGTATGGATATCCTGAAAAAGAGGCAGAGGCGCGGCACAGAAATTGATATTGAAGACGAGGCTATTTCCATCGCGGACGAAGACGATGATTTTATCCCCGAAAAGTATGTCGAGAACAAGGAGCTCAGCAAAAAGCTCTACGATGTCATCATGAGTCTTCCGCTTGCGAAACGTGAAGCGATATTCATGTATTACTATGATGGGCTGAGCCAGAAGGAAATTGCAAACATCAAGGGCGTTGAAGAGAAAAGCGTGTCGAGTCTTATCACAAAGGCGAGGAAAATGATGAAGGATAGATTGGAAGAAGGCGGAGAAATGAATAAGATGCTTGGCGCGGTGGCTCCTGTGTCGGTGATTTCCCGCGTGCTTGAGCAGCAGGCATCGGAGCAGATAACCGCACAGGCTCTCGCCGCGTTCAACGCAAAAGCCGCTGCGGCCACCGGTGCCGTGAAGTTTTCCGGAGCGGCCAAGGGCACTCTTGCTGCAAAGATCGTTTCGGCGGTAGTGGTGGTTTCCGTCATTTCTGGCGGGGCCCTATTTGCGGTAACGCACTACAACGAAGCTCCCGAGATCGCCAGCACAACGCTTGTCACCGAAAGTGCTGCCGTTCCTTCGCAGCTACTCGAGGCTGTGGACAGCATAGCTTTTCAGGGTGGCGATTGCAACTGCGGACATCAAAATCCGGATTCGGCGACAATCATCGGGGACGCTTTTGTCTTGGCCGAGACAAATATCACTTGGCAGATAGATGAGGCTTCCTCAGGTCAAACACTTTTCACAGGAGACGGCTCCGAGGTTTCAGCTGAGTTCAAGGAGCTCAAGGACGCCGATCAAACCGGCCCCTACACGCTCACCTACCACATAGAGGACGAAAACCAAAACGTAGTAACGATGACAAGGGAATTTGAAATCGGCAAATCGTAGTGCCCCTTCACACAAACTTTACACAAATTTTACGCTAATAAATGTTTCAATTGCTTTTTTTTGGGTATATATATAGTATTGAAGTAATAATATATTGGGGCAATTGGGGGAAACATCTATGTATGGCTGGTTCAAAAACCTATTGAGTGAAAAAATAATATCGAGTGAAACACCCATCAACGTGAGGCTTTTCTATATATCCACAATTCTCGGTATAGGCGTGAGCGTCTTTGGATTTGTGAGCACCGCGTTTCAAGCCTCGTCGGTTATATCCATCATCTCCACCTTTGCAATGTTGATCGGTCTGATTATTCTACTGATTTTGGTTGACAGAACTCACAAATACAGGATTGGAAGTATAGTAACATCGGGCATGGCCTGCTTTGTCCTGTTCCCGTTCATCTTTTTTACGAGCGGCGGCATATACAGCGGAATGTTGGCATATTTTCTCTTGGGTGTGGTGCTTTTGGCCACCCTGCTTGACGGCAAAGAGTTCTACATCATGATGTCGATATATATCGTAATTTGCGTAGCCTGTTTCATCGCGCAAAACATGAATTTGGTGAAGGTTACACCGATTGCTACGGAGGATCTGCTGTATTCGGACATTGCGGTGGCTTTCATAATAGTCAGTGGTTTCATCTGTCTTCTCATCAAATTCCACACGAGAATGAACGCGAAGGCACAACATGAAGCGGAGGCGGCATCGCAGGCAAAATCGGATTTTCTCGCAAATATGAGCCACGAAATACGCACGCCCATGAACGCCATTATCGGAATGACCTCCGTCGGAGAAGCCGCGGAGAGTATTGAAAAAAAGGATTATGCCTTTGAAAAGATTGAAGAGGCGTCCGCCCACCTGCTCGGAGTCATCAACGATATTCTGGACATGTCGAAGATTGAAGCGAACAAGATGGAACTTTCGCCGGAAGAGTTTGACTTCGAAAGCATACTCCAAAACGTTACGAACATCATCAGTTTCAGAGTTGAAGAGCGACATCAAAGTTTCAGCGTCAATATTGACACAAGTATTCCCAGAAACCTTATAGGGGACGACCAGCGCCTATCGCAGGTCATTATGAACCTTCTTTCAAATGCGGTCAAATTCACGCCCGAAGGAGGGAAGGTTTCACTCGATACCCACCTCGTCAAAGAGCACAGGGGCGTCTGCACGATTCAGATAGATGTGATAGACACTGGCATCGGCATAAGCGACGAACAGCAAGCGCATCTCTTTGCCTCATTCCATCAGGCGGAGAGCAGCACCTCGAGACATTTTGGTGGCACAGGATTGGGTCTCGCAATATCGAAGCACATCGTTGAAATGATGGGCGGAACCATTTGGATCAATTCTGCGCCGGGGAAAGGTTCTACATTCTCGTTCACAATCGAAGCTACTCGCGGAAAGGCGAGGGGGCCTCAGATGGATGGGGAAATCTCCGCAGAGGAGACTTTCAAGAGACCCATTGACGATTTCTCCGGCTACAAACTTCTTCTCGTGGAGGATGTGGAGATAAACAGGGAGATTGTAATGGCATTGCTTGAGCCGACGCAGATTTCTGTCGATTGCGCGATGAACGGTGTTGAAGCCGTGAGTATGTTCCTGAAAGAGCCCGACCGCTACGACATGGTATTCATGGATTTGCAGATGCCGGAGATGGACGGATACGAGGCGACGCGAAGAATTCGTGCATCAAGCACGCCTAGGGCGAAGGAGATTCCTATCATCGCCATGACGGCGAACGTTTTCAGGGAAGACATCGACAAGAGCATAGCCTCCGGCATGAACGACCACATCGGCAAGCCTTTGGATTTCGATATCGTTTTGGAAAAATTACGCCAATATATGCTATAATATGGTATCACCGAATATTCCCACAACAGCGTTGATATAATACCGTGCCCGTTTCAGCGTAGCCGACAGGCGGATAGGAACTGGCATGATTAAATCTACACGAAAAGTCGGAATCGGCTTCATTACCGGTAGAAAAAGTTTTCGTAATGTACTGGCTACTTACCTGAAGTGCTGGGGAAGCCGCATTTTGTCGGCAGGCGAATCGGTCGAGTTGAGCCTGTTTGTCGCCTATGATCTCGAATACAGAAACACCCAGAGAAAAGACTATACGAACATAAATATTGAGCTTAGGGAAATGTTGAGCGAAATAGTTTTCATCGACCGCACTACGATACAGACCGAGGCGAGACTGCTGAAGCAGAGGGGCGTGCTGAGCAAGCGGGAGTCGGATTTGCTCTTTGAAAAAGGCTATGCGGGAAAGCGAAATGCCATTTTGTACGCGGCCGCAAAGCAGGGTATGGACGCCATATTGTTTCTCGACGACGATGAATATCCTCTGGCTGTGCAGGAGCGTGGCGGCAGCGAAAATTGGATTGGGCAGCAGATTTTGTCCACGCATTTAGCGTCGATAGACGAGGCGGACATCACCTGTGGGCACCACTGCGGATACATTTCGCCCATTCCGAATTTGACCTTCAACGAAAAGATGGGAGAAAAGGACTTTCAGACTTTTATCGAGGCCATCAGCAACGACATCATCTCGTGGGATAGTATTCGCAAGTTGATGGAAAGTGGCAGTATCACTTATGCTGAGCCGGAGATTCTTGACGGGGCGGCGACCGAGGTTTTGGAAGTCGGAAAGAAGAAGTTCATTTCGGGTTCAAATCTGTGCATCAATCTGCGAGATCCCAGTGGCTTGAGCGCATTTTACAATCCGCCTTCCGCGAGAGGCGAAGACACATTTTTGAGCACCTGTTTGTCTGATAGCACGGTGCTTTCGGTTCCATGCTACACTTTCCATGACGGCTTTTCGCTATACACCACCCTGCTTGAGGGCGTGCTTCCGGAAAAGCTCTCGCATATTTCCGCAAAATCGAAGAAAATCGTCGCCCGTTTTTACTCGGCCTGTATCGGTTGGGTTCGTTACAAACCACTGCTTCTATACATCACGAGACGCGATGAATACGCGGAAACTATCGATCTCATGCGTGAAAATCTCACCGCCACGCTGCCGAAACTCAGCGACTATTTCGACGATTTGAGATTTATGAAAATACTGGACGAGCTCAACAGATACGATACCGCCGTGGAGAAGCATTTCATGGAATTCAATGCGACGCAGGAAGCGTGGAAAAAGCTGGCGGAATATTTGAAAAATTCCCGCATATAAGATATAATTTTTTGATTATATGAGTATAACGCTTATTGTTATAGCTATGTCTGATTGCTACAGCAACACGGTGCATTATTTGGAAGGTGTGTGATGAGCGACGAAATAATTGACGCAATAAATAAGATTCTCTATGGGGAAGATGATGGGTTGACGGCGGCCGAGAGGATTGAGCGGCGTCGCAGGGAGATTGCCGAGGGGAAGAAGAAACCCGCTCTGGAGGAAGCCCCCGCTATTCCGGAGGCTACGGAGCCGGAGACTACGGATCCGGAGACTGCGGACGACCTTTTGCATAGGGATTTCGGAAAAGAGTTCGTTTTCGGCGATGTGAAAATCCCGTCGTTTTTCAGTAATGTTCCTGAGAAACACGAGGAAGTGGAAAAAAGCTCGGAGGCCGGAATGACAGAGGCTCCTTCAGGGGTGCCTGAGGCGGTGGAAACTCCTTTGGTGGAGGAGCCCTCCGTGACGGACGAGATATTTCATTTGTCCGAGGATCCTATTGAGATTTCGAAGTTTGAGGTGGACAAGAAGAACGAGGAGTTTCAGGAGCTTCTCGACGATGAGATAGAAAAAATTCGCAAGAGGCAGGCGACGCTTCCCGAACCTAAGAATCAATTTGTGGACGAAGAGCCTTTTGATGATGTGGAGCCGACACCGGACGTTTTGGTGACGGGCGACAATGCCAAGGCCTATGTGGAGGAGCGCATTGAGAGCTATCTTGCCCATGCGGATTTGGATATTCTGAAGGAGATAAGGCGGAAGGTCGATAGCGAGCTTGAGAAGAAGGGCGAGGTTGTCCCCAAGATAGAGCTAGAGCCGGTGGTGATAGAGCCTGAAATTCCCATCGAGGCGGCGGCAGTTTCTGAGCTTGAAGTGATTGGCGAGCCGGAGGCTTTGACTGACGCTGAACCTGATGATGCCGAGGACGATGAGGTTGACGACAGCCCTGATTTTGATTTTTTCGATGAGCTTGAGTCCGTGAATGTGGACGAGCCTACTATTGAGTTTCCTGTTGTTGAAGGCGAGCCAGATTCCGGCTCGGAGGCCGGAATGACAGAAGTTGAGGCCGGAATGACAGAGAGTGAGGCCGAGGAGGAAGCTGCAAAGGAGGCCGATGATGAGGCCGTCTTTGAGGAATTTCTTGAGGAGCTTAACGAGGAGACTTTCGTTCCCCAGATAAGCGACGAGCCTGTAGTGGATGCGGCAGAGAAAATTGATCCGCCCATCGTCTTTCCGTTTGATGAACCGACAGAAGAAGAGCCGGAGCCCGAGGCGGTAGCAGATGAGCCTGAGAAGACAGAAAGCGAATACAAATTCTTCTATGGTCATGAAGAACCCGAGGTGGCAGAACCTGCGCCTACAGAACAGGCTACGATTGTTCGCAGTATGACCGAAGAGGAACTTGCGGCACTTGAGTCAGTGGACTTGGGACTTCCATCGGAGCCAAAGCAAGAGGGTGAGGCCGAAGCTGCAAAGGAGGACGAGCCAGATTCCGGCTCGGAGGCCGGAATGACAGAGGGTGAGGCCGGAATGACAAAGGGTGAGGCCGGAATGACAGAGGGTGAGGAGCCCGAGGTTAAAAAATCCTCGGACAAGCCGACCGCAAAGGAAATTATTATATCGGTGCTCATTACTATAGCCACGATGGCCGTGCTCATATGCATAGTCTGCTTCGCACTCCTCAAGTTTGCACCGGATACCTATGGCGCATACTACGTCAGGGATGCGATGAGCCTCATCGGCGAAAAACTCTTCGGGGCGGAACCGGCTACCGAGGAAGAGGTCGCCAATCCTGGCGAAACGGAAGCCATCACGCCTACTGCGAACAAGAATGCTCTCGTTTCCAGTCAGGTGCCGAGCAAGACGAGCATAGAGCAGATTGCGGCGGATTCAGAGGCCGCCTACAATCCCGCGTCGGTGTATCAAACATCCGGAATTTCCAATTCAACGGCTATTACCAACAACCTGTTGACGAAAGATGGGAAAAAGAACATTCTTATCGACGAAACCGCGGTCGCCTGCATCATCGGATACAATTCGGATTGGGTGTCCTACATGAGCGGCACAAACGATGATATTTTCGATTGGACAACAGGCGACAAAATCAAAACCATTCTTGAAGGCGAGAAGGGCGGCGCAGATATTGCGGTCACTTTCAAATACTTGGGTATAGGAGATATAAGGCTGGATCGGACGAAAGTATTCGTCTGGACAAAGGAGATCATCACACTTGGCGAGGAGGGAGCAACCGAGATGGTTCGGAACAAGGTCTATTCACTCGCTGTGGTTGATAAAAGTCTCAAGGTTGAGGATATTGAGATTATAAAATAGTTAGTGGATTGTGGGACGGACCCGCAATGATGGAAGTAAACTAGGAGAAAGATAGGAGGAGTACGCATGTCAAGTATTTCAGGATTTAGAAGAGAGGATATCACTCAGGGAAAAAGAGCTTTTTCAATGTCGAGGACAACGATTGAGACGGCATTTTATGGCAACAATGTCAAGAGGCTGAACGACCTCAAGGAGGCATATCGTTTGGCGAAGGAGACAACCGGCACGGTCGAAACGGACATGCCCATCTTCAAGCCGGAAGAGATTGGACTTCCCGACGGCGCGAACATTCTGCTCTTCAACGATGGAGAAACGGTCGGCAGATTTGCAGGCGCAAGGGTCATCTTGGGCGAGGTTGGCGTCGAGGAGGCCGACATTGCAAAGGTCTTGAGAGAGGCCGCCTACAATACGAGATACAAGACTATGTATCACGCGCAGTCATACATCGGTCTCGATAAGGATTTCATCATCAAGGCGAACCTGCTGATTCCGGAGACATATGAGAATACTCTTCTCAACTGGCTACTCAATTTCCAGTATATCAACGAGATTTATGACAAGATATATGCCGACTCGAAGCCGATTGGCGACGAGCCCGAAATTTTCATCTTGTCGGATCCGGACTTCAAGCATCCTAAGTTCCCTGATGGGCTTGCCTATTTCGATCCGGAGCACAACTGTGCGTGTCTTCTCGGAATGAGATATTTCGGGGAGCACAAGAAGGGTACGCTCACACTCGCTTGGGGCATAGCCAACAGAAACGGTTATGCATCGTGTCATGGCGGACTCAAGAGAATGGTGAAGAAGGACGGCGGCAAGCATGTCCTCGGTGTATTCGGACTTTCGGGCTCGGGCAAATCGACACTCACGCACGCAAAGCACGAAGGCAAATACGACGTTACTGTGCTTCACGACGACGCTTACATCATCAGCTCAGAGGACGGCTCGACCGTTGCTCTCGAACCTTCATATTTCGACAAAACACAGGATTACCCGCTCACATCACCCGACAATAAGTTTCTCATTACCGTACAAAATTGCGGTATCACCTTGGACAACGAAGGCAAAAAGGTCCTTGTTACCGAGGACATCAGAAACGGCAATGGGCGCGCAATCAAGTCGAAGCTCTGGGCACCGAATAGGGTGGACAAGATGGACGAGCCTATCAACACCGTGTTCTGGCTCATGAAGGACCACTCGCTTCCGCCCGTCGTCAAGCTCACAAATCCCGTGCTCGCCTCAGTAATGGGTGCTTGCCTCGCGACTAAGCGGTCGTCGGCCGAAAAACTCGCCGAAGGTGTCGATCCCGATGCACTCGTGTTTGAGAACTACGCAAATCCGTTCAGGACGTATCCTTTGGTCAACGATTATGACAAGTTCAAGTTCCTGTTTGAGAACAGAGGCGTTGCTTGCTATGTCGTGAACACGGGGCATTTCCTCGACAAGAAAATTCCTAAGGAAGTAACTATCGGTATCATCGAGGCAATCGTTGACGGCACGGGAGAGTTCAAGCCATTTGGTTCGCTTCCTGGCATTGAAACCCTCGATATTGAAGGCTTTATTCCAAACTTCTCCGACGCGGCGTACAAGGAACTCGTCAAGAAGTCATTCCAAGGCAGGGTTGATTATGTGAAGTCGAGAAATGAATTCAAGGCTGGCAGGGACGCACTCCCCAAGGAAGCATTAGAAGAGCTCGAATCAATTGTAAAGAAGATTTAGCAAAGTTGTCATTGCGGGTTCGACCCGCAATCCATAGCAGAGGCAATGGCATGTAGCAAAAGCAATGACATGTAGCAGAAGCTTAATTTAAGGAGATAAAATGAGCGACAAATTGAAGAAAGCAATAATTATCATTATCGTAGTGGCTGTAGTACTGTTTGCTTTGGTTGCATTACTCACGGGGTTCATTACTGAATTCCTGTGGTTCAAGGATTTGGGATATGTCAGCGTGTTCCTCAAGGAGTTGCTCACAAAGATCGAGATAGGTGTGCCCGTGTTCGTGGTCCTTTTCACGCTCGGGATACTCTACCTCAGAGCAATCAACAAGGGCTATCACAAGAGAACCATCGTCGCCAAGGAAAGGCTCGGCAAAAAAGGGCAGAGCCGTATCGGCGTCATCATATCCGCAATAGCATCGCTGGTCATCTCGTATATCACGATAAACAGCGTTTGGTTCACCTCATTGCAGTTCGGAAACAGCACATCGTTTGACATCAAGGACCCGATATTCAATCAGGATGTCTCGTTCTACCTGTTCAAATTGCAGTTCATTCACGGCGTGAACAACATCGTCATAGTCGGCATCATCATCTTTGCTCTCATGACCTTCGTTTACTACGCACTGCTTCTCAGCATTGCACCGGCGAGCAGCGTTCCTAAGGCTGAACCGGACGTGGAAGAAGAGGATGAATTGAGCGCGAGAAGAAAGGCGAGTGCGAAAAAGGCGAGCCCGTTCTTCGAGAATTTGCTCAAGTCCTTCGGCATTGACCCTGATACATTTGGCGGCGGAAAGGCCAAGGCAAAACCTCAGGTGCAGGCGGGCAGCGGCCAATTCAAGGAGATTTTCCATATCGCCTCGAAGCAAATCACGGTGCTCGGCATTTTGTTCTTCCTCATGGTCGGCATCAACTTCCTGCTCAGGCAGTTTGATTTGCTCTATACGAGCACGGACGTCCTCTACGGTGCGGCTTTCACGGACATCAACATCACGCTCTGGGTCTATAGAGCGTTGATAGTCCTTTCGGTCATTGCCGCCATAGCTTTTGCCATCGGTATCAAAAAGAAGAAACTGAAGACCGTTATCGTCGTGCCTATCATCATGGTTGCACTCGGCGTAGTCGGCATGGGTGCTGAAACTTTGGTTCAAAACCTCATCGTTTCGCCCGATGCTATCAACAAGGAAAGCAAGTATCTCGGATACAATATCGAGTATACGCAGAACGCCTACGACCTTCAAAACGTGAGCGTCAAGGACTTCGCCGCGGACAACGAGTTGACGGGCGAAGACATCGTGAACAACAAGGATACCATCAAAAATATCAGAATAAACGACTACGATCCTGCGAAGATATTCTACAATTCTACGCAGAGTATCAGGCAGTATTACGATTTCAACGACGTCGATGTTGACAGGTATATGATCAACGGCGAATACACGCAGACCTTCCTGACGGCGAGAGAAATCGACGAGAGCAAGCTACCGCAACAGTGGCTCAACTTGCATCTGAAATACACGCATGGCTACGGCGTCACCCTCTCGAGGGTTGACAAGGTTACGACGAGCGGTCAGCCGGATCTTCTTATCAAGAACATTCCACCCGAATCTCAGGTGGAAGAGATAGAAATCACGACACCTCAGATTTACTTCGGGGAGCTTTCGAACGAGTATATCGTCGTGAACACGAAGGAGGAGGAGTTCGATTATCCAACGGGGACGGACAACGCCTCGACCACGTTTGACGCCGATTCGGGCATCAAGCTCAATCTGTTCAACAGGGTGATGTTCGCCATACAGGAGAGGAGCATGAAGCTGCTCGTGTCCTCGAACATTACTAAGGACTCCAAGATAATCATCAACAGAAACATCGCGGAGCGCGTCGAGAAAATCATGCCTTATCTCTCGTATTCGGACCCCTACATGGTCACGGCGGAGGGCAAGCTCTACTGGGTGATAGACGCCTACACGACGAGCAAGCAGTATCCATATTCGGAGCCCTACAATATCGCGGCGGGCGACACGACAAACTACATCAGGAATTCCGTGAAGGTAGTAATAGACGCATATAGCGGCGACACCGGATTTTATCGTGTGGACGACAAGGATCCCGTTGCCAATACGCTGAAGGAAATTTATCCGAAGCTGTTCAGGGAATTTAAGGATATGCCCAAGGGCGTCGATCAGCACATCAGGTATCCTGGCACGATGCTGAACATTCAGGCGAACGTCTACAAGAGATACCACGTCAAGAACGTGAACGTCTTCTATCAGGGCGAGGATCGCTGGGATATAGCAAACGAAAAGCTCGGCGCCTCCGACAAGGAAGTTCCTATGACACCGAATTACTACATCATGAAACTTCCGGGCGAGGACAGCGTGGAGTTCGTCAATTCCATTCCTTACACGCCCAAGGACAAGAACAATATGACGAGTCTTTTGGTGGCCAGAAACGATGGCGAAAACTACGGGAAGCTCGTGCTCTATCAATTCCCTAAGGGCAAGATTGTCATGGGGCCGTCGCAGGTTGACGCGCAGATTGCGCAGGACGCGACGATTTCGAAGGATTTCTCGCTTTGGGAAAATTCCGGATCGACCTACAGCCGAGGGAATATGTTTGTAATTCCTATCGAAAACAGTATAATGTATGTCGAACCCATCTATCTGAAGGCGAGCAACTCCTCTATGCCGGAGGTCAAGCGAGTAATCATTTACTACAATGATAAGATTGCTTATGAGACCACTCTTGCGGAGGCTCTTGATGCCATGTTCGGGCAGGGGGTTGGCGACAATACGGCTACCTTGCCTGGCTCTGAAAATGTCGATGATGGTGAGGATTCGGTCGATGGTGATGAGGTGGACGCTGGAGATGGTGCGGACGGCGGCGATGTGGGCATGAGTCAAAAAGAACTCATAGCGGCTGCGAACGAGGCTTATAGCAATGCGGTTGAGCTCCAGAAGAGCGGCGACTGGGCCGGTTACGGAAAGGAATTAGCAAATCTGCAGAGGTATCTTGAGATGCTGTCTGCGGAGTAGTCGTTTTATAGAGGAAGGTAAGAAGAAGGGAGTAGCATATGTTTGACAAGATGCTCTACGTTATTCCAAAGGATAAGCACACGGGCGATGCGATTGTAAAACTTTTGGACAAACATCCGGAAGTGCAATTCGTATCGATGGTCGGAGTTGACCTCGGCGGTCATGATACCGACGAGAAGATTCCGATTGAATTGTTCAAGAAGGATATTGAAAAACTTCTCAAAAAAGGTGTGCAAACCGATGGGTCGAGCGTTGTCCTCCCGAAGATTTCAGAACTGAACAATGCGAAGGTTGACATCATTCCCGATCTCGATGTCAACTGGTATGTCGATTACAATTTGGATAATGTCATAAGTAAGACGGGACGGTATGTGGGAACGCTCAGAATTCCTGCTACGCTCGTGCACAACGACAAGACCGAGGTCGGGTCGAGGGAAATACTTAAAAATACGGTTTCGTATTTCGGCGAGAGGGTGAAATCCCTTATAGCCGAGCATCCTTATATCAAGCCCATAATAGGACTTTCGGAGGAAGAGGAGATTTCCGAGATCGTCTTGACGGCTGCGACCGAGCTCGAATTTTGGGTGATGACGCCGGAGGAAAAGGGCGACAGAGAGCAGCTTTCGACCTCGCAGGAGCTCAAGGAGCAGTATTGGCAGAGGACGCGTGGTGCCGTCAGAACGGCTCTCGAAGAGACTATCACTCTTTTGGGCAAATACGGATTTGGCGTCGAGATGGGGCATAAAGAGGTCGGCGGAGTCAAGGCGCAGCTCGGTGATAGCGGCCACTACACGCACATAATGGAGCAGCTAGAAATCGATTGGGCCTACGACAATGCTCTTCAGGCGGCCGACAATGAGCTCTTCGTCAAATATGTGGTCAAGGATGTTTTCAGAACCTACGGACTTGATGTGAACTTCTTGGCGAAACCCATAGAAGGTATCGCCGGAAACGGTGAGCACACTCATATCGGTGCGGCCGCGAAGGTAACGGGCGGAAAACTTGTCAATCTGTTTTCGTCGGTCAAGCCTGATGAAGAATTTTTGTCGCCGATTGGCTTTGGCGCCATCATGGGACTTCTGAAAAACTATGAAGTAGTCAATCCTTTTGTAGCTTCTACTATCGATGCGCTCAACAGGCTGAAGCCTGGGTTTGAGGCCCCTGTCTGTATCGTTACTTCGCTCGGACACGATCCGGCTTCTACGACCAGAAATCGTACGGTTCTCGCGGGACTCGTTCGCGAGAAGGACAATCCGCTTGCGACTCGTTTTGAGCTTCGGGCGCCCTGTCCAAAATCCAACAGCTACCTGATTTTGGCCGCCGCTTATCTCACTATGCTCGATGGTATCGAGGCTGTCGCCTCTGCTGAAAAGACTCCTAAGGAGCTTGAGCAGATCATATCCAAGAAGGCCGGAGACGAAGTTTTCTATCTCGAGAGGGATAGAGAGTATCGCTCGGAGAAGGATGTGTTCGAGGAATACACGCAGGAGGAAAGAGACGCAATCTTCAGCAAGCCGCCGGAAACCGTCTGGGAAAATGCCGGTGCTTTCGGCAAGTATCCCGACAAGTTTGCGGTGCTGCTCAAAGGCGGTATTTTCACTGAAAAGCTCCTCGAGTCTTACTATACGGCTATCGTCGCGCAGTGGGCTACCGAGCTGCAGAACAGGGTGCAGGTTGACGCTCTCATTCGGGTCAGAGGCTGCTATCCTATGCATGAGGACAGCGACGCGTATGACTGTGCGAAGTGGACGGAAATTGAAAAGCTCAGAAACTACATCGCGAAGGATAGAGGCGACAGTAAGTCGGTGCTTCTCCGCATCAAGGAGTCGCTTGAGGCGGAGGACTACGATACGGCGTCGTCGCTACAGGTAGGCTTGGCGAAGTGTATGGAGAAGCTGTGGGACGACTACGTAGTGTATTCGAAGAATATCATCTAGGACGGGCAGTACGTCATTGCGGGCTAGACCCGCAATCCATTTTGTAAATGAGGACGGGTGTAAAAAATGCTGGATATAAAAAGGATAAGAGAAGATTTTGACGGAGTGCTCGCGGCGGTCGAATCGCGTGGGCATGGCGACTTTGGACTTGGGCAAGCGCGTGCTCTCGACGAGGAGAGACGCAAAGTTTTGGCTGAGACCGAAGCTATGAGAAGTCGCCAAAACGTGGTGTCGAAGGAAGTCCCCCTCATCAAGAAAGAGGGCGGCGACGCCAGCGAAGTGCTCGCTGAAATGAAGACTCTTTCCGAGGAGATAAAGGCAAAGACTCTCGTCCTCGCAGACGTTGAAGAGCGTCTGAATGAGGTCCTGCTCGGAATTCCGAACACTCCGAACGCAAAGGCACCCATCGGGGCCGATGACTCTGAAAACGTGGAGATTCGCCGGGTTGGCGAGCCAACCACGTTTGATTTTGATCCCGTCCCACATTGGGACCTCGGCACGGATTTGGATATCCTTGATTTTGAGCGAGCCGCGAAGATAAGCGGTGCTCGCTTCTCCGTGAGCAAGGGTCTCGGCGCTCGGCTTGAGCGTTCGGTGACCAACTTCATGCTCAACCTCCACACGGAGGAACACGGTTTCAAAGAAATACTCCCGCCTTTCATGGTCAACAGAGCGGCGATGACGGGCACCGGACAGCTTCCGAAATTTGAAGACGATATGTTCCATGTTCCTGCGAAGGATTTTTTCCTCGTGCCCACCGCTGAGGTGCCGCTGACAAATCTGCTCGGCGGAGAGATACTCGAGGGGGCGGACTTGCCGATTTACTTTACCGCATATACTCCGTGTTTCCGCAAGGAAGCCGGATCCGCTGGACGCGATACTCGCGGTCTGATACGCGTGCACCAGTTCAACAAGGTTGAGCTCGTGAAGTTCGTCAATCCAGACAACTCTTATGACGAGCTGGAGTCTTTGACTTTGGCGGCGGAAGAGGTGCTGAAGCGGCTCGAGCTACCCTACAGGGTTGTAGCCCTGTCCACCGGCGACGTCGGGTTTTCGTCAGCCATGACCTACGACATCGAAGTTTGGATGCCGAGCTACGGCCGCTATGTTGAGATAAGCTCCTGTAGCAATTTCGAAGATTTTCAAGCGCGCAGAGCCGGAATCCGCTTCAGACGCACGCCTGAAAGCAAGCCGGAATTCGTTCACACTCTGAACGGCTCTGGGCTCGCTGTAGGTCGCACCGTAGCGGCGATACTCGAGAATTACCAACAAGCGGACGGATCTATCGCCGTCCCCAAGGCATTGCAGCCCTACGTAGGCACAGACACAATCCGCAAGGAGTGAGCCTCTAGCAGCGCATCTACCATTCAGCCAGAATCTCGTCAAGCTTATCCTTGAAGAATTGCATTTGCTCGGGTCTGCCGGTGCTGATGCGGAAATACGTCCGCCATTGCTCGCCCCATAGATAACCTGCTCTGATTATCACGCCACGCTTCTGCAGTTCATTAAACAATACTTCCGAATCAAGCCCGCTGTCGATCCACATGAAATTTGTATAAGTCGGAAAGTGCGACCAACCCTTGGCGAGCACGTATGCCGAAAGGTCATCGATGGCCTTCGCGTTTTCTCTCACGTAGAAATCTCTGTACTCCGTATCCTTGAGCGCACCCGAGGCTCCGGCAATTGCGAGCCTGTTGACTTTGAACAGAGGTCCGACCATCGCGAGCCTTTGTGCTATTTCGGGTGAGGATATAGTATAGCCAAACCTAACGCCGGCGAGGCCATAAGTTTTTGAAAGCGTCCTGAGCACAATGGTGTTTGGCCGCTCAGAAATGATGCGAATGTTGTCCCTCGGAAAGTCTGCGCGCACCGCTGCCAAATCATAATAAGCCTCGTCAAGTACAAGGACTACACCTTCTGGAAGCGCACGCACAAGTCGGTCGATCTCTTTCGAAGTCGCAATATGTCCAGTTGGATTGTTCGGCGTGCAGAGGAAGAACAACTTGGTTTTGTCCGTCACAGCAGCGAGCATTCCATCAATGTCATATCCTTGGCCACGTAGCGGAACCGTCACAGTGACAGCACCGAGAAGAGATGTTGCTATACGATACACATCAAAGGTCGGATTTGCAGTGACGATTTCGTCGCCGTCGTTTATAAAAGAGAGCGCAATTTGCCACAGTAGCCCTTCGCCACCTGAGCCGATAGTGATTTGTTCCTTCGGAACGCCGAGATATTCAGCAAGTTCGCTCATCAGATTGTGAGGGTAACTTTCGGGGTAATAAAGGAGGTTGTCTAAGTCCTCTCGTATAGCCTCAACCGCTTTCGGCGATGCCCCAAAATGATTTTCATTCGAAGCTAACTTTTCTATTCTATCCAATCCGAATTCCCGTTGCACTGCTCCAATAGGCTTCCCCTGTACATAAGGTTTGAACCCTGAAAGCTCGCGTCTAAATAGTTCCTTACTCATAGTTACTTCCATTTCAACATCTGTTATCTTCTTTTCCATGAATCATTTATATTCTTTCTATAAACATTTGTCAAGGTCACGTTATACGTCCCTTTTACAGACGTAATAGTGGTATAATTAACATATGATGATTCTGAAAGAGACAGTAATTACACAGAAGGCTGCACAAACTTTGAGTAAAAGAGGTTGGTCTTTTAACTGGGAATTACGTGCCTCTGCGAGTGCCAAAAAAATTGCTTTAACTATTGAAGATGAGATAGAAGGTATTGTTGAATTTGATAGGGATACAACTTCGTTACTGAACAATGCATATACACTTGAAATAGACCCACGCAACAGAGGCAATTCACGAAGATATGAAGGCATTGCAGGTACTTTATTTGCATATGTTGCGCAAGATGCTTTCATCGCTGGGTTTGACGGCTTTGTCGCATTTATCAGTAAAACAAACCTAGTTGAGCATTACATAAAATATTATGGGGCAGAGCGGATTTATGGTGATAAATTGGTGTTTAGAGAGCAAGCAAGTCGGAAATTGATTGAAGAATTTCTAAACAGAGATGAGGTGTATTATGAATAAAAATAATATAGAAGAAAATACTGAACTTTTTTCGGGATTAATTGTGATTCCAGACAAAAGTTTGATGGACTATGATATGCGTGCCGCTGTCAATTATAGAGATAAAGTTGGAAGAGAACTCACAAAAAATGAATTTGAGAGGTTTAGAAAAAATAAACGACCATCCGAAATGGTATTCAACGAAGATGGAAAGGTCGCGTTCATTTAGCCCATATACAACTCTAACGGCAAAGTATCACACCAATTTTCTGCAATAGGAGAAATATGTTAGAACTTGATCAGATAAAATACGAACTTGACGATGCCAGAAGCGGGCTTTCCGAGCTCTCGGAGGCCTTGGATTTGGCATCGCTGGAAAAGCGAATAGATGAAATAACGGCCCTCAGTGAAAATCAGGATTTCTGGAACGATCACGAACAGGCAAACAAATTACTGAAGGAAAAGAAGAATCGTGAAACGAGACTTGAGGGTTTTAGCAGCCTAAAGGCAAAGCTCGAAGACGTCGAGGTGATGATTGAACTCGCCGAGGAAGAAAACGACGAAGGCATGGCCGCGGAAGTCAGGGAAGCCTTCAAGGATTTCAAGGACACTTTGGCGCAGAGGACTATCGACACACTGCTCGACGGAGAATACGACGCGAACAATGCGATAGTCACCATTCACGCGGGCTCGGGAGGCACCGACGCTCAGGATTGGGCGGAAATGCTCTACAGAATGTACAACAGATGGGCAGAGAAAAGAAAATACAAGGTCAAGCTCTTCGACCTGCAGAACGCGGACGAAGGCGGTATCAAAAGTGCAACCTTCCTCGTGGCGGGCGAAAATGCCTACGGCTACCTCAAGACGGAAAAGGGCGTGCACCGCATAGTCCGAATTTCCCCTTTCGATTCATCTGCCAGACGGCATACATCGTTCTCATCGGTCGATGTCATGCCTGAAATAGACGACGAAATCAACATCGAAATCAGTCCTGATGACATCCGCATAGATACTTTCAGGGCGAGCGGTGCCGGCGGCCAGCACGTCAACAAAACGGATTCAGCCATCAGAATTACTCATATCCCGACAAATATCGTCGTATCCGTGCAAAACGAGAGGTCGCAGCACCAGAACAAAGACGTCGCCATGCGCATCCTTAAGTCAAAACTCATCGAGGTCGCCGAGCGCGAGCACAAGGACAATCTCGCGGAGCTCGCGGGGGACTACAGCCAAATCACTTGGGGCAGCCAGATACGCTCATACGTTTTCCACCCATATTCGATGGTCAAAGACCACCGCACCGACGCGGAAACGGGAAATGTGCAAGCGGTGATGGACGGGGAGCTCGACATGTTCATCAACGAAAAGTTGAAGCAGCGGGACTAGGGACGCTATTCATGAATTACAAAGATTACAAAGGCATCGATACGATAATTCTCGATTTTGACGGGACGATAATGGACACGAACGAACTGATTCTTGAGTCGTGGACCTACGCAATCGAGAAGCTGACGGGCGAGCCGGCTGACAGGCATGCGGTGCAGAGCTATTTCGGCGAAACGATTGAAGTGACAGTGCCCAAGCTCATTCCGAACCATCCGTATGAAGAATCGGTCGCCACATACAGAAGCTATCAATACGACAATTTTCTGGATAATATACGTCCGTTTGCGGGTGTCAGGGAGGCCCTGCCTCTATTCAAGGAAAAGGATTTCAAGCTCGCCCTCGTTACCTCGAGATTGACGAACTCGACAATGATGGCGCTCGACCACTTTGAGCTCACCGAATATTTCGACGTCATCATTACGGCGGACGACACCAAAATCCACAAGCCGGATCCAACACCGGTCTTCATGGCGCTGGACAAAGTAGGGAGCACCGCGGACCGCGCACTTATGGTCGGCGATTCCACCTTCGACATCGAGGCCGCCAAAAACGCCGGAGCCATCTCCGTCCTCGTCAGCTATTCGGTCGCCCTGCCGGAAGAAAAGAGGGAGGCAGTAGCCCCCGACCTGATCATAGACAACATCATGGATTTATTTGACCTGTTGCCATAGGCTCTCAAAAAAACTTATCGGAAAAAATTTGATAATGGTGTATTCTGTGATACGCTTTCCATCCTTTTTTTGTGGGGTGTTTTTGAATTTTACTAAAATTTTACGTGAAATACACCTTTTGCAGGCAGTATTGTGATATTTTTTTACTCTACTTGTATGTAAGGCATGAGATTGGGGAATTTCTTTTTGACGCTTGCCGTGGGGTTAATAAAAAATTCTTTTGAAAAAAATCTCAAAAAAATGTTTCAAACTCAAAAGTTTGGGTATATGTATAGTAACGGCAGTAAAGCACGGGCGACTGTGTTTGAAGATAAAGTTATAGCTCAGGTTGTTTTAATAGTTGTAGTAACAGTAATAGTAATAGTATTGGCCATAGCGATGGCAAAGAAATTCAGGGGGTAAAGAAATTGAAAGAGAAGATGAAATCTACGAGTAGTTTGAGAGGGCGCCTTATGAGCGGGAAGAAGGGTATAGCAATACTGTTGACCCTAGTAATGCTCATGACGATGGTTCCGACATTTGTGTTTGCTGGAAGCGAACTGGGAAATAATGCCAAGGGGGGGTATCTCCTAGTATAATTTTCCAACTGGATGGCGAAACGGTAAAAACTGTAAATATTACCATTCCAGAAGGCCAAACAGAAACAACCCTACCAACAGATGCACTCCCGACAGACTCTGTCAT